>DATLMN010000339.1:0-27576 GCA_035537255.1 Pyrinomonadaceae bacterium | reverse complement strand
AGGCGTCGCCGAAGCCGCTGCTGGCTGTGACGAGGTCGGTGTGTCTCCGGCCGCCGTCGTCTCTTGAGCGCCCGTTGTCGCCTGTGCGGTTCCGGTATTCTGTGTGGAAGTGCCGCTCTGTTCCTGTCCGAAGGTGATGCTCTGAAGAGCTACGATCAGCGCACAACAAATTGTCAGATAGACCAAGGGCCGGAGGCTTGGCGTGAAAGCACGAGCGCGGTTCATAGATGGCTCCTTTTTTGTTGAACCACCAACGCACTCTGCGCTAAGATGCAGTTTGTGCAGAAAGCATCCTTAGCACTTCGTGTGTGGAGGTTGTATTTCAAAACCAGCCCCGTCGTCACTTGCCGGTGACGACGGGGCTGTTTAATTAAACGCTACTTCTTTTCCGAAGCTGGTAGGGGATGAGACGGAGAGGGAACAGGACGCAACTCGCACTTCGAGCCCACAGAGCGACACCAATACTTTGCGGGAAGTAGTTCCGGGGCGAGGTGGATTGCATCTTCTTTGCTCTGGTCTAAATTGTGAGGGGGAAGGAAAAGGGGACTAACCGAACATTACAATTACTTTGCGATCAATTGCTAAAATTATTGCGTCGACAAAGTAACCCTAATGACAAAGCGCGTCAACTTGAGAAAGTGTGCCGGTTGTTTGACGAATTTGTGTCACTCAACGATTTCGTCGATGCGCCGCGCTCGGGCTAATTTTTATTGACCTTGAAATAGTATTGCCCGGCGGTCTCAAAAGTCTTGTCAGGCGTCGCCCCGCTGAGCGTCAGCCGGTACTCGCCGGGGGAGAGAAGAGTTGTGGGAACGGTGACGATGACGGTTGGCCCTTGAGGAGTGCCTGATCTCTTTAAATTGTCTCTGGAGAGAATGTTGCGCCCTCCGGCGGTTTGCAGCACGGCGCGGTATTGCCTGTAATCGTCACTTGTCAGACTGAGCTTTAATTGCAGACGCTCTTCTCCCCTGGACAGATTTACCTCCTGCATAGAGCCCGCGCTCCTGAGCATTCCTGGGATGAGAGTCACGGCCAGAGTTGGCGTGCGCGCAGGTGGGTTGCGCAAAGCTCTTTCGGGGCGCTGCTCCGTAGCGGCGTTACGGTTAGGCGCTACACCTTCGGCCACCTGTGTGGGTGTGCGACCCGTTTCTGCGGGTGTGTGACCCGTTTCTTTTGCTTCCGGAATATTCCGGTTTGGCGGTATCGAAGCCGTTGACGGCGATAACTGTGGCGGGCTTGATTCTTCCCTTGCTATCTGGACTGGCTGCTTGTTTTTGAGAATCCAGAGAGCGCCGAGAGCGATGGCGATTAATAAGATAATCATGGCAGGCGCAAGCAAGCGCATCTGCGGAAAACTCAAGTAACCTTGGAGGGCGCGCCACCACGAAGCGGGCTTTAATGCTGGCTTCAATTCGGTGACGGTCGCTTCTGCTGCTACCTTTTCGTCCAGATAACGTTTAAAGGCGCGCGCGACCCTGAGCTTTTCGTAACGCTCAGGGGTGGATAAAAAATAGTGCCGGAAATTCTTCTGCTCATCCGCAGACAATTTATCCCTTAGATAATCGTCGACCAGCTCATCCTCGATAATTAAGAGTTCTTCGAAAAAGTCCTCGCGGGTAAGCAGGAGTTCTTCGACTTGCTCCTGCTTTTCCGGGGGCAACTCTCCCAACAAATACTCTTTTAAAGCTTTTTCGTTGATCTCCCGCCTCCTTCGTCAGCCGCTTAGAGGCAAATATCTGCCTCTCTATTAACTATATTGTCTTTTCGGCAGACCCGTTTCATCAATTTTCCGCTTCGTTGAGGCATCTGACTATACATTCATGCAGGGTCAGCCTGATTCTGTGCGCTCGTATCCTCAAGGCGCTAGTGGTGATACCCAACTTCTCGGCGATGATTTTGCGGTAGTCTATCTTCGCCTGTCTTTCTTCTTTGTAATAGCCCAAAACGATGTCGCGGTTTTGCGCAGAGAGCCGCTCGATGCACTTATCCAGGCAAAAATGCTCATGCTCGATGTTTTCGTGGAGTTCGACGGGAGGAGGAGGCGGTGGCGTCGCGCTTTTTTTCAAATACTCTTGAAATACTCTCTTGGCGACGCCGTAAAAATAGAGCGCGGGGTCGCCAGTATAATTCGCTGCCAACTCGTGTACCTTCCCGGCCACGCGATTGATTGTCTCGTCGGCGAGTTCTTCGGCGACGAGGCAGCCGCGAGAAGTAAAGATTTTGATGAGACGGCGACGAATATCCTCATACTTTTTCCCGGCCTGCTCACGATTCGAGTCAAACCAGGCGAGCAGACCGTCAAAGGCAGCCTGCGTCAAAGCCAGGTCTTTTTTGCGCGACCGTTGACCACTCGGCGAGCCCTGCACATCGTATCTCTGGGAATTAGATTCAACCATCTTAAGTTGCTACTGCCACTGCCACTCTCCCTGAAAAACGAAGCCGGCCCAAAAGTAAGGGTCGCTCCATTGCTTATTCTTACGCACTTCGCCCTGCGCGAACTTCAGCGCCGCAGCGGGCGGCAATCCTTTCTTAAAAAGCGCCTGGTAAAAATCTTTCATCAACTCTGCGGTTGCGTCCGAATCCACTTTCCACAAACTTGCGACGACGCGCCTCGCGCCCGCGTGCATAAAACCGCGCGTCAGGCTGATCAGTCCTTCGCCTTTGATCTCTTTACCCAGCCCGGTGTCGCAAGCGCTCAGCACGACCAGCTCAGCCGGAAGTTTGAGAGTATAGATGTCCTGCAAACGCAGATAGCCGTTTTGACGACGGCCTTCTTCGTCAACGAGCGAGAGCACTATGCCGGACAAGTGCGGGCGCTCGCTGTCGAGCAGCCCATGTGTGGCGAAATGAAGGATGCGGTAGTGCGACAATTCTCCGCTCATCACCAGCGCACGATTGGCCTTGAAGTCCGTGGCTTTCATCCCTGCACCGGCGGGTGTGGCGGCGATGATCTCCAAAGCCTCCTTCTCCGTCGCACGCAAACGCGGTAGTCCCGCAGTCGTGACAGCAGAGGACACGTCTTTCATCGCCTGATTCAAATCCCTGGACCATGATTGCGCGGCACTGACGGACGTGTTTTGCTCTCCTTTGAAATGCACGCGGGAGTCGTTCGTTTCGAAGACGGGGTCGGCCAGAACGGCGACGGCCTTTGGCGCGACCGTGCGGCGATACGTTCTCAAAAGCGCGAGCGTCGAAACAGACGGGACGACCACCACTTCGTTGACCAGCGGTATGGGTTGCGTCTTCGTCAATCTCTTTGAGACGGCGCGCGTGACAGCGTTCGTTGGCCCATCCGGGGCGGGCGCGGGCAGCGCTCCGAAGGGAACTAGATGAAGGATTCCATCTGGAACGATGAGCAGCCGTTTCGTTCCCAGTTGCTTTGCTACTGGGCCCAGAAGTAAGCGGCTCAGTTCTTCGGCCTGCGGCCAGTATTCATCGCGTGCCTTTATCACGCGCGCGGAAAACCCCAAAGGGTTCTTCTCGGGTGTGTTCTGCCAGACGACCGTCAACTCTCTCAAACGGCGCGCGGCCTTCTCTATCTCATCGCTGTTGCTTAACTGAAAGCCCTTGACGGAGGTCTGCGTCACGGCCCAGAGATAGCTGCGCTTTTCACCGAGCGCATATTCCAAAAGCAGAGTGTTGTCGTCGAGCAGTTGTTTGCGAATCTCTGCGAGGTCTAGCAGTCGAGGCTGAGTCAACGCGGCGTAACGCGGGTTGCTGGCTCTGAGCCTGGTCTGAATGTCCTCGTACTCTGCGGTCAGCGCGTCTATGCGCTTGGCGACAAAGCTTGCGTCCTCTGTGCGACTGCGGTTGCGCAGGAATAGAAGTTGCTCCGCCATCGCGTCTATTTGCTGCTGCAACTCGTCGGCCTTTTGCACCAGCTTCGGGTCGCCCGGCAGAGAGATTTCTGCCTGCGCCTCTGCCAGAGTGTCCAGAAGACTTCGCACGCGCGCCTTCTCGCTCGACTGAAGAGCGGCGGCGGCGTACTCCTCCTTCGGCTGCGCGCCTCCGGCCATGTACAGGCGCATGTTGATGTCAACTTCTAATTCGTAATAGTTCTGCCTGGTCGCCAGATAGGTTGTGCGAAGCTGCTGGCCGGATAATTTCGAGCGGAGCGACTCAACCAGGGAAACTGCTTTGTGTATCGTCTCGCGCGCGACGGTTAGGTCGCCAAGCTCACTCTCTGCGCGGGCGATACCGTAAAGCGTTAAAGCCTCGCCGTGACGATCTCCGATTGACTGCCACCTGGAAAGAGCCTTCTCGTAATTCTCCAAAGCCTTCGCGCGGTCGCCCAGCATGCTATACGCCTGCCCGATTTTGTCTAGTGTGATCGCCGCCCCGCGTCTGTCGTTCGTCTCTTCACGCAGTGTCAAAGCCTGCGCGTAGACTGCGAGCGCCTTTTGCGGCTCGCCGGAGAGGGCATGGGCGAGCCCTATGTTGTTGAGCGTGTAAGCCTGCCCGCGCTTATTTGTCAACTCGCCCTTGCTGTTGAGGCGCAACGGGAGCGCGAGCTTGTAGTATTCCAGGGCTTTCAGTTGATCGTTCTGTTGACTGTATGTCAGACCAATCGAGGTGAGTGTGGTCGCCTGATCCAGGTTGAGATTTAATTGCTTCTGTATTTCGCGTGACTGGTTCAGATATTCCAGCGCCCTTTGCGCATCGCCCAGTGCTCCGTAGTCCATGCCGATGTTGTGTAGCGTTACGGCTTCTCGGTCTCGCCTTTTCTCCTCGCGAAAGAGCGCCAGCGCCTTTTCATAATGAGTCAGAGCCGTCTGCGATTCGCCCCAGATGTCGTAGATGAGACCGATGTTGTTAAGAGAGTTGGCGAGCAGGAACTTGTTGCCGAGTTCTTCGCTGATCGTCCGAACTTCCTCATGCGAAATCAGAGCCTGTTGTAAATCACCGAGGTCGTTATACACTCCACCGATATTATTGAGCGTGTTGACTTCCATCATGCGGTCGCGTGCCGTCCGCCAGAGCGGCAAAGCCTGCTTGTAATAATCCATCGCGACGCTCGCCTGACCGCTACGGTGATAAGCGAAGCCTATGTTGTTCAGAATCCACGCCTGCCCCCAAACGTCTCCCGCCTCGCGATAGAGTTTGAGCGCATCCGTATAGCGCGCCCAGGCCTCCTGGTAATTGCTGCGATTTCTATTCGCCCCCGCCGCTTCCGAGAACAGATAAGCCTGCTCCGCGAGACTGTTCGTCTCACGCCAGAACGCGCGCGCCGCGTCGAAGAGTTTGACGGCCTCATCGAATTTGCCGATCTTCATAAAAGCCTGGCCGACCGCCGTCTGCGCGTAAGCCTTGCCACGTTGATCGCCCAGCGCTTCCCAGAGGACAAGCGCCGCGTTCAGCTTTTTCGAGGCTTCGTCCAACTCTTCACCGGACGCCGCTTTGGATGCGGCTTTGATCGCCAACGCTAAGGCTTGCGCGGCGCTGGCGCGTCGTGTGTCCGCTTCCGTGGCCTCGCGCAGCGCCAAGACTCTTATTTTGTAGCTCCCGTCGGCAACTCCTTTGTTCGGCGCGATGACTTCCAAAGAGCAGATGCCTGACGACTTCGAGACAATCGAAATCTCCTCCGGCCCTCGCATGTTGTAGGCATTATCAATCTCAATCTCTTGTCCGTCGGGTAGCTTGAGCTTGACACGCAGGTCAATGCCTTCCTGCTCGACGACGACGTGCAGAAATTGACCGGCCTCTACGCCAATCTGATATTTGTCCCTTTGTCCTCCGGCCAGATTCTTCTCAAACGGCTCTCCGACTTTGAGCGTGGGTGTGCTGTCCTGACTTGCCGCCGCGCAGAGTGTCAGGGAGACGACGACGACAGCTATCAGCAATGCTGATGAGAGCGACTTAGAGAATTTTAGTATTACCGGATAAGTGAACGGGGTTAGGCGCATAATTTCGGGGGCGATGTGACCAGATGAAAATTTGACAGAACGAGGCTTCGATAGTCTTACTATCTCTCGTTAAGTCAACGTGGCGGGCTTAACACTGCGGGGGGAATGCGCGAAGTCGCAGAAGAGGCATTACCCCTTGAGTGCAGACACCGCTGCGCGATGCCTACGCTATATCGACGCTTTTAGTTCCAGTACTTAGAATGGTAACGAGTCGGGCTGCCGTGCGTGGGGAATCAGGTGTGCCACTCGGGTTGACACACGGGCCAGTGCTCAAAAGTAAAGGCCGTCCCCAAAATCAACGTCCACAGTTCGGGCGAAATTCTAACGGCTAATAAACAACTAAGTCAACGCCGTTTCCCGAAATCATGGTCCGGCAGGATGCGGCTTGGCGAGAGCGCCTGTGAGATGGAGTCAGGAACTGTCGACGAATGTTTTTCGATGGACGAGGTCCAAGTCAAAAAGCAAAGAGCAGATGTCTCATGCAAGTACTTGCGCGAGGTATCTGCTCTTTGACTGCGGGATGTCTTGCGCGCCTCATAAGCAATTCGACCAACCTCGGGCGCTCACAGAATCAGTTAAAGCCCTTCCTTGACTCCCGTCCATGTGCCGGTATCTCCAGCGTCCTTCTTCTTGACCTTTTCCTTATCCTTGCCGCCCTGCTTTGAGCCGTAATCTTTCGAGTCGCGTCGGGAAACAGCCTCGTCAATGCTGAAAGTGCCACTCATTTCGCGATCACCGGTTACGTCTCCGTCGTGGACGATCTCTCCGCCGTCTTTGTGATCTCTTTCAAAATGAATCTTGTTGCTCTTGCACTTCCCTTTGCGAAGCTTTTTCTTCGTGGAGTTACCTTCATCCACGTGCTCGCCGTCGAAATTGCCATCACCGTCTTCGGGCCCAATAGTCATGCGGCCCTTTTCCCTTTTATTGGACACGTCAAACGTCAGCTCTATGCGCCATTCCCCCTCGCATTTTCTGGCTCCGGCCATTTTCGTCTCCTCCTCCGGGCTGAAATTACAGCCCTCAAATCCGCCCCGTAAAACTTAATCTACAGGAGCGGGCATGTCCTTGCGGACGCTTCCGATGATATAACCCTATTTGTTGTATTACCGAGTGCAATCATACGACAAATAGGGGTGGTGGTCATGCCCTGCATCTTTTTCTATCTATATATGTGGCGCGTTTGCGAAATGTTTCATGCGAGCCGTCGCGCTTGAGGGCATCGACTTATGGCGTAAAAGCGAATAAGCGCAGCGGCCCGGATCGGCTTCGCGCCTCTTCGTTTTCCGGTCAATAGTCGCGCATTCTGTCAAACGGGGGCCGGAAAAGTGAAGGCATCCGCGACGCTTCACAAATATTTCAAAAAAAGTTACTACACTTGTCGATCCGGCTGCCCCTCGTTCGACGTGTAAGTAGAGAGCAAGTTGAGGACGGTCTGAACGGCCCTCAAGCACTGCTCAGAAGATAAAACTATTTTGAGGAGATAAAAAAAGATGCGATTTATGATTATCGTCAAAGCCAACAAGGATTCAGAGGCGGGCGTTCTTCCCGATCAGAATATACTGGCCGAGATGGGTAAGTTCAACGAGGAGCTGGTCAAAGCCGGAGTGATGCTCGCGGGCGAGGGACTTCAGCCAAGCTCTAAGGGCGCGCGCGTCAAGTTCGAGGGCTCTAAGCGAACAGTGATCGACGGCCCATTCTCCGAGACGAAGGAGCTGGTCGCAGGCTTCTGGCTGTGGCAGGTAAAATCTAAAGAGGAGGCGATTGAATGGCTCAAACGCGCTCCGTTCGACGGCGGGACGGAGGTCGAGATTCGACAGGTCTTCGAGGCAGAAGACTTCGGCGACAATCTCACTCCGGAACTGAGAGAGCAGGAGGAGCGCCTGCGCGCGCAGATAACCGAGAAGCAGCAGTAACAAGAGTGAGCCCGGCCTCGCTTAACGAGCCCCGGCTTTAGTTAAGCGAGGCCGGGGCTTTAATCGATTGACTTGATGAGTTCCGATACACATCGCGTGATCGACGCGGTCTGGAGAATAGAGTCTGCGAAGCTCATCGCCGGACTGGCGCGCCTCGTGCGCGACGTTGGCCTGGCGGAGGAGTTGGCCCAGGACGCTCTCGTCGCGGCGCTTGAGCAGTGGCCGCAGTCAGGCGTCCCCGATAATCCGGGCGCTTGGCTGATGGCCGCCGCCAAGCATCGCGCCATCGACCAGCTTCGTCGAAGAAAGCTGCTCGACCGCAAACACGAGGAGCTGGGTCGCGAGTTGGAGGCAAGGGAGATGACTGTGCCAGACTTCGACGCAGCCCTTGACAACGACATCGGCGACGACCTCCTGCGGCTGGTCTTCACGGCCTGCCATCCTGTGCTGTCCACGGAGGCGCGCGTGGCGCTCACCCTTCGCCTGCTCGGGGGGCTGACGACAGACGAGATAGCGCGTGCGTTTCTCGTCCCGGAGTCAACGGTGGCCCAGCGCATCGTTCGTGCCAAGCGAACGCTCAGCGAGGCGCACGTTCCTTTCGAAGTGCCGCGCGGCGCAGAGCTGGCCGCCCGCCTCTCCTCTGTGCTCGAAGTTATCTACCTTATCTTTAACGAGGGCTACTCTGCGACCTCTGGCGATGACTGGATGCGGCCCTCGCTCTGCGAAGATGCGCTGCGTCTTGGCCGTATCCTCGCGGAGTTGATGCCGACAGAGCCGGAGGTTCACGGCCTCGTCGCGCTGATGGAGATACAGGCGTCACGATTACGAGCGCGAGTGGGCCCAGCGGGAGAGCCCGTCCTGCTGCTGGATCAAAATCGCGGGCGCTGGGATCAACTTCTGATACGCCGTGGTCTCGCCGCCCTTGAGCGCGCAGAGGGTATGGGCGGCGCGCTTGGGCCATATGCGCTACAGGCGGCGATTACCGCGTGTCACGCGCGAGCGCGCCAGCCTGAGGAGACGGATTGGGAGCGCATCGCGGCGCTCTACGACGCGCTCGCACAGCTTGCGCCCTCGCCCGTCGTGGAGTTGAATCGTGCGGTCGCCATCTCGATGGCGTTCGGCCCACAGGCGGGCCTCGAGCTGGTGGATATGTTGACCGAAGAGCCTTCGCTCAAGGGCTATCACCTCTTGCCTAGCGTGCGCGGCGACCTTCTGTCAAAGCTCGGTCGCTTCGACGAGGCGCGCACGGAGTTCGAGCGCGCGGCCACGCTCACACGAAATGCACGCGAGCGCGAACTGCTCCTGGAACGCGCTCGCGCGTGCCCCATCAGCGATACGAATCAATAATCAAAGCTCATCGCAGGTCTCGGACGTTCTCTATGTTCGCTACACTCCGATTGCTTCGGTGGACGCGCACATGAGCCCGCATGCCTTGACCGAACGAGGAGAAGTAAAGAACTTTTTACAACTGGCCCGCGCTTTTATGAGTATAAAGGTTGCGATTAAAAACGCTACTCTATAATCTCCGAACTTAAAAGATGGATGCTCTGGAAACGAACCTTTACGCAGATATAGAAAAGTCCGGCGCGGCGCTCGACGCCTGGGTGCGCGAAATCGTCCGCTGGCACTTCGACCCGCAGACGGGCACTCCCTTCTGGCTTGAGTTTGCGAAGACGCTTTCCTGGAATCCGCAGAGCGAGATACAAACATTTCGTGATCTCGCTCGCTTCGGATTTTTTCAGGACGATTGGCTCAGAGGCGGGCCTGTGCGCAGGTGGGTTCCGCGCGCCTATGAGGGAAAGCCCGTCTATGTTTTCGAGACGGGCGGAAGCACAGGCGTTCCGAAATCCCGCATCAGCATAGAAGATTTCCGCATTGATTACGAAGCCTTCAGCCGCACGCTTCCAGATGAATCATTCCCGCCGGGCGCTGACTGGCTGATGCTAGGGCCTTCGGGCCCACGCCGTCTGCGTCTTGCCGTCGAGCACCTGGCGCAGTATCGCGGCGGCATCTGCTTTATGATCGACCTGGACCCGCGCTGGGTCATTAAGCTGCTCAAGATGGGCCAACCGAAGATGGCAGAGCAGTACAAGCAGCACGTCGTCGAGCAGGGACTCACGTTGCTTCGCGCGCACGATAACATTCGCTGTCTCTTTACCACGCCCAAGCTGCTCGAAGCGCTCTGCGAAAAGATTTCGTTGAAGAAGGCGGGCATCACAGGAGTCTTCTGCGGCGGTACGGAGATGACTCCGCAGTTTCATCGCTTCGCCGTCGAAGAGCTGCTCGAAGGCGCTTACTTCGCCCCGACCTACGGCAATACTCTGATGGGTCTGGCCGTTCACAAGCCACGTCGTGCGGAAGACAGCTACGACATCATCTATTACCCGCCCGCACCGCGCGCGATGATCGAAGTGGTTGACGCGGACGACCCTGAAAAAATCGTCGAGTACGGCCAAACGGGCAGGGTTTGTTTGACGACGCTCACGCGCGAATTTTTCATGCCTCGTTTTCTCGAACGCGACGAGGCCGAAAGAGAGCCGCCGTACAGCCTTTATCCCTGGGACGGAGTGCGTAACGTCCGCCCCTTCTCAAGACTACAATCGACCGTGGTCGAAGGAGTCTATTGACATTTTGGATTTTAGATTTTGGATTTTGGATTGGCGGGCTCTTGGAGCTTGAAAGCTCGGATTCCAAAATTCAAATCTCTCGAAGTGTTAATCTAAAATCCAAAATCTAAAATCCAAAATATGAAGGTGCTTCACATACCCATCTTACGCAAGGGCGAGCCGTACAAAAGTTTAGATGTGGCGCGTGTGCCGCATCACCGGACTCGTGAGTTGTTCGTCGAGGTCAGTCAGGCCAACGTGGGCTTGATCCGACGAGATTTACTTGAGCAGGAGAGGGCTTGCTTGGCGCTCAAGGGATTTTCCTGTGCGGATTTGTTGAAAATCTGTGCGCGTGCGGCTGAGCATTTTATGCAGGATGAGCTTCCTCTGGGCGAGGACTCTCAGACGCCGGAGGATTACGTGCGGCAGGTTTCGGCGACGACCGCTCTGCCGCATCCTCTGGTGAGAAGAAACATGCTGAAGATACGCGGTGTGCTCGCTGAGATGGAGCAGGTTCTCAAGGGGCTCACACGCGGGATTGATCTTTCCATACTCGATGAAGGATTCGGAGAGCTAAACGGACATGCTTTGAGTTTCTTCCCACGTACACAATCGCTCGGAGTTGTGTTGCCGAATAACTCGCCGGGCGTGCATACGCTGTGGATGCCCGCCGTGGCTTTAAAGATTCCGCTCGTCCTCAAACCCGGAAGCAGCGAGCCCTGGACGCCGTATCGTGTTATTCAATCGCTCATACGCGCGGGTGCGCCACCCGAAGCGTTCAGCTTTTATCCGACAGATCATCCCGGAGCAGGCGAGATACTGCGAAGCACCGGTCGCGGGATGATCTTCGGCGATGAGAGCACGACCGGCGTATGGCGAGACGATCCACGCGTTGAGGTTCATGGGCCAGGATATAGCAAGATCATCATCGGCGACGACCGTGTTGACGAGTGGGAGAAATATCTGGATGTAATGGTCGCTTCGATAGCGGAGAACAGCGGACGCTCCTGCATCAACGCCTCAAGCGTATGGGTTTCGAGACATGCTGAAGAGATCGCACGCGCGCTCTCGGAAAGACTCGCGCAGCTCGTCCCGCGTGATGCGGAAGATGAAAATGCCTTGCTCGCTCCCTTCGCGGACGAATCTGTCGCCGCGCGCATCTCAAATAATATTGACCTTGCTCTTGAAGAATCCGGCGCGCGCGATGTGACGGCCTTGTACAGAACGGGCGAGCGGCTTGTGAGCTGGCAGGGTTGCGCATACCTTCTGCCGACCGTTGTGCTGTGCGAGATGCCGCAGCACCCGCTGGCGAATCGTGAGTATCTCTTTCCATTCGCCAGCGTTGTTCAAGTCCGCGAGGAAGAGATTCCGGGAGCCCTTGGCCCAAGCCTGGTGGTGACTGCGATAACTTCCGACGCGAAGCTGATTCAAAAGCTCGTCTCGTCTTCCAACGTTGATCGCTTAAACATCGGCCCTGTGCCGACGAATCAAATCGGTTGGGATCAACCGCACGAAGGGAATATGTTCGAGCACCTGTACGCGCGCCGCGCTTTTCAGCGCGCCGCAGCGGTCGCCTAAAGAGAGCATGAAGGTTCTTTACATCACAGCCGGAGCCGCGAATATGTATTGCGGGAGCTGCCTGCGCGACAACGCTCTCGCGGCGGAGATGATCGCGCGCGGCCATGATGTCACGCTCGTTCCCATCTACACGCCCACCCTCACGGATGAACGGAACGTCAGCCGGAAAGACAAAGTCTTCTTCGGCGGCATCAGCGTCTATCTTCAACAGCACCTCAAGCTTTTTCGTCAGACCCCGCGCGTGCTTGATCGTCTGTGGGATTCCGCGTGGGCCTTAAGGCTGGCATCGCGCAGCTCTATTCCGACCAACCCGAAGCTCCTGGGAGAGTTGACCGTCTCGATGCTCAAAGGTGAAGAGGGAAACCAGCGTAAAGAGTTACAGAAGATGCTCGACTGGCTTGCGGGCGAGCCGCCGCCGGATGTCATCAGTCTTCCCTACACGCTTTTGATCGGACTGGCGAAGCCTCTCAAAGAGGCCCTGAAGCGCCCAGTCGTCTGTACGCTTCAGGGCGAAGACCTGTTTCTTGAAGGCTTACATGAGCCGTACCGCAGCCAGTCTCTCGCCTTGATTCGAGAGAATGTCAAGTACGTCGATCTCTTTATCGCCGTCAGCCGTTACTACGCCGAGTTCATGCCGCGCTATCTCGACATCCCTGAAGAGAAGATGCGCGTCGTCCCGCTGGGGATTAACCTCGAAGGCTACGAAGCGCTGGAACGTTCAAACGCAGAGCCTTTCACTGTCGGATACTTCGCGCGCATCGCTCCGGAAAAGGGTTTGCACGTGCTTATCGAAGCTTATAAGCACTTGCGCGAGCGAAGCGATTTCGGCTCAGCCCGTTTGGAGGTCGCAGGCTATCTGGGCTCTGAGCACGAGGGTTATCTGAAAGGCGTCGAGCAGAAGATGCGTGAGTGGGGCTTCGCGGAAGAGTTTCATTACAGGGGCGTCCTGGATCGTCAGGAGAAGATAGAATTCCTGCGCAAGCTCTCTGTGCTTTCAGTGCCCGCGACTTACGACGAGCCGAAGGGAATCTTTCTGCTTGAAGCGATGGCCTGCGGCATCGCGGTCGTTCAACCGCGTCGCGGCGCATTCACGGAGATCATAGAAAAAACAGAGGGCGGCCTGCTCACAGAGCCCGACGATGCCGCGTCTCTGGCCGAAGGAATCTACACGCTTTATAAGAATCCGCAGCTTGCCGAAGAGTTAGGCCGTAATGGCTATCGCAAAGTGCGCGAGCATTACAGTGTGGCGCGTATGGCCGAGCGTGCGCTTGAAGTTTACAGCAGTCCTTTGAAGAAAGCCGCGCCGGACGCTAGCGAAGCTATACGCGCTGGCGCGGCTTAAAAGTTGCCACGGGGGAGGTTTTCCAGTTTGCTTGAAGTCGCTAATCTGTCAAAGGAATATCCGACACCGCAGGGCGCTTTACAGATTCTCTCAAACGTCTCTTTCTCTTTGAAGCGCGGCGACGCCGTTTCGATCATGGGCCCATCCGGGAGCGGCAAATCGACGCTGCTCTACATCCTCGGAGCGCTTGAGCCACCCTCGTCAGGAACAGTCCGACTCGACGGTCAAAATCCCTTCGAGTTGAAGGCGACCGAACTCGCTGCCTTTAGAAACCGTGCCGTCGGCTTCGTCTTTCAAGATCACTGTTTGCTTCCGCAGTGCAACGTCATCGAAAACGTCCTGACGCCCACACTCGTCTCCGAATTAAACGGCGATGATGCGCGAGAGCGTGCGCGCCATTTGCTTGACGAAGTGGGGCTCGCTGAAAGAACCGCGCATCGTCCGGCAGAACTATCCGGCGGCGAGAAACAGCGCGTTGCGCTGGCCCGCGCCATGATTATGAAGCCGCTCCTGCTGTTGTGCGATGAGCCGACGGGAAACCTGGATCATAAATCGGCTGACACGGTGGCTGCACTCCTGTTTGAGCTGCACCGTCGACAGGAAACGATTCTCATCGTGGTCACGCACAGCGCGGAACTGGCGGCGCGATTTCCCATTCGGTTCGAGATGAGCGAACAGAGTTTAGAACGTGTGTGATGCGAGCCCGAATTCTCCTCAAACGAAATCTGGCCTATTACTGGCGCACAAATCTGGCCGTCATCTTCGGAGTCGCCATAGCAGTCGCGGTGCTCGTCGGCGCACTGCTGGTGGGCGAGAGCGTGCGCGCCAGCCTGCGCGACATTTTTCTTCTGCGACTCGGACGCGCAGACCACGTTATTTCTACGGCCTCTACATTCTTCCGCGAACAGCTCGCCGTTGAGATTCAATCACACGAACAGTTTGCTTCCAACGGGTTCAACGGCGTGTGCCCAATGATCGTGCTCAGTGGGAGCGTCACGCACGAAGAGAGCGGGCGACGTGGCGCTGGCGTTCAGGTCTATGGCGTGGACGAGCGGTTCTGGAAATTTCATGAACGAGAGGGCGTCACTGCGCCACAGCATCGTGAAACTCTTTTAAGCGAGAGCCTGTCCCGCGAGCTTGGAATCAAAGCAGGAGATGTGCTCCTGCTCCGCGTCGAGAAGCCTTCGACAATCCCCGCCGAATCTTTACACGGGCGAAAGGATGATCTTGGGCGCACCGTCCGTCTGTCCGTGCGCGGGGCGCTCGGCGCAAACGAGATGGGCGAATTCTCAGTGCGTCCTCAACAGACGGAGATGCGAGCCGTTTTTGTTCCGCTCCGACTGTTACAAAAGGAGTTGGAACAGGACGGCAGAGTCAACACCTTACTCGTATCGGTTCAAGCTGCGAAAGAAGATACGGGCACACCTCCGACGCAAGCGAAAAACGTTCTCCTTCAAAAAATCTTGAAGGACAAAATCTCGCTCGAAGATATGGGAATCCGTCTGCGCGCTCTTTCAGAGCAGGGACAGATTGCACTTGAGACGGAGAGCGCGATCATTAACGATGCGCTGGCTGAGACGGCGCGTCAGACGGCTGCCGCGTTAAACTTTCGCGTCTCTCCCGTCAGCTCATATCTGGCCAACACGATTCGCGCGGGGCAAAGAGAGTTACCGTATTCAATCATCACAGCCATAGATGATGAGAGTTTCGAGGGATTGCGACGCGCTCAGTCAGCTCAAGCCTCTGCTCTTCAATCGAGATCGAATGACGCCGCTTCACCTCCCGACAACGTATCAACCTCGCAACTTTCTCCCATCCTCTTAAATGAGTGGGCTGCGCGCGAATTGGAAATCCGGTCGGGCGAGACCGTCACGCTCCAATACTATCTTTGGCAGGAGGGGGGACGCCTGTTGACCAGAGAGGCGCAGTTTCAATTGGCTGGCGTTGTGCCGATCAAAGACTTGGCGGCGGATAGAAATTTAGTGCCGGAGTATCCGGGCATCACCGGCGCAGAGAGTCTTTCGGACTGGGACCCACCGTTCCCCGTCGATCTAACGCGCATACAGGAGCGTGACGAGGATTACTGGGATCAATATCGCACCACGCCGAAAGCTTTTATTCCGCTCGCCAAAGGACAGGAACTCTGGCAATCACGTTTCGGTAAGCTGACTTCGATAAGGCTCAAACCTCTCGCAGGCGCAGAGCTTCAAGCATCGCTTGCGGCTTACAGTTTGAGCCTGAGAGAAGCGATTGATCCGGCGCAGATTGAGATAGTCGTTTATCCGGCCAGAGCGCAGGGCCTTGAGGCTTCGCGCGGGACGACGGATTTCGGAGAATACTTTCTCTATTTCAGTTTCTTTCTGGTCGCATCGGCTCTGCTGCTGGCCGCGCTCTTTTTCCGCTTGGGCGTGGAGCAGAGGCTGCGTGAGATCGGCACATTACAGGCGATTGGTTTTCCCGCCGCAAAGATTCGCGCGCTCTTTTTGACGGAAGGCGTTCTACTCGCCACAACCGGAACACTGCTCGGGCTGGCGGGCGCGCTCGCTTACGGCAGCCTGATGATGAAGGGCTTGCGCACATGGTGGGTCGGCGCGACGGGGACGACCATGCTCGGCCTTCACGTCTCGCCCTCATCGCTCCTGCTCGGTTCTCTGGGCGGCCTCGTTGCAGCCTCTCTCTGCATCGTATGGACTTTAAGACGTATGGCCTCCGTCTCAACGCGAAGCCTTCTGACAGGCACGCTGAGCAAGAGCGTAGAGACAGTGCAAGCGCACGAAGCAAGAATAAAGAGCGAGCGGGGGCGCGGCCTTGGCGCAACTTTATCTTCCGGTCTCTTCAATGCGTCGCGCGCAGGCTTAATCTTCACTGTGCTCGGATTGGCTTTGCTGCTGGCTGCTGTGATGAATTTGATCGGGCAGGCGGCGGCGTTCTTTGGCGGTGGGACGGCGCTCCTCGTGGCGTTGCTCTGTTATCAATCGCTGTGGTTGAGGCGCAAGGGGAAGCGTTTAATTCAAGGACGTGGCTGGTGGTCTGTCTCTCGGCTGGGCTTTCGCAATGCGACGCATCGTCCCGGAAGAAGCATTCTCTGCATCGCTTTGATCGCCTCTGCCGCTTTTATCATCGTCTCTGTTGATGCGTTCAGGCGCGACGACAAAAGGAGCGCTCAGGATAAAAAATCGGGAAGCGGTGGCTATCCACTCCTCGCCGAATCTCTTCTTCCTTTAGTCCACGATCCGAACACGCCGGAAGGAAGAGAAGCTTTGAATCTTATGACAGGTGATGATGGGGCGGCGGCGCTAGAGCGAATCGCGTTCACGCGCTTTCGCGTCCGTCCGGGAGACGATGCGAGTTGTCTTAATCTTTACCAGCCGCGCAATCCGAAAGTCATTGCACCGACGGACGATTTCCTTCGGAGCGGTCGCTTCTCATTTCAAGACGCTCTGGCCCAGACACCAGAAGAGAAGAGCAACCCCTGGCTGCTTTTGAATAAAGAGACTGTTGACGGAGCGATTCCTGTCATCGCCGACGCGAATTCGCTCACCTACGTTCTGCATCTCAAATTGGGCGATGTGCTCTCGCTTGACGAAGGCGATGGTAAACCGGCACAACGCCTGCGCATCGTCGCAGTGCTGTCGGACTCAATTTTTCAGAGCGAACTTTTGATGTCGGAGAGCAATTTTCTACGGCTCTTCCCGGAGCAGGAGGGCTACCGCTTCTTTCTCTTAGACACATCTGAAGTGAGCGACTCAAATCGAATTGCCGCCACGTTGGAAGAGAGTCTCTCTGATTACGGTTTTGATGTGGTCGAAACCGGCGAGCGGCTGGCAAGTTTTCACAGGGTCGAGAACACTTTTATCTCAACCTTTCAGATGTTGGGCGGATTGGGACTCGTGCTCGGCACGCTCGGGCTGGGGGCAGTGCTGTTAAGGAATGTGTTGGAGCGTAGAAGCGAGCTGGCGCTGCTTCGCGCAGTCGGCTACAACAGCGCGCACTTCTCCACGATGATTGTGGCGGAGAATGCCTTTCTGCTTTTCTGCGGATTGTTGACGGGCTTTGCCTGCGCGTTGCTGGCGATCTCGCCCGTCATCTTTTCACGTGGCGGCCAGTTGCCGACCGTCTCTCTTGGATTGCTGCTGCTGGGCGTTTTAGCAGCGGGACTCGCCGCGTCTCTACTCGCGGCGATGGTTGCGATACGCTCCCCCTTGCTCGCAGCTCTACGCGCAGAGTGAAAGTACATGCTCTTAAGATTGCGGCTTGAAGTATAGAACTAAGCCTGCGCCGAGCGACGCCAGAACGAAGCCCAGGTAGAGCAAAGGATTGGGTGCGGTCTTCGGAGGATGAAGCCAGATGGAAAAGAGCACGTTGACGAGCGGCGCGCCCGCGAACACCAAGGGCATGACATAAGTGGGCAGCCCTCCCGCACGGAATGCGTAGATGATACAGATTGCGCCCGCCGCGCCGAGCGCTCCGCCCGCAGTCGCCGCCAGCGAGCCTTTCATCGTAAACCCGCCCAACTCTCCCTGATACCAGAGGCCGACCAGAGGGACTAAAACTCCGATCAGAAAGTATGCGATGCCGACGCACAGCAGCGCGCGAAGGGGGCTGCCAAGCGCAACCTGCCCGCGATGAAGCGCAGGCCCATACAATCCCCACGAAAGCGCCGCCAGCAGAGCGAAGATGATCCAGGTCATCGAAGGTCTCCTGTTAAGAAGTAATCAGTATTCAATAATCAGCAGTCAGCAAGCAGTTGCGGTCATAATAGTAGGTAGCTCTCAGTTTTTGGTTTAACTGATTACTGACTACTGACTGCTGATTACTTATTGCTCAAAATGTAACTTTCAGACCGAGTTGAATCTGTCTGGAAGATGTAATGGTCGAGCGTATCAAGCCGAACGTCGAGACGGGTTGTTCGTTGTCCGCCGCGCCCGTAAAGGCCGTTAAGAGCGGCGGCCCGAAATTGGTTCGGTTGAAGAGATTAAATGCTTCGACGCGAAGCTGAATGTTGGTGTTCTCGCCCAGACGGGCCCAGCGCGTGTTCTTAATCAACGCCAGATCAAAGGTGCGCAAGTTTGGGCCAATCAGCGAGCCG
The DNA here is from genome assembly GCA_035537255.1 of Pyrinomonadaceae bacterium. Classification (GTDB taxonomy): domain Bacteria; phylum Acidobacteriota; class Blastocatellia; order Pyrinomonadales; family Pyrinomonadaceae; genus DASQYE01. The sequence goes on along the minus strand of DATLMN010000339.1, from coordinate 9,145 downwards.
CGCCCGACGTTGCCTAGCTGTCCGGCTGGCTGAAGCACGAATGCCGCCGGATTGAAATAACTGTTGGGGTTACCAGTGACCGCTGTCTCATGCGTAAAGCCCGGCGCAAAACTCGCGCGATCCTGTCCGATGCCAGGCCCGAGAGAGGGCGACCACTGCGAGCGCGAGCGGTTGCGCTGCACGAAGACCGTTAAGGGATTGCCGCTGCGCATCTGCGCGATGCCTGCCATCTGCCATCCGTGAAGAAGCTTGCCCGCAACTCCTTTCAGATTTCTGGCGAACGGGATGTCCCAGATAAAGTTGGCGACCAGATTGTGCTTGGCGTGATAGTCGGCCAGCCCCTTGTTGTACTCGATGCCGAAGGGCTCCGGGAAAGCAGAGGTCGTGCCGTTGGTCGCATCGGAGAAGAAAGTCGAAGCCTGCGTCGTATCAATATTGCGCGACAGCGTGTAGGACAACTGTGCGCTCAAGCCTCGACTCAGACGCTTTCTCACTTCCAGAATCATCGCGTTGTACCATGAGTCGCCGTCGCTACTCTTGAGTTCAATCGCCGTGAACGCTGTATTGGGACGCGCCTGACCCGGCGGGTAAAAGATCGTACCGTCTGCGCGAAGCTGCGGAGTCGGCACATTCACGTCGCCGCTTCTGAGCAGATGCACGCCGCGCGAGCCTGCATAACCGAAGGTCAGGATAGTGTCGAACCAAAGCTCGCGCTGCACGTTCAGATTCCAGACCTGCACGTAAGGATTGTCCAGATCGAATTGAACGGGGCGCACGGAGAGAGAGCCTGCGAAAGACGGGACGGGAAAAGTCGGATTGTTCACGACGGGGCGCGGCGTAAAGGGCGGATTGGTCACGGTCACGATCAGGTTCTGCTGGTTGTTCGTGTTGAAGTATATTCCGTAACCGCCGCGCACGCTCGTTCTTCCATCGCCGAAGACATCCCAGGCGAAGCCCACGCGCGGTGAGATGTTTTTGAAAGTTGGATTTCTGTAGAGCGGGCCAACCGTCGGCACGCGATCAAGCAGATTTGGTAGAGCCGAATCGTAGCCGTTCGTGTCCAAGGGGAGCGTAGAGACCTCGTAGCGCACACCCAGATTGAGACTCAAGCGCTCTGTCGCCCTCCAGGTGTCCTGCGCGTAGAAGCCGAAGAGCGTAAAGCGCCAGTGACGATCAAACACGCCTTCGGGCGTCAATCCAATAAAGCGCTGCGGGCGATTAAGGAGAAAGTCGCGCAGGCCCGGAAAGGTAAAGATGCCCAGACTAAACGTCGGGTTATACATGTTGTCGCGGTAATGCTCTACGAGCGCGCCCGCTTTGATCAGGTGATTGCCGCGACTGTGAATCAGGCCGTACTCGAAGCTGTAAACATTCTGCGTCAGTCGAAGGTTGGCCGAAGACTGTGGGCCAAAGCGCGGAATGCCGCCGATGTCTATATCGCCGACGAGATCGCGTCCGGGCACGAAGGGCTGCAAGCTTTGCGTCAGGTTTGCTTCGATGTCCTGCCCTATGCGCGTGCGGCTGTAGCTGATGCGAAAAGTGTTGAGCGTGCGCGCCGTTAATGTTTGGCGATACTCGCCCGTAAAGAACTGGTTGCGCGAGATAAACGTGCGTGGGAATTGCGGGAAGTCCGTCGGCAGCCTTTGATCGGCATCGTCAAAGGTGTAGCGCGCGAAGAACTGGTCGCGCACGCTGCGGTTATAGTCAATCCTGAATTGAGTGAAGTCCTGATTGAGCTGCTGGTTGAATCCGAAGCTGTACTGGGCCAACCCGCCGCCCAGGTTCGGCCCGTTCGGCAACGGAAATTCGTCTAGGTAAGGCTGCACCAAGGGATTGACCACGACCGACCCGCCCGGAATAATTCCACGACGCGCATTCTCGTCCGGCACGACCGTCGAGATCGTTCGGCCAAGATTTTCTCGCAGTCCTTCATAGCCGAAGAAGAAAAAAATCTTGTCTCGCTTGATTGGCCCGCCCAGACTTCCGCCGAACTGGTTGCGCTTGAACTCAGGCTTTCTGCCCGAATCGAAGAAGTTCCTCGCGTCAAGATTATCGTTGCGATGAAAATGGAAAAGGCTTCCCTGAAACTGGTTCGTCCCTGATTTGCTGATGACGTTGACCTGCCCGCCGGAATTGCGGCCATACTCCGCCGAGTAAGCGTTCGTCTCGACGCGAAATTCGCGAATCGTTTCCAGACCGAGCGCCGTGCCCGCTGCGCTTCCGGCAGGGCCGTTGGTAATATCGTTCTGGACAGTGCCGTCCAGCAGATACACATTCGAGCGCGGGTCCTGCCCGTTGATGCTCATGCCCAGCCCGTGTGCCACGACAGAGCCGCCGTCGCGATGCGGAAAGGGAATCACTCCGGGTTGAAGCACGGCGAGGTCAGTATAATTTCTGCCGTTGAGCGGAAGCTCTTTGATCGCTCTTTCGTTGACCAGATAGCTCAGTTCCTGAGACTGCGTATTGACGAGCGCTTCGCCCCCTGTGACTTCCACGTCCGCCGTGAGTTCTGCCACCTGCATCAGGAGGCTGATGTAGAGAGTCTCGCCGACGGTCAGATTTACATCCCTGTGAATCAGTCTTTGAAACCCTGCGCGCTCGGCGCTGATCTCATAACCGCCCAGGGGTAATCCGGGAAACACAAACCGCCCGTCGTCCGTACTTATGGTTGTGCGCACAAGCCCTGTTTCGAGATTACGCGCCGTGACCTGCGCCCCGGCGACGCTCGCACCGTTGGCGTCTTTGATCTCTCCGGTGATTGTGCTCAGCGTGGTTTGCGCAGAGGACGAGGCGGCGAAACAAAAGGTAAAAAAGAGAAGGAGGAGCGTACGACGAAATGACCGGGATGAATTTTTTAGAGGGTACATAAAACTTGATTGCTCCAATCGAGATGCGGGACTGACATTATCAATACTGCGCATTCTAACAATTAGTTTCGCCCTTTTATAGAAACGGATGCCCCGTTTTTACAAACAGTTGACAACGGACGCGTTTCTTTTACAGTTTTTTACAACAGACTGTGTGGACGGCTGTCATAATACGGGAAACAAAAGCGGCGGCGCTTTTAGGCTGATTCCGGTCTTCTTAAGGAGAATTCATCTTGAAGTCGAACGCTCCCCTCATGCTCATATTTTTAGTCCTACTCTTTTCATCTTCGGTTGTTGCGCAGTCTCATCTGGCGACCGTCAGAGGCCGCGTGAGCAATGTGACGGGGCGCGAGGTCGCCGGAGCAGCGATTCGTCTTGTTCACACGGGAACGAATGAGACGCGCAGCATCAACAGCGGTACTGAAGGAGAGTTCATCGTCTCGCAGCTTCCGCCCGGTACATACCGTTTGGAGGTCGAATCGACGGGCTACGGAACGTACAGCAGGGAATTTGAGCTTCAGGTCAATCAGGTTCAGCGAATCGATGTCGCGCTCGAAGTCGGGCCGCTCCCCGTAGAAACCGTCACGATCACAGACCAGCTTCCACAGCTCAACAAAGATTCTGCGGCGACGGGCACGGTGATTGAGAATCGTCAGGTCGTTGGACTCCCCCTGGACGGGCGAAACTTTTACGAGCTGAGTCTGCTTGTGCCGGGCGCTGTGCCGGCGGCGCAAGGGTCTGCGGGCTCTGTGCGCGGAGATTTTGCTTTCAGCGTCAACGGCGCGCGCGAAGACAGCAACAATTTCCTGCTCGACGGCGTGTACAACGTTGACCCTAAGCTTAACACCTTCGGCGTGCGCCCGAGCGTCGACGCCATACGCGAATTCGAGATGTTGACGAGCACCTATGACGCCACGTTCGGCCGCAACCCGGGCGCGCAGGTCAACGTCGTGCTCAAGTCCGGCTCGAACCAGTTTCACGGCAGCGTCTTCGAGTTTTTCCGTAACGGCGCTCTTGATGCGCGAAACTATTTCGCGCCGAGCGACCAGCCCGCTCCAAAGTATCAGCGCAACCAGTTCGGATTTTCGCTCGGCGGCCCAGTCCTTCGTGATCGCACCTTCTTCTTTGTCGATTACGAAGGCACGCGCGCACGCGAAGGCATTACGCGCGTGACGAATGTTCCAACTCTTGCCGAGCGGCGCGGCGATTTCTCGCAGAGCAATTTGCCTGCGCCCTTTGATCCTTTTACGGGACAGCCCTTTGCCGGGGGCGTGATTCCCCCCGGGAGTATCAACGCGATTGGCCGCGCGATTGCGAGCCTTTACCCAGAGCCCAACCGCGCCGTCGCTTTTGAAAACTTCGTCTCGTCGCCGACGCAGCGCGACCGCAACGACACTTTCGATGTGCGTCTGGATCACGCACAGGGCAGTCGCTCTCATCTGGCCTTCCGTTACAGCTTCGGAGACCGCGATCTGTTCGAGCCTTTTACTGGGCGTGGCTTTTCACTGCTGCCAGGCTACGGCGCAACTATTCCGCGCCGCAGCCAGAACATCATGCTCAGCGAGACGCACATCTTCTCGCCCGCTTTGATTAACGATCTGCGTTTCGCTTTCAACAGGGTGGCGCTCTCCGTGATTCAGGAGAACGCCGGGACAAGCATTAATAACCGGGTAGGCTTGCCGGAGCTTTCAAGTAACGCGAGAGATTTCGGCTTGAGCTTTATCAACGTGACGGGATTCTCGCCGCTCGGACACGAAGGCAACAATCCGCAATCGAGCGTCACCAACACGTATCAGATTTTAGATACGGCGACGTATGCGCGTGGCAGCCATCTCTTGAAATTCGGTTTCGATCTGCGGTTTGTGCAGCAGAACGCGTTTCGTGATGTTCAATCGCGCGGCTTTCTGACATTTTCAAACAGCGCAGGTATCACGGGTAACGCCCTTGCAGACCTTCTGCTGGGCTTTCCTTTCATCACTGGCGGCGCGCGCCTGGATAATGCGCAGCACCTGCGCACGAACAGCTACAATTTTTTCATCAACGATAGCTTTCGCATCACACCGCGCTTGAGTATCAACGCAGGGCTGCGTTACGAGTACAATTCGCCAGCGGTTGATACTGAGGATCGCGCCAACATCTACGACCCTGCGACGCAGACGCTCGTTCCTGTGGGCACACAGGGCGTTCCGCGCAGCGGTTACGAATCGGACAGGAACAACTTTGCCCCGCGCATCGGTCTGGCATGGACTTTGGGCGCACGCAGTCGCACGGTGCTGCGCGCGGGCTACGGCATCTATTACGACCAGTCTGCGCTTGCGCCCGGCGAGGCGCTCTATTTCAACGCGCCCTACTTCGATTTCAATCTTTATTTCACACTGCCCGGCCTGCCCCTGACCGTCAACGATCCGTTCCCGAGCTTCTTTCCCTTCGCGCTGCCCGATTCTGCGCTTGCGATTCAAAGAGATTTACGCACGGCCTACATGCAGCATTGGAGCTTTGGCATTCAACAGGAGCTGGGCGGAAGCCGCGTGCTCGAAGTCTCTTACGTCGGTTCAAGGGGGACGAAGCTGCTGGCCGGACGAGACATCAATCAGGGACAACTAACCACGCTTCCTTTCGTCTTACGTCCAGTGCCGCAGTTCGACGACATAAACATCCTGGAATCGCGAGCCAACTCCAATTACAACAGCCTTCAGGTTAGATTCCAGCAGCGGCTCGACTTCGGCCTCTCGCTTTTGTCGTCATACACCTGGTCGAAATCGATTGACGACGCTTCGAGCTTTTTCACCAGCGCGGGCGATCCGAACTTTCCGCAGAACAGCTTTGATCTTAGACAGGAAAGAGCCCTTTCAAACTTCGATGTCAGGCATCGTCTCTCCGTCAGCTATACGTATGACCTGCCGTTCGGTAAAGGGCGCACATATCTCTCAGATCGTGGCTTGTTGTCGACATTGTTGACCGGTTGGCAGACGAACGGCGTCGTCACCTTGCAGTCGGGGCGTCCTTTTACTGTGGCGCTGCTGCCGGAGATAGACAACAGTGGGACTGGACGCTCGACACTTGGTTTTCTAGGAAATGATCGACCGAACGTCGTGGGCCAGCCCAACCTTAGTAATCCCACGCCGGGGCAATGGTTCAACACCGCCGCTTTTGCTTTTCCGCCGCGCGGGACATTCGGCAATGCCGGACGAAACATTCTGACAGGGCCGGGCTATCAGAATGTGATTGCATCGCTGGTGAAGAACACTGCGCTTTCAGAGCGCGTGCGGCTACAACTTCGCGCAGAGTTTTTCAATCTCTTCGATCATCCGAACTTTGATCTGCCGGACAATTTCCTGGGCTCGCCGACGTTCGGGCGCATACTCTCTGCGCAGAGCCCGCGTCACGTTCAATTCGGTGTGAAACTGCTCTTTTGATTTGCGGGAGGAAAAGGTGTTGATGCTTCAAAGAAATTTGAAAGCCTTATTAGTTCTCGCGGCCCTGCTGTTGACTGCGCTGCCTTTGACGGCGCGCGCGGATTGGCCGCAGTGGCGCGGGCCGAACCGTGATGGAATGGTCGCGGATTTTGCAGTCCCGCAGACCTGGCCGCAAACTTTGAAAGAGCAGTGGAAGGTGACGGTCGGCGTGGGCCACGCGTCGCCCCTTCTGGTTGACGGGCGCATTTACGTTTTCGCGCGGCAGGGTGAAGAAGAGGTGCTGCTCTCTCTTGATGCAATGAGCGGAAAAGAAATCTGGCGAGCGGCCGGTCAGCATGTAGACTACGTGATGAACCCTGCGGCGAGCGGGCACGGCAAAGGCCCTAAGTCCACGCCCGCCTACAGTCAGGGAAAGATTTTTACTCTGGGCATCACGGGCATCCTCTCCGCGCATGACGCGCGAACGGGAAAGCTCAAATGGCGGAAAGAGTTTTCAAAGCAGTACCCGACGACATCGCCGCTTTATGGCACGGCTATGTCGCCCGTGGTCGATAACGGTCTGGTGATCGCGCACGTCGGAGGGCAAGACCGTGGAGCGCTGACGGCGTTCGATGCCGAGACCGGAGCGGTCAAATGGAGTTACGACGCGGATGGGCCAGCCTATGCTTCGCCGATCATCGTCACACAGGGCGGCGTCCGTCAAATCGTCACGTTCACGCAGAAAGAGTTCGTCGGAGTCTCAACGGCGAGCGGAAAATTATTGTGGAAGCTGCCCGCGAAAACTTCCTATGACACGAACTCTGTGACGTGCATCGCTTACAAAGACATGCTGATCTTCTCAAGAGAAGAGCAGGGACTGACGGCGATTCGTCTGGTGAAGCAGGGAGAGCAGCTTGTGCCGCAGGAGGTCTGGAATAATAAAGAGAATGAGCTTTATATGAACTCGCCCGTTCTTCAGCGAAACCTGCTGTTCGGGTTGTCCGTGCGGAAGAAAGGCCAGCTCTTCTGCATCGATGCCGATACTGGCAAGACCCTTTGGCAGGGGCCCGGAAGAATGGGCGAGAATGCGGCGCTGCTGAACACCGGACGGGTCTTGCTGGTGCTGACCAATGATGCAAAGCTATTGGTAGTTGAAACAAACGCCACTGCCTACAAAGCCGTTGCCGAGTACACGGTCGCGAACAGCCAGACATGGGCGCACCCTGTGCTGCTGCGCAATCGCATCCTCGTCAAAGACGAGACGACGCTCTCTTCGCTCGTAGTATCATAATCGTCGGCACGGGCGCGTGAGCATCTGAGCAATGGGTGTTCGGCCCTCGCTTCGTTAAAAAGTATAAGGAGAGTCGAGATGAAAAAAGGCTCTAAGGTCACAAGAAGAGATTTTATTTATCTGGGCATCGGCGGCGGCTTATTAGTCGCCGGTCTACCGCTGGCGCGCGCCATCTCGCAAAACGGAGCGGAGAAAAAAGAGGGCGCATTTGCTCCGACCCCCGGCAATACGCTCGGCCCTTTTTATAAGAGCGGCGCGCCGCGAAGGGAGCGGCTGTTTAGCAGGAACGTGCAGGGCGTGACACTGCTCCTTGTGGCCGGGCGCGTCATCAACACGCAGGGCAAGACTCTCTCCAATGCCAGGGTCGAAGTCTTTCATGCGGACGCAGATGGTGAGTATGACCTGCAAGGATTCGAGTATCGCGGCGAGATTCCCCTGGGCGCAAACGGCGAGTACCGTTACGAAACGGTCGTGCCGGGCGGCTATGGCGGCCGCGCGCAACACATACATTATGTGATCACTGCGCCGGGTCACAGGCGTCTGGTCACACAACTCTATTTCGAGAACGATCCGAAGTTTGAAGGCGCTCCGGACAGAAACTACACCAGAGACAACCTCGTAGAGCATAGAGAATTGATCAGACCCGTTGCCATGGTGGAAAAGAACAACCTGACTTACTCTTCAGTCGTCTTCGACATCGTCTTGCAGAGCGCTTAAGAGAACTTTTCGTTCGGGCCTTGGAACAATTAAAAACCGGTCGCGTAGCAGGCGGCACGCAAAGGTCTAGAACAAATTTCAATTGAATGTATAGCGATGAGCATTCACCACAGAGACACAGAGCGCACAGAGGAAGCACGGAGGCTTGAGTGATATTCAACTCTCTGTGCTATCTCCGTGTCCTCTGTGCCTCTGTGGTGAGTCGTATTGTCCCTTACATTCAACTGAAAACCAACATAGGCGCGTTACTGCGCCGCGATGTTGTAAGCGGCCATCTGCGTCGTATTTCTGACCAGCAGACGACCGTTGGCGATGGCCGGATTGTTCCATGTTCTGCCTTCGAGAGCAGTGAAGCGCGCCAGTTCTGTGTGGGCTTCGGGCGTTGCGCGCACTAAAACAATCTCTCCCTCTTCGGTCGTGATGATGAGATGGCCGCTGGCTAAGAGTACCTGCCCGTAGCCGTAGCGGCCGCCCTTCCATTTACGCTCGCCCGTCGCGACTTCGACGCACGTCAGGATGCCTTCGTCCAGACCGTAAACATAACCCTGATGAAGAACTGAGCTATTAAACTTGTTCTTCATAGAATTGTTCTCCCAGACCTTGCGCGCCGTAAAGCTTTTGCCAGAACCGCTGACTTCGACGAGCGCCGCTCCCTTGCCGTAGCCCGATGAGATAAAGAAGCGATTCTGATTGACCACGATGGGTTGCGCGACGTTGATGCTCGCGCTGTTCTGCCACGGCGTCTCCCACAGCAGCGCGCCGTCTTCCGGAGCAACCCCGACGATGCGACTGGCCGTGACCACCAAGACCTGGCGCCTGCCCGAGAGCGTGACTAACATCGGAGAGGTATAAGATGCTTGATCATTCAGCGCTCG
>DATLMN010000338.1:0-2173 GCA_035537255.1 Pyrinomonadaceae bacterium | reverse complement strand
AAAGAGCCACAGAAAACACACTTTCGACCTCTGGAAAAGTTGGCCGCACAACTAAAATGGCTCGATTTGACTGTAACCATTGGCACTTAGCTTACGCCTCTGGTTACTTTTCTCCCTAATTACCGAATTTTATGTGGGGCAAAGATTTGAAACAGCAGGAGCAGCAGCAGCTGGCGCGCATAGGGCTTGCGCTCTCTGGCGGCGCGGCGCGCGGCATCGCGCACATAGGAGTCCTGCGCGTCCTTCAAGAGCACGATATTCCGATTGACTACATCGCGGGCACATCCGCCGGAGCGCTCGTCGGCGGCGCGCTCGCCTCAGGGATGTCACTGGACGAGATCGAAGAGATCGGTCGCAGCCTTCGCTGGCGCGATATGGGACGCACTACTTTGTCGCGTCTGGGTGTGCAGTCCAACGCGCGTATGGAGAAGTACATTCGCGCGCGCTTTCCCGTCACGCGTTTTGAAGAGCTAAAGATTCCTTTCGCGGCGGTGGCGACAGACTTGCGCGCAGGCTCGGCTGTGGTCTTGAGCGGCGAGGGCGATGTCGCCTTCGCCATTCGCGCCAGTTGTACTATTCCGGGTTGGTACGTGCCCTTGACGGACGAGAAGGGAAGACAACTCGTTGACGGTGGGCTAGTGGCTAACGTTCCGACCGCTGCGGTGCGGGCGCTTGGCGCTGATCTGGTGATCGCGGTTGACGTTAATTGCGAGGGCGCAAAATTCTTAGGCCCGCCGCAATCGGCCATCGGCGTCATGCTGCAATCCATGATGGTCGTCCAGCGAACGGCCGCCATGCATCAATGGCAGGACGCTGATCTGGTCATCATGCCGAAAGTGGGCCATATACGCTGGGATGAGATGACGCGCGCTGGCGACCTGATCGCCGCCGGTCGTCAGGCCGCGCTCTCGACCATCGAGAGAATCAAGCATCTTATAGAGCTAGCTCAAGAGCGACCCTCCAAGTGGTATCAGTTTCGACGCCGCGCCGCCGAGCGCACAGAAGATAAACGCCGCTTCTCGCCCCTGCGCTGAGACGCTTTCCTTAGAATCTCCCGAGCCTCAATCTCACTTCGCAACATTTTAGAACACAGAACTCAAGTCTTGGCCTGCGTGGTTCGTACCAAAGCGATGCAGGGGTTATCTCGCCGCGCCTTTGTTAAATCTCCTAGATTACACTTAAATGCTTCTCTGCGTAAGCGATGAGGGCAGGCGAGGGGAGCGAATGAGCAAGGTTTAATGACTGGCATAAACATTGCTAAACCAGAGGCGGCAGAGTTCTAATCCACAAGATGAGACACACTCGGGAGTATAAGGCAATGAAAGAACTGGCGAACACCTTCGCGCAACTGGCAGCCATCATTATGATCTTGGTGACGCTCGCCGTCTCGACCGCAGCGGTTTCGCAATGGGCAGGCGTTGACGGCCCTGCGAGCGCAGACCAGAGCCTACAGCTCTCCTACGGCGGAAGATAAAGAGAAGAATCCGGCGCTCATTAGCCTTTTATCTAAGATACGAATTGCGAAGAAGAAAGGCCGTCGAGCGCTAAGCATAAGAGCTTTCGTGTCCGACGCATCGTTCGTAGAGGAGTGTTATGGCAATCGAAGTGACATCCATCAACGAACGGCCACGCAGACGCGTCGTCAAAAAGTTCGGACAGGCAGTGCGTCGCGGCGCAACGCTCGCGCAGGAACGCAAAAAAAGAATCATCTACTATTCAATCGCCGCTTCCTTGCTCACGACGCTCGGAGCGGCGCTTCTGTTTTTCATCTACTCTTACGTCTCTTACTCGCGCCTCGTCGATGCGCGTCTTGCCTCGGGCTATCTGACCAGCCGCGCAGGGATATACGCCGCGCCCCGAACGCTGCGTGTGGGCCAAACGCTTTCGATGGACGGGCTGGTTACGCAGCTTCGCCGCGCAGGCTACATAGAGAGCAGCGCGAGTGATGTCTGGAGCGGAAGCTTTAACATGCAGCCCCAAGCCGTCGAGATACACCCACGCCGCAACGGTGTGGGGGACGAGCGCTCTTTTGTTTTAGTAGGTTTCGATAAGCACGACCGCATCGCGCGCCTCTCGAACGAGATTGGCCCACTCGCTTCCTATACGCTTGAGCCCGAGTTGTTGACCGTAGACGCTTCGATGAAGGGCGGCAAGAACGAGGCGCTCTCCTATC
>DATLMN010000337.1:0-24086 GCA_035537255.1 Pyrinomonadaceae bacterium | reverse complement strand
AGACCCACAAGGCCATAATGCCAGGCAACAGCTTCGAGCTTTCCCATTGATCTGGAAATGCGGATCAGCGGTTTCCGATCCATCTTCCTCAGGTAGAAAGGAACTAACGATGAACTTCAAGACCAGAACGAAGGCTTTAGTCTTTTTACTGACCCTCTCCATGTTGATGATGGCCAATCAGGCCGCGCTGTCGGCAACAGTCGCCGCGCAGACTAGGTTGCCCAACCCGATCGCTATCCTTGTGGCTCCGGCCTACTTTGAGCAGGGCGGCAAGCAGTGGACGCGCTACAACCTGATGGTATTCAATTACGAAGTGTATCCGAACGACATGTTTGCGGCTGCTCCAAATTTGCCGCCCTGCGGTCAAAACACGAAAGCTTCGCGCACGTGGGTCGAAATAACGGATCAGGGTGGCAAACGTCTCTACGGCTTTTGCGCGCTCAGTACCAATACTGATCTGACCAAGCTGTGGTTCGCTATGGAGTCGGACATCGTCCCGCCAAGCTGGGTCTACGTCGTCTTGAACGACCGGCAAACGGGTAAAACCTACAAATCCAATCTCGTCGAAACAACGGAATAGCAGATTCGATTTTGGATTTTAGATTTTGGATTTTGGATTGGCAGGCTGTAGAGCTTGAAAGCCTTGATTCCAAAATTCAAGACGCCGCAAGCGTTAATCCGAAATCCAAAATCTAAAATCCAAAATGTTGCCCGGCCCGGCCAGGGATGCCCGTCGTCTGTTCGTCTGCGGCCCTTGTCCATGTTATCCTGAGGGCTAGACCTGAGCGCAGACGGTGGCGGTCAGCGGTAAATCAACCTGAAAAATTTACGTCTCGAAGGGACGCCCCTGGTAAGGAGAGTTACGCGTGAAAATCAGAAGGTCTTCGTTCCTGAGCTTATTACTTGCTCTCACTCTTTCGCTCCCCGCTCTTATTTATGGTCAGCAGGGCAGAACGTCCAGGCCCTCTACGGATAATCCGCCCAATCCTCCTTCGGCCAGTGGCCGCACCGCGCGCCGCACAACGCCTCCGTCGACGGAAGCAGTCGAGCGCGATGTCGCAGAGGCTTTAACCGTTATTCAGGACAACTATATTGACGGGCCAAAGCTCGATTACAACAACGTCTTCAAATCATCTATCACGGGCATGCTGCGCGCGCTCGATCCGCATTCCGATTATTTCGACGCGGCGGAGTACGAAGCTTTTCGCACAGAGCAGCGCTCGGAATACTTCGGCATCGGCGCGACCATCGGCGACCTAACAGAAGGAGACCGCACAGAGACCTATATCCGCGCCACGTTCGAGCGCGCTCCGGCGCATCGCGCTGGCCTGCGCTTCGGCGACCACATCGTCGAAGTCGACGGCAAATCAATGCGCGGCAAGCCATACCCTGAAGTGCGCCAGCACTTGCTCGGCCCACGCGGCTCTGTCGTCAAAGTCACCGTCGAGCATCCCAACGGACAGGTCGAGACAGTCCAGATTACGCGCGATGCTGTGCCGCAGCCTTCGATTCCAGAGGTCTATATGATTCGCCCGGGCGTCGGCTATGTGGCGATGACAGGGGGATTCAATTTCACGACCGCCGACGAGTTCAACGCCGCCCTGGATAACCTGCAAGCGCAGGGCATGAAGATGCTTGTCCTTGATCTGCGAGGCAATCGCGGCGGCTTACTAATTCAGGCCGTGCGCGTCGCCAATACTTTCCTGCAAAGAGGCCAGTTGATCGTCACACAGAAGGGGCGCATCGAAGGCAGCTCTGAAGTTTACCGCGCCATCAACGAGACGCCGGACACCACTCCGCTCGTCGTTTTGGTTGATCGCTCGACGGCCTCTGCCGCAGAGATCGTGGCTGGAGCGCTTCAGGATCACGACCGCGCCTTGATCGTCGGCGAAACCAGCTTCGGCAAAGGGCTCGTGCAACTTCCTTATCAAGTCGGCCACGGCTCGGCGCTGCTGTTGACCATCGCCAAGTACTTCACGCCTTCGGGTCGTCTGATTCAGCGCGACTACACCAACGCGGGTTTTTATGATTACTACACGCGCGGGGGCTCGCTCAATTCAAATACGCCGCAGCAGCAGCGCCCGCCCGCGCCCGTCGGCCCTGAGAGCCGCACGGACACCGGCCGCACTGTTTACGGCGGCGGCGGCATTACGCCGGATGAGGCCGTCACTCCGCGCACTGTGACTCCTGCGCAGCAAAGACTTGTTGATCCGGTCTTCGCCTTCGCGCTTGAATTGACTGCCGGTCGCATACAGGGGTTCGACGCTTATCAAGTGCAGCGGGCGATTGATTTCGACCGCGACCTGCGCGCAACGGATTACCCTATGACGGACGCGCTCTACAAGTCGTTCAAGGATTTTGTGGCGCGCAAGCCCGCCTTTAAGCTTACGCCCGCGCAGCTTGACCGCGACCGCGCCTACATAGAACTGCGCCTGCGTTACGAGCTGGCGACAGCAGCCTACGGCGCGATCACCTCTTTGCAGGTCTTCAATACGGACGATCCGCAAATAGCTCGCGCAGTCGATCTGCTCCCGCGCGCACGCGAGCTGGCGCTGGCCGCACAACGGATTCGCAACCCGTCAGAATAGCAGGGATGAGGGCGGAGGGATGAGGGATGAATGTTTGAGTGAGCTGTTCATGGTCGTTCTCACTCGAACCTTTTCATCCTTCATCCCTCATCCCTCATCCCTTAGAACATCGCTCGTTATGTTTTACCGAACGTTTGCCGCGTCCCTCCCCGCGCACGCCTTTAAGCTATCAAAAATAGTACCGACACGGCTCATCGCTGGGCTGGCCGTTGGCGCTTGCCTGGTGACGCCGTGTCTGGCGCAATCAATCGAACGCGACATCAACGCGGGAGATCGGCCGGAGATTTCCATCAACAATCGTAACGGCCGCGTGCGCGTCATGGCCGCTCCTGAACAGCAGGGAAAGATTTCCATCAAAGCCGAATCGGCTGGCGCTCCCGTCCTCGAAAGCAACATCGTGACCAAAGGCGAGGGCAATCGCCTCCTCATAGATGTCAGCGCGCGCTCGGAGCGTAATCGCATAGACCTGATCGTGCGCGTGCCCGAACGCTCGCGCCTGCACGTCACGAGCGAGGCCGGAGCGGTCGAGGTCATCGGCAACATCGCTTCCGCAGAAGTCTCTACCAACACCGGAACAATTCTGGGCAACGTACCGCTCGATTCCGTCTCTTACGACTTCGTCTGGCAGGCTAGCCGCCCGCGCTTCTTCAGCGATGTCGAGCTGCCCGCCGTCAAGGAAAAGGCCGGCGGCTGGTACGCCATCTCTGGCCGCGTCGGCGATAAAAAGGCCGATAAGGATTTGCGCGTGCGCTTGGAATTCTCTACGCTGCGCGGCGTCATTCTCTTTAACGTCGACCCAAGCATGGTGCCGCCGGATTTAAAGGAACGTGCGCTGACAGAAGCGGCGCGCGCCATCGTTCGCAGCGGCGACAGTGAGTTGGTCGAAGCGGTACGCAAAGTCTCCCCGCGCATGTTCGGCGAGTACGCTAATACGCTGCCGCCGCCGAAGGACGCGCCGACGCTCGTCACACGCCACGCGCCCGGAGCAATCGCTTCTGCGGTCGCGCCGCAGTTGATGCGCCTTAATGCTAGCGTGACTGATCGCACTGGTCGCGCGATCAGCGGCCTGGGGACTTCCGACTTTACTGTCTTCGAGAACGGTAAGGAGCGACGGATTACAGAAGTTACGCCGACCAACGCTCCTTTCAATCTGGTGCTGCTCCTGGATGTCTCCGGCAGCGTCGAAGAACGCATAGACTTTATACGCAAGGCCGCGCGCAATTTTCTCAACACCGTCAGCCCGCAGGATCGCATCTCGATCATCAGCTTTCGCGACGACATACAGGTCATCTCGGACTTTACGACAGACCGCGCGCTGCTCTCCGAACGCCTCAATCAGATCGAAGCCGGTGGGCCAACGGCCGTCTACGACGCTGTCGCATACGTGCTCGTCGAACAGCTCAAGCAACTGCGCGGCGAGCGCACGGCCATAGTCATTCTCTCTGACGGCGACGACAACAAATCCTTCGTCCCGTTCGGAACGCTGCTCAATTCCGTTTACGAATCGGGCGCTCTGATCTATCCGCTCTATATCCCTTCGGGTCTGATTCCGGAAAAGAGTGTGCCCGCGCCCACCGTCACGCTCGATCCTCTGCGCACGCGCTATCTGACGCTGACCACCCGCGCAGATGAAGAGGGGCGTAAGCTGGCAGAAGTCTCCGGCGGTATCTACTACCCGATTCGCCATCTGGACGATCTACAGCGCGCCTATGATGATGTCGTGGCGCAGCTTCGCATGGCTTATACGATCACCTACGCTTCGAGCGCAGAGAGCGGCGCTGGCGACCGCCGACTCCGTGTCAAAGCCAACCGCGAGGGCGCAAGCGTGCGTCTGAGCCCGGCTGTCACCGTCTCTGCTCCCTGAGTAATCGAATTTCCAAATGGCCGAAGTGCATTGCTATTAAGAAGGGCCTTTCAATGTTTCGCCAGCGACAGATCGCTCTAACCTGCATCGCCATCCTATTCATACTGGTCTCGCTCGGCGGCGCAGAGCTACACGCTTCGGCTCAGGCGCAGCAGAACTCCCTGACAAATCTGGTATTCCTCGCACGCGATAAAAACAAGCAGTTCGTCAAGACGCTGCGCAAAGAGGATATTCGTATCTTAGAAGACGGAGTTCCTCAAGAGATCATTACCTTTCAGCAACAGGATAACCTCCCTTTTTCGCTGGCCCTGCTGGTCGATACCAGTGCCTCGCAGGAGCGCATTCTGCCTGAATGGAAACTGGCGGCGCGCGATTTCGTAGATTCAATCATGCGTCCCGGTCAGGATGCGGTCGCCGTCATCTCCTTCACACATGAAATACAGGTGGAAGAGGAAATGACGCTGAACATAGAGCAGGTGCGCCGTACGATTGACGCGATAGAGTTCGTCCCGCCCGTGGGTTATGTGGGTAGGGGACAGGTCACCTCGATGCCGAATTCAAATTCGCTCGCGGGTTCGACGGCCCTCTGGGATGCGATCTGGTCGACCTCGGAACAATTGCACAAAGTAGCTCCGGCAAACACCCGTCGCGCGATCATCTTGCTGACGGACGGCGTGGACAGCAGCAGCCGCAAAAAGATAGACGACGCGATCAAGAGCGCTCTGGGCGCGGAGGCGGTCATCTATGCCATTGGCATCGGTGATGAAATTATGGGCGGGGTTGACGGCGACGTGTTACGCAAATTGGCGGAGAAGACCGGCGGACGCGCATTTCTGCCCAAAAAGAAAGCTGAACTGCCCGCCATCTTCGCCGAGATCGAAGCAGACATCCGCTCACAATACCTTGTGGCCTACATGTCGACCGGAACGAAACCTAAAGGCTCTGCGCGCGAAATAAAGATCGAATTAGTAACTCCGGAGCTTCGCAAGCAGAACCTGAAAATCTTTCACACCAAAAAGGTCGGCTGATAAAACTCTCAAGGGCTCTACTTTTTTCTTTATCTTCTACGGCCTTGCTTTTCAGTCTGTCATCCAGCATTCTTTGCGCTTGAGAGATGACGCATCCTTTACTACTTTCCCTGTTCGATGAAACGGAGCGCCGGCCGCTCACCGTCTCTGAGCTGACTCAGCAGGTGCGCGCGGCCGTCGAGACTCGCTTTCGTTCCGTTTGGGTCGAGGGCGAAGTCTCGAACTTTCGCGCGCACACTTCCGGCCACTGGTACTTCACCATCAAGGATGAAACGGCGCAGCTTCGCGCCACCTGTTTTCGCAATACCAACAGGGCAATACGCTTTCGCCCGACGGACGGCTTACAGGTGCGCGCGCGCGGTCGCCTGACTGTTTACGAGCCGCGCGGGGAATACGAGCTGGAAGTCGAGGGCTTAGACCCTGTCGGCGCGGGAGCGCTTCGCGTCGCCTTTGAGCAGATGCGCGAGCGCCTCTCTTCGGAAGGACTCTTCGATGAGGAACGAAAGCGACCGCTGCCGCTCTTTCCACGCCGCATCGGCATCGTGACCTCCGCGAGCGGCGCAGCCCTTCGAGACATCCTGACAGTCATCTCGCGGCGCACGCGCACAGTCGATGTGTTGATTGCGCCCGCGCGTGTGCAGGGCGTAGGCGCGGCCCTTGAGATTGTGCGTGCCATCGAACTGCTGAACCGTTATCATCTTGAAGCAACGGCCGCTGGACGCGCAGATGAGGGTGTGGATGCGATCATCGTCGGTCGCGGCGGCGGTTCAATAGAAGACCTCTGGGCGTTTAACGAGGAAGCGGTCGCGCGCGCCATCGCTTCGTCCGCCATTCCTGTGATCTCTGCCGTGGGCCATGAAACGGACACGACCATCGCAGACTTTGCTGCGGACGTGCGCGCGGCAACGCCGTCTGCCGCCGCCGAGTTGGTCGCCGCGCGCGAGGACGAGCTTGAGGCGCTTGTCTTCAATCACACACGCGATCTGGTGCGGGCCATACGCTTTCGTATTATGGACGAGAGATCGCGCGTGGCAGAGGCGGCGATGTCACAGGGCTTTGATGATGTGCGCGCACGGCTGCGCCACACAGGCGCGACACTGTTAGAGACGCGTCACCGGATTGAGACGCTCGTCAATCGTGCCACGGCGCTGGCGCGACGCCGGACAGATGCTCTCAGTTGTCGATTGTCTCCGGCGCGGCTCGCCGCGCGAGTGGCAGAGTCACGAGTGCGATTCGCCGTGCTGTGCGCCGCGCGCGATGCTGCCGCACGCTCGCGCCTGGATGACGAGCGGGCGCGTCTGGCCGTCATGGTCGCTTCGCTCGACGCGCTTTCCCCTTTGGCCGTGCTCAAGCGCGGCTATGCTCTGGCGCGTGACCGGGAAGGCCGTCTCGTTCGCGATGCGCGCGAGTTGAAAGTCGGAGATACTTTAAAGCTGCGTTTGGCCGTCGGTGCTGTTACGGCCCGTGTCGAAAAACAGGAGAACAACTGATGTCCGCCCCCGTTGATCCAGATAAAAAAGATCGCCCGAAGAGAAGCCGCATCGTCGTCGATTTTGATAAGGCGAAACAGATGGCGCTGCATCCGATTGACAGTCTGCCGCGCCGCGGCAGCCGCGCAGCGCGCGTCCTACTGATCGTCGCGCTCGTCTTCGGCCTCCTTCTCGCGGGCCTCGCGGTCGGCGGTTATTTCTACTGGCAAAGCTACAAGACCAGACCGGCCTACAGCCTCGCGCTCCTCGTTGATGCCACGCAGCGTAACGATCAGGCGGCCTTCGATCAGATCGTGGACATTGACAAGATCGTCACTAACTTTGTGCCGCAGGTGACGGAAAAGGCGCTCGGTCAATACGCTGCGGCTCTGACCGCGCCGCTGCGCAAACAGGTCGAGCAACAGGTTCCGAAACTCGTGCCCGGCGTCAAACAAAAAGTGCGAGAGGAAGTCACTAAGCAGGTCAAAGAGATGTCTGAGCGCGCCGGAAATTATCCGTTCCCCATCGTCGCGCTCGGCGTGCCCTACGTCGTCACGATCAAAGAGGAGGCGGACAAAGCGACTGTGGACGCCACGCTCAAGGATCGACCTGTACAATTGACTATGCAGCGCACGGGTGAGCAGTGGAAAATAGTCGCCGTCAAAGACGACGCGCTCGCCTCGCGCATCGTCGAAGAGATTGCAAAGAATTTACCGGCCATAGGCTCTGAATTGGAAAGAGAGATACGTCGCAATCTGCCCGCTGGCGTGCCGGACATTCCGCTCCTTGGCGGTCAGGACAATAATCAGAATAGCGGGCAGCGACGGCGACGCTAAAATAAAGATGAGAAAGACCGAAGCGCAAAGCAAAAATTTTGAAGCGGGGCTCGCGGCCCTGGAAAAGATCGTGCGCCAGTTGGAGCGTGGCGACTTGCCGCTCGAAGAGAGCCTTAAACTGTTTGAAGAGGGAGTCCGCCTTTCGCGTGAATGTCAGGAGCGATTGAGCCAGGCGGAGCGCCGCATAGAGGTGCTGCTCAGCGATACGGATGGCCGTCCCATTGTCGGCGACTTTGAGAAAGACGCCGCAGCCCTCAATGTTTCCGGCACGCCGGATGACGAAGCGGAGAGTGATGAGAGCGTCTTCTGAAACAATTCCGGCCCCCGCAAGCGAGCAAGAGGTGCGAGACTTCTTCGCACAATGTCGCGAGCAAGTGGACGCACGGCTTGACCAGCTTATTCCTGCGGAATCAACCGAGCCAACCGATGTGCATCAAGCGATGCGCTGGAGTCTGTTCGCGGGCGGCAAGCGTCTCAGGCCAGCGCTCCTTTTAGCTTCGGGGCGCGCCTTCGGTGCGAAAGATTCACACCTCTTGGACGCCGCCTGCGCGTTGGAGATGATTCACACATACTCGCTCATTCACGACGATCTGCCTTCGATGGATGACGACGACTTGAGGCGCGGGCGTCCGACCTGCCACATACGCTACACTGAAGCGAGGGCCATCCTCGCGGGCGATGCCTTGCAGACCTTAGCCTTTCAAACGATTGCCGAAGCCGAAGCGCTAAAGTCAGAAGTTCGCGTCCGTGTTATTCAGGAAGTGGCGCGCGCGGCGGGCACTCCCCTGGGCATGGTCGCAGGCCAAGCTTATGATCTTGCGGCCGAGTCACGTCCTGTCACGGGCGAAGAGCTTGAGCGTATTCATCATTATAAAACCGGCGCGCTGATCGCGACGGCCGTGCGCTGCGGCGCGCTCATCAGCGGAGCGCGCGACGCAGATGTGGAAGCCATCACACAATACGGCAGGCTGCTCGGACTGCTCTTTCAGATTACGGATGATCTGTTGGACGTGACGGCGACGCTTGAAGATTTGGGAAAGACGCCGGGCAAGGATGCGCGCGCACGCAAGGCCACTTATCCTGCGCTCTACGGCGTGGAAGAGGCGCGGGAGCGCGCCGCGAGTGTTCACTCTCAGGCGTGCGCGGCGCTCGAACAGATAGAGAGTCCGACTGATACTTTACGCGCCATCGCGGATTTTATCCTCGCGCGCCGCGCGTGAGGTTGATTCGCGCAGCGCACGTGACTTCTGGAAGCGCCGCTATTGATGCAAGGCCGCTTTTCTCTTCACACGAACTTGTCTTCTTTTCACCGGACTTGTCATGCTAAGGACGCTCTATCGCATCAGCACTTATCTGGTCATACTGCTCGGGCTAGCTCATATTCTTTTTACAATCCCCAACTATGGCTGGCGCTGGACGCTCAATGCCGTGTGGTTTATGAGCGCGGGCTTCGCCATCGTCTTCGCGGGCTTCCTCAATTTAGCGCTCCTGCGGGGCGCAGTCTCCGACAATGTTATACGCCTGCTCTGCCTGATCTCGAACGTGATTCTGGCCCTGCTGTTCGGCGCAGCTATACCCTTGTTGAATCAACCGCAGGTCTACTTCGGGGTGCTCCTTTTCGCCTTTGAAAGCGTCGCAGTCCTGTTGCTTCCGAAGAACGCGCGGCAATAAAGTCTGCCGACTTCTTACCGAATTATAATTCAAGAAATGCTGCTGGCCTTGCGCATGGCGCGCAGCGAAGCCGGGATGAGCGTGGTGATGTGATGAGTCTGCGTGTGGCCGTCGGCGTATGCTTGATAGAGATTAAAGTCCGGCAGCTCAAGACAACTGAGCGGCGAGTTGTAGTTATAGCCCGTGTCTATGCCGATGGCGCTGTGAAAAACGTAGATGCCGTGACGGCCCAATCGACCGCGCAGGGGCAGAAAGTGTGTCGGCGTGTGGCCGAAGACGCAGGGCTTGCCGGTGTAGTGCGTGTAGAAATCCTTGTCGCGCGCCCACAGCGAAAAATGCTGCGAGGTCTCGCGCGGATGTTTGCCATGATCCAGTCCGGCGTGAACGTAGATCGCGTACTCGTCTTCGTGAAAGATCGGGAGGCTGCGGAAAAAATCCAGATGCTCTGCGGGCACGCTTTCTAAAAGCTCGCGGCGTGCCTCTTCAAAATCTTCCTCCGTCTCAAGACGCAGGGCGTGTCCGGTGTACTGCTCGAAGGTGCGCTCGCCGCCTGTGGCCGGCGAGAACCAGATGAGCGCGCCTTCTTCAATACAATCGAGCAGCATCTGCTCATGATTGCCGCGCAGACAGATAACGCGCTCGGGATTCTCGCGCGTCATCTCAAGCACATCAGAGACGACTCCGGGCGCATCCATCCCGCGATCAATCAGGTCGCCCAGGAAAACAAGCGTGTCCTGATCCTCGTCGCGCGGCAGCATGTCCAGTAGGAGGCGAAGCTGGGCGTGTCGCCCGTGAATGTCTCCGATGACGAAGGTTTTCATGAACGATTGTTCCCCGCGTTGTTCGTGCTGCTGCTGTTGCTGCCACGCTCGCGTCCCTGTTCGATTCGCTGCATCAACTCTTTAAAACGCGAATCGCTTCGGAGCGGCTCCCAGATCGGATTGGTTTCAAACCAGGGCTTATTCTCGTTGCCCAGAGAGATTGCGCGCTCAAGCCATTCGAAGGCTTCATCCGTCCGTCCCTCCATCGCGTAGGCCGAAGCGAGCCAGTAAGGAACATCATGATCGGCCTCTGCAATCTCGTGTACGCGGTCTGTGAGTTGCGCCAGCGCCTCTTCGTGACGCCCGAGCGCGCTCAAAGCCATCGCCAGGTGCGGGCGAATACCGTCCATCTCCGGATGACTCTTGAGCACTTCCTTGAGCAAGCGGACGGCCTCTTCTGGTTGACCGCTGCGAAACAGCGTGGACGCGCGGAAAGTATTCAGCAGAGGATGATCCGGCTCGACCGCCGCGCCCTGATCCAGCTCAAGCATCGCGTCCTGATAGCGACCCTGATACATAAAGATGCGCGCGCGGTTGTAGCTGACCACGATTCTTTCAGCCGGATTAAGACGCAGCATGCGATTCAGACTGCGAAGAGATCGGTCATACTCTCCGTCCAATCTGTAAAGATAAGAGCTGACGAAGTGGACGCCGACATCGTTGGGCGCATCGCGCCGCAGCTTGGCGACAAGGGCGCGCGCCTGTTTCTTTTCGCCGCGCGAGAGATACAGAAAGACCATGTGCATACGCGCTTCGACATTCCTTGGGTCGAGCGCGAGCCCCTTGTCGAAAGCCTCCTGCGCGTAGACGTAATCGTCCGCGTCGCCCATGCACTTGATGACGCGGTTGGCGTAGCAGCCGCCGAGCGCGCAGTAGGCCAGAGCGAACTTCGGATCAATCTCTATGGCGCGACGAAAATGTGTGATGGCCGCTTCGACATCCTCGTTGGCGAGCGTGTGATAAATATAGCGGCCCATACGGTCGCGCCCGCGCAGGTATTCCTCATAAGCTTCTGCGTTGGTGGTCGCGTGCGCCGCCATGTCGACCTTCTCTTCAGTGCCAAGCTCCAGGCGCAGGCCGTCAACGATGCGCTGCGCGATGGTGTCCTGCACGGTGATGATGTCCTGCGCATCGGAATCTATCCGATCACTCCACAGGATTTCGCCGCTCGTCACGTCCAGCAGTTGCGCTGTGACGCGTATGCGCTCGCCTGCGCGCAGATAACCGGCTGTGAGCACGGCGTTGACGCTCAGCTCGCGCCCGGCGTCGCGCGGATCATAGGGCTGACCCTGATATTTGATGATCGCGGAGGAGGGGCGCACGACAAGGGATCGCACGCGCGCCAGTTCCGTAATCACTGCATCGGCCAGCGAGAATTCGTAAAAGCCAGAGTCGGCATCGTTATTCAAATTCTTAAAGGGCAGAATAGCGACGCTCTTTCTGTCCGTATCGCCCATGCTCGTCAAGGGCGTTTCGTGAATCTCGCGCGCTGCGGAGGTCTGCGCGGGCGCGACGGTCGGGACGGTCGGCGCATCCACTGCGCCTGTGATGCTGCGTATCCAACGCATGGCGCGCGCAACGGGACTGGGGCTGGCTAGATGGCGCGGCGCTCCCGTGCGTGGCGGCTCAATCAGGTGCGCGTCCTGACCTCCGGCAGATATTTCGCCGAGGACAGCGCGCAGGTCGTCGCCCATCTCCTTGATCTTCTGATAACGATCACGCGGGTCTTTCGCCATCGCGCGATCCAGAATCTGTTGCAGGCGTGCAGGGATCGGGTCGGAGCGCAACTCTGCGATCTGGCGTGGCGTATCGTGCAGCACGGCATGACGCACGTCTATGCTCGTCTTGCCCTGAAAGGGCCATGTGCCAGTCAGCATCTCGTAGAGCAGGACGCCCGTCGAGAAGATGTCAGCGCGCGAGTCTACGCGATCACCACGCGCCTGCTCCGGCGCGGCATAGGTCGCCGTCCCGTAAGGCACTCCGATCTCTGTCAACTCCGTATGATGAATACCGCCTGTGCGCGCAGCGTCTTCGTCCAACAGCTTGGCTAACCCGAAGTCCAAGACCTTGACCTGTCCAGTATCCGTGACCATCACGTTACCGGCCTTGATGTCGCGATGAATAATGCCGCGCGCATGAGCGGAGGTGAGCGCGTCTACGACCTGAATCAGGATACGCAGCGCGTCTCGCAGCTCAAGGGGACGGCCTGCGACCAGTTGACGGACGTTGCGACCGGCGACGTACTGCATGGCGATGAAATGCACGCCGCCCACTTCGTTGAGGTCGAAGATGGTACAGATGTTCGGATGATCCAGCGCCGAGGCAAGGCGCGCTTCGCGCTCGAACCGCTTGAGGTTGGCTTCCTTGACGGTCAGTTCGGGGGGCAGGACTTTGACGACGACCGTTCGGCCAAGCTTCGTATCGATGGCCTTATAAACCGTGCCCTGCCCGCCCGCGCCGAGTTTTTCAAGGATGCGGTAATTGTCCAGCGTTGCACCGATCATGGAAGTGACATTCTAACTCCGCCAAAGCTAAAAGGTAAAAGTAAAAAGGCAAAAGGAAAAAGTTTCGGACAGAAAACACTTCACGTCAAAGTGGTCTTCAGCCTGGCCTTTTAGCCTTTTGCCTTTGCTTCTCTGACCTACTCATCGGCAGACCGCCGATCAATCGTGAACTGTTCAACCACGCGGCGGCTTGCCCCAGCCAGAGCCCACATACTCGCCGTCCTCCACAATACACGGCACGGTCGGATCATTGTCCGACAGGGCAAGCATCTCTTTGCGTCGCGCGCGGTCGTTCTGCGCATCGTATTCCGTAAACTTGATGCCCTGCGAATTATAATAATCGCGCGCCTGCTGGCAGTACGGACACCCGGGCTTGACATACATTACCAAAGACAATTTTTGTTCACCTCCCATTTCCGTTTAGTTTAGCAGCGCCACGCGGGAAGAGAAAAGCGTCAGGCACAATCAATGACTCCGCACATCTTTACACTTAACATAATGCTTGTCATCGAATGTTGCTACGGCTATGCTGGTGCGAGTAGTTCGCCTCGCGCTGGCAAGCATTGCTCTTACACGGTACACATTACGGACACGAGCCAGTAAGCACTGGTCGGATAAGATGAAGAGAGTTCATCTGATATTCGGTCTCCTAGTCGTCATCGTCTTCCTGTTGACGGGCCAGTATATGGACAAGTACCACAACCATCTGGCCGGATTTCCAGACGGCGTGCGGATGCTTTATCGCACACGGCATATCTTTATCCTGCTGGCGGGGCTGCTGAATCTGGGGCTGGGAGCATACCTCACGCCACGTTTACGGCTCGGGCCTAGAATCCTGCAACTGCTCGGCTCTGTCTTGATCTTCATGGCCTCCATTCTGTTTATCGTCGCATTCTTCTATGAGCCCGGGCTCACTGATCTCTACACGCCCTTAAGCCACTGGGGCACATACACGATCCTGGCCGGGACAATCCTTCATCTGCTGAGCGGCGCAGGAAGAGCGCGGTAAAAGTCGTCCGTGAGGGGCGATGAGCCCACCCACCGTGGTAAATTACCCTCTATAGAGTTATTCAGAATTCTTAAGGTTTAGAAAGCGAGGGAGTATGCCAGGCCGAACGTCTTATGATGAAAGCCGCAGGCGATTTATCAAACACCTGTCCCTCATCGTTGCGCTCCCGGCCTTGCCGTTCGGCGCGTTTGGTTTGAGTGGGTGTTCTCAAACAAACCATTCCTCGGCCCAAGAAGCCAAACCGACTTATCCTTCGACACTAAGTGGAGGCGCTCCGTGTGGCTCTTGTATTGCTCCTGCCAGTCTCTCTTGGAAGACTGTGGTGACTTCGGCAGACGAGCCGGGCGAGCCATTGGATATTTCAGGAACTATTTACCGGCCAGACGGAACTAATCCCGCAGCAGGCATGGTGCTCTTTATTTATCACACGGACGCAACCGGCTATTACAATAAGAATGACGATCCGGGTCATCCACGAATACGCGGATGGATGCAGACAGGCGCTGACGGCAAATATGAATTCCGCACCATCAAACCGGCTCCCTATCCGCAGAGAACTACTCCGGCTCATATCCATGCTCATGTCTATGGCGCGGGGTACTCTGAGCGTTCGATTGACGATTACTGGTTTGAAGGCGATCCTTTTATTACAGCCAAAGAACTCGCAAGGGTAAATGAACAAGGCAGCAGCCCTGCAATCGTTACTCTAAAACGCGACGGCGAAGGCGTGCTCAGAGGTGTTCGTGACATCAAACTCAAGTATTGATATTCATAATTTAGTAATAGTTCAGTTTGAAATTGAGCATTGATGAAAGCTGCTCTTCACCACGGAGGCACAGAGGACACGGAGGTGGCACGGAGGCTTGAATGACACTTAAACTCTCTGTGTCTCCTCTGTGCGCTCTGTGTCTCTGTGGTGAATATCAATTTACATCACTCTCAATATCAAACTGAACCACTACCCATAATTTACACCCTACCCTTTCAGCTCTGCTTTTCTGCTATACTCTCGGCGCTTTATCGAAAGACGTTGTGCGGAGACGAAGCGCGCCATGATCGAGAGCGATCTTTACGATCCGTTTGAGAAGCTGGTCGGGATAGACATCCTTGGTAGCCGCGTCGAAGTGCCGGAGAATAATCACCTGCTTCGTTGCTTTCAATATCTCTCGATGAAAACCATCTCCTACGGAGACTTCTGCTGGAACGGCGAATGCACGAATTGCCAGGTCTGGTATCACACCGAAGGACAATCGGAAGCTGACGACAAGCCGGCGCTTTCCTGTCGCCTCAAGGTGCAGGAAGGCATGGTCATCAGCCGCGTCAGCTGCTTCGTCGAATTAGAAGGCATCAATAAATAGAATAGCGCGCCAGCGTGCAAACGCGGTAATAAAAAGTGGATGAAAGGCTCGCTGAGAGAGCCTTTCATCCACTTCTGTTTGAGCACGAGCTTTCCTTGTGTCCTGGTCGCGGCGCTCGCGGCGAAGGCACAGGTTTATCTTCCTTACGGTTGTGCGTTACACTGGTATCATCAAACGGATTCCGAAAAACTCTATCTTTATCAGGTGACGGTGCGTATGCGATTCGAGTACTACCATGCGGGGCTTGACGAGTTGCCGAAGCTCTCTGTTGACGGAACGGTTGCCAACAGTATTCATTTCTCTCACTGGCAGGGAAACAGTACGCCGCGCGAAGTCAAAGCAGACACCTCTACGGAGATCGCTTTGAACCTCG
Organism: Pyrinomonadaceae bacterium; assembly: GCA_035537255.1. GTDB lineage: Bacteria > Acidobacteriota > Blastocatellia > Pyrinomonadales > Pyrinomonadaceae > DASQYE01. The sequence continues at coordinate 8,565 of DATLMN010000337.1, read as the reverse complement.
TCGCCGCGCCTAACCTTGATGAATTGACGCGCGGGATAGAGCTTGTCACCAACAATCATTTCGATACGGACGGTGTCTTGTCCGTCTGGACAATGCTCAAAGCGGAGCGCGCTCTCCCGTTGCGTGAAAGCCTGATCGCTGCCGCCGAGGCCGGTGATTTTTCCGAATACAGAACGGACGCGGCCGCGCGCGCGAGCATTACGATTCAGGGCCCGGATCAGCCGCATCCCGGCGAAGCGCCGGGCTCTCCGCTGGCTAACCATCTGGCCGGAGAAGTCGTCGCCGACGATGCGCGCGCCTACGCGCTGGTGCTTCCGGAAGTCGAAAGAGTGTTGACGCGCACGGACGATTACGAGCCGCTGTGGCGTGACGCATGGCGGCGAACGGCTGCGGCGTTGGAGAGCTTCGCGCGCGGAGTATCACGCGTCGAAGAGTTCGCGGATGCGCGCCTTTCCCTCATCACGCTCTCGACGGAATTGTTCGGCCCTGCGGGTTTTGACCCAGCCGAGCACAGCTTTCCCTTGATGGCGATTTCACACCACGCGCGCGGACAGCTCTTTTTGATCAGTGCGCCGATGAAGGGGCGTTGGAGCTATCGCGTGGACTATCCATATTATTCCTGGGCTGAGACAGTCGTGCGCCCGAAGATTGCGCGCCGCGACTTTCAATCATTGCTCACGCGACTGAACGAGCTGGAAAACGGCGCGGGAGAATGGCGCGCCGATACAAGCGAATTGAGTTCTGCTTTTAAGTTTATGGATCGCGGTGGCGCGCCTGCGGCTTCCGCCCTCTCGCCGGAGCGTGTGGCGGAAGAAGTAAGGCTCGCTTTGCTCGAAGAGGTAAGCGAGGACGGCCAAGCGACGAAGACCGCCGGAGCGAGCAATGACTGACTGGGACGGGCGTTACAGTCGCGGCGAGCATATTATCAAAGAGCCGCTGCCGCTCCTTGTGCGCGTGGCCGAAGGTCTTCCGTCCGGACGCGCGCTCGATCTTGCGTGCGGGCCGGGCCGACACGCGCTGTTTCTGGCAGAGCGCGGCTGGCAGGTCACGACCGTGGATGCTTCGCGCGTCGCCATAGAGCTTCTTGAAAAGAGTGCGCGCGAGCGTGACCTGCACGTAGATGCGCGCGTCGCTGACCTTGAGCGCCATGAGTTCTTGATTGAGCCGTCGGCTTACGATCTTGTAGGAGTTTTCTATTATCTTCAGTGGGATTTGTTTCCGCAGATTCGCGCGGGCGTACGAGCGGGCGGAGTCGTCGTTGCCGCGATTCACATGGTTGACGAATCTCCCGAAGCTCATCCGATGAATGAAGATTACCTGCTTCAGCCCGGAGAGCTGCGCGCGGAGTTTCGCGGCTGGGAGATCATTCACGATTACGAAGGCCCATCCACAGAAGGCGGCCACCATCGACGAACCGCCGAACTCGCCGCGCGGAAATTGTAGTAATCAGTAATCAGTAATCAGTAAAAACTGAAAAGCTTTTAGCTGACTACTGATGACTGATTACTTTTTTGGAGGCACAGTTGGCAGCGATTAAGATACTGGGAGTGATCGGAAGTATGCGCGAGGATTCGCATAGCGCGCAGGCTCTCGCTATCGTGTTGAAGGCGGCGAGCGAGCAGGGAGCGCAGACGCGCGTGTTAGACCTGCGCGAGGTTGATCTGCCGATCTATCGTCCGCAGGGACAGACGGAAACCGACGGCATGCGCGAGGCCAACGAGGCTGTCGAATGGGCGGATGCTTTTATCCTCGCTTCGCCGGATTATCATGGCTCTATGTCTGGCGCGATAAAGAATTTTCTGGATTACTACTGGAGCGAGTTCGCGGGTAAAGTTTTCAGCTATCTGTGCGCATCGCACGAGAAGGGTCTGACCGTGATGGATCAGATGCGCACGGCCGTGCGACAGTGTTACGGATGGAGCTTGCCTTACGGCGTCTCCTTTCACGGCGGCGAGGACTTTACCGCCGAGGGCGAAGTGAAGAACGAGCGTCTGGCCCATCGCCTGCGCATGCTCGCGCGCGACACCTGCGTCTACGGCGCGCTCATACGCGATCAGCTTCAACGCGATCTTGAGAGCGACGCGCTTGATACATTCGTCGCCAGATACAGAAAGTGATGCCATTTTGGATTTTAGATTTTGGATTGGCGAGCGGCAGAAGCTGAAAGCTTTCATTCCAATATTCAAGATGCGGAAAGCGTTAATCTAAAATTCAAAATCTAAAATCCAAAATGTACGATGTGTTGATTATCGGGGCGGGAGCGGCGGGTTTGTCTGCTGCTCTGTGGTGCGACGAGCTCGGGCTAGATACTTTGCTTCTTGAACAGGGCAGCGAGATCGGCGGGCAACTCCTACAGGTTTATAACCCGATAGGTAACTATCTGGGCGTGCGCACTGCTAATGGTCTTGAGCTGCGTGACCTGTTCGCCGCGCAGATTCAGGAGGCCGAGTTCGATTTGTGGACGGACGTAGAGATTGAGAGCGCAGACCTTCGGGCCAGACGCGTCACGCTTCGCAGTGGCGAGCAGCTTCAATCGATTAGCATCATCATCGCGACGGGCGTACGACGCCGACGGCTGGGCATTCCCGGCGAAGCAGAATTCTCAGGGCGCGGCGTGACAGAGTCCGCGACGCGCGACCGCGAACTGCTTTCAGGAAAGGACGTGTGCATCGTCGGCGGCGGCGATGCAGCCGCAGAGAATGCGCTGATGCTGGCTGAGGTTTGCCCTACCGTGACGCTCGTCCATCGCGGCCCGCGCCTTCGCGCTCGCAGAGAGTTTGCGGAGCGCCTCAAAGCTGATCATCGTGTGACAGTCTTTACGGAATCGACCGTAGAGCGCATCATCGGCGAAGAGGAAGTAGTGGCCGTAGAGATTTTGCGTCGCGGCGCAATCAAGCCTTTTCAGATGGCGGTGCGTGGCGTGCTGGTGCGCATCGGCGTAGAGCCCAATACGGAGTTGTTTCGCGAGCAGATACACATGGACGAGCGCGGCTACGTCATCACGACGGGCGAACAGGAGACGAGTATCGGAGGGGTCTTCGCCGTCGGCGATGTTTCCAACCCTCTTGCTCCGACCATCAGCGGCGCGACCGGCGCAGGCGCGACCGCCGCCAAAGTAATCGCCTCGCGCCTCGGTCAAGGAAATTAAGAACATTTGTAGGAGAGTTCCGAATTGAGTGAGATTGAGGAAGGAAATTAACAGGGATAGACAGGATGAACAGGATAAAAGAAGAGGAAGAAAGCGTTCGTGCTTTAACTCTGAATTTCAAAAGCGCAACTCATCTTGATGAGCTTTGCTTTTATCCTGCATATCCTGTCCATCCTGTTTGAATCTTCTTTCGCTTCAATTACAGTTGAATGGTATGAGCTACGAGACGATTTCTCCTGCGCAGTTGGATGAACAGATGAAGAGCGGCGAAAGCTTTCGCCTGATAGATGTGCGCGAGCCCGTAGAGTACGAGATCGCGCGCATCGCGGGCGCAGAGCTTTTACCGCTGAGCCGTTTTAACGAGTGGGCACACGCTTTGAATCCTGAAGAGAAGATCGTCTTCATGTGTCATCACGGCATACGCAGCGCGCAGGTTTGCGCCGTGCTCGCGCGCGAAGGATTCGACAAGCTCTACAATCTGGCGGGCGGCATTGATCGTTGGTCTCAGGAAGTAGATGGCAGCGTGCCGCAATACTGAGAACAAAAAACGTGCCTGGTTTTAATCTTGGTTTGTTAATAGTCATCTTCGGAACTTTGTTCGATGGTCTCGCCTGATCCAAAAACAGATGATCGCCCGGCGTACACGGACGAGCATGTGCTGGCGTACCCGGAGGACTACATCGCGGGCATCGAGTTGTACAATGCGGGCGAGTTTCACGCGGCGCATGATGCCTGGGAATCCCGCTGGATGAGTGATGTCGGCCCTGCGGAAAAACTCTTTCTACAGGCGATGATTCAATCGGCGGTCGCCTTTCATCACCTTGAAATCGGTCGGCCGGGCGCGGCTCGCCGCATGTACCAGATGGCGAAAGAAAAGTTCGCGCGCCTGAAGACGACCCGTTTTATGTCGCTCGATTTAGATGATTACCAGGCGCAGCTTGATCGCTCGCTCTCCTGGCTGCTTGAAGCCCCAGACCCGCGCGAGCTTGTGCCGCCGGATGTTCATCCGCCCGTCATACGCTTATTGCCCGGAGTCATGGAGTACGATTGATGAGTGTCGAGATCGAAACAGACCGCAGTAGCAGTAGGAGCAGCGCACAGGCTCACGCGACTGTCCGACCAGAGTCGCGAGTCGCAGAGCGTAGCAGCATGCTCGCGTCCGCACTGAGCAGCGTACGTGTGCTTCTGATTGCTTTATGGCTGGGCGCTGCCGTCTTCTTTAGCGCGGCGGTCGCTCCGAACGTCTTCGCCGTGCTGCGCTCTTTTCATCTGCCGAACGCCAACGAGATCGCCGGCACAATCGTCACGCGCACGCTCGGAATCGTCAACACGGGCGGATTTCTGATTGCACTGTTGCTGCTCGTGACCGCCTTTCTTTTTCGCCGGACGACCACACGGCGCGCACTACGCGCGGAGGTCGCTTCGCTTTTAGCAATCGCGCTCATGACGGGCCTGGGCCAATGGGTGATCGCGGCGCGTATGCTCATGCTTCGCACGGCGATGGGCAGACCCGTCGATGAAGTGGCGCAAAGCGATCCGCTGCGTGTGGCTTTTAATAGCCTGCACGGTTATTCTGTCGGCGCTCTCTCCGTTGCGATGATCGCCGGTATCGTAACATTGCTTTTGATCGCACGCCGCGCGCGTCCTAATTCATAAGGGGAAGGTACAATTTCAGTGGAGACGATTGAGAGAATTGATGATTGGCGCGAGCGCTTCAGGCGCTGGCAGCAGGGAAGAAGCAGCAATGCATCTTCTGCGCAGGACGGAATCAGCGACGATTACCCGTTTGTCGAAAACAAGCGCGCGCCCTTTCGCCCCTTAAGGCGTGCCTTGCCGATGCTCAATCTAGCGCTCGTTTCTTCGGCGGGCGCGTTTATCGACGGCACAGAACCCTTTGACGAAACGGCTGCCGCAGGCGATCTCACTTTCCGCGAAATACCCATCGAGGTCGAAGCCGAAGACCTGAAGTTTACTGTGCGCGGTTATGATTCTTCCGCTGTCCGACAGGACATCAACTCTCAAGTTCCGGTCGAGCGCCTGGAAGAATTTTCGAGCAACGGCATCATAGGGCAGTTGAATCCCGTCTGGTGGAGCTTTTGCGGCTTTATCCCGGATGCCGCGAGCATGACGGAAGAGTTGATTCCCAAGCTGGTTGAGCGCATCAGGCGTTACGAGGTGCAGGCGGCGCTGCTCATTCCAGCATCTCGGCTGTGTCATCAATCGGTCGCGCTTCTGGCGCGCTCTCTGGAACAGAACGGCATACCGACGATCATGCTCGCCGTCGACAGAGACGTGGCAGAGAGCGTGAGGCCGCCGCGCGCCGTCTATTACAACGGCGAAACGGGCAGCGTGGCGGGACGGCCCGCGTGGCCTGAGCACCAGCGGCGCATTCTGGACGAAACGCTGCGGCTGTTAGAGCCTATGGATCAACCCACCGTGCGCAAACTGGTCGTCGAGCTCGGAACAGAGGTTCAAAAATCGCGCGGGGAAAGATAAAAGGGCCGGGCTCAAAGAGACATCGTCAGCGAGCGAGTTATAGATTGAGTCTGCATCACATTGATAACTCACCACGGAGACACAGAGAGCACAGAGGGGGCACAGAGAATATAATTCAAACCTCCGTGCCATCTCCGTGTCCTCTGTGCCTCTGTGGTGAACTTCTACTTATCCAACCCTCGATTTCAAAAGAGCTTGACCACAAAACCATGAGCCTAATGTAAACGGCTCGCCGGAATCTCAAAGTTATACGTCTCGCCGTGGCTCAAGTACCTGACCCTGTTCGCAAACCCAGCCTCTTCGACAGCCTTTTTAAAATCTTCGAGCGGTGACTTGAAGACATCATAGTCATTGTAGTGAATCGGAATCAGCTCGCGCGGGTTGATAATCCTGATGGCTTCGACTCCCTGCTCGGCATCCATCGTCAGGAGAATTCCCATGATCCGCGTGCCTCCCAAGTGAAAGAGCGCGAGGTCTATGTCCGCGTAACGCTTAGGTATCTCTTGCAAGTCGTCGTGGACGAGCGTGTCTCCTGTGATATAGAGACGAAGAGTTGTCTGCGCTGATGCGTTCTGAAACTCAAGCATGCTGCCCATGACGGGCGGGAGAAAAAAGTCCACGCCCGCAGGGCCGTGCTTGCCCGGCATAGAGGTGATGCGAACTCGCGCCGCGCCCTTCTGCACTGCGACGGCGTCCCAGGTGTCGAGCGCGAGCGGAGCTGTGAATCCCTTATCCTTCAGTTCTCCCGCCGCATGCTCTGTCGTGATGATCGGCAAATCTTTGGGAAGCTTCTCTTCCGCAATGCGGTCGAAATGGTCGCCGTGATAATGCGAAAGGACGACGAAATCAATGGCAGGCAACTCTTCAATATCCATCGCCGGTTCGGTCAGGCGCTCTGAAGTCAAGCCGTAGCCCAGATGCACGTGATCGCCCGCGTGCAGAAAGTTCGGGTCAGTCAGGATAGTAAAACCCGCATAACGCAGGATGACCGTCGCCGTGCCGACGAAGAAGATTGATCCCTGAGAGTAATCTGCGGTTGTCTCTGAAGGTGAGTTCAGACGAAGTTCCTTGGTGTTCGACATAAAAATTCCCCCGTTGCTCGTAAGTTAGGTTGCGAAGCTATCGGGGGAATCTTTACAGCAAAGGCGCTCGATATGCAAGAATGTTGAGGGACGGGCGAAGACCCAGAGCCTTAGTCAGCCTCACTTTTATCTATCGCTCGTCAACGCATGCTGCGTGACATGCGCGATCATTTCCGTGACCTGAGAAAAGTCGAAGGGCTTGCCGATCACGCCGTCTATCAAATCCTTTTCGCTCGCGGAGGGCGCGGTGGTTTTACCGTAGCCCGTGACGAGCACGATGCTTGTGCCGGGCCAGCGGCGTCGTATCTCGCGCGCTACTTCCCAGCCGTCCATGTCCGGCATCGAGAGGTCTGTGAAAACCAGATCGAAGCGCGATGCTGCGAGCGCTTCGATGGCGTGTGTCCCGCTGGCAGCCGTAGAGACTTTGTGATTCAAGATCAAGAGCATCTCGGCCAAGGTGTCACGCACAAAATCCTCGTCGTCAACTACCAGGATAGATAGAGCAGGGACTTCCGTGTGATCTTCACTCGGGCTGACAGAAGCGCGCGAGGGCGCGGCGGCAGGCAAATCTATCTCGAACGTCGTCCCGTGTCCCACTTGAGACTCGACGCTAATCATTCCTTCGTGACGCTCTATGATGCCGTAGCTCACTGCTAATCCAAGGCCCGTTCCGTGCGCGCCTTTGGTCGTAAAGAACGGCTCGAAAATTCTCTCGCGCACGTCTTCCGGAATGCCCATGCCAGTATCTTTAAAGCGCAGGCGAAGCCTTTCGTTTTCACGCGTACAACTGATAGAGAGCTGTCCGCCCGCCGGCATCGCATCGACCGCATTGACGATCAGGTTGACGAAGACTTCGCGCAGCTCAGAGGCGTTGCCCATAGTGAAGTTGGCGGGCTCTGCCAGCAACTCGACTTCATAGTTCAAGCCACGCATGCGCGCCTCGTTCTCCCAGCGCGTGCGCGTAATCTCCACGGCATCGTGCAGCAGGCTGCCAGCGTCCAGCAACTCGAACTCTTTCTCCTGCGACTGCCGTGCGAAGGTCTGTATGCGGCGCACCGTTGCGGCGGCGTCTTCGGCGGCGGTCTGGATGATGTCCAGATTACGCGTCAACGCTTCGGCGTGTACCTGTCTGCGCATTAACTGAGCGCGACCGAGGATGGCCGCCAGCGCATTGTTAAAGTCATGCGCCACACCCGAAGCGAGTTGGCCCAGGGCGCGCAGCTTCTCTGCCTGAGCGGCGCGGCGTTGATGCTGCTTGTGCTCCGTAATATCGCGCGCGATTCCGAGTACGCCCGTGGTATGTCCCTCGACGACGAGCGGCGCGCTGTAATAGAGCGCGTCGCGCACTTCGCCGTCGCGCGTCAGGTAACGCACTTCGTAGGAGCAGGGCTCGCCGCGCAGTGCGTTCTCAAAATTCTCGCGTGCCAGTTCGTGATCCGCAGGATGCACCATCTCAAGATAATGGTGTCCGATCAAATCCTCGGAACGATAGCCGCTGGCCTCCGTCGAGGCAGAGTTAAGCCACAGGTAATGACCTCTGGTATCAATGGCAAAGATCGGATCGCGCACGCTCTCTAAGATGTTTGTCAGGAGCGACTGTCGCTCGCGCGCGACCGCTTCCACCTTGCGCAACTCAGAGAGGTCGCGCGCCGTACAGACAGCGCCGACAGTATTGCTTTCGCTTTCGATGACGGGCTCGACTGTGACCAGCAGCGGTCGATTGTAGCGCTCGGGCGTGACTTCTATCGTCACGCTGCGCCCTTCGCGAATACTCTTTTCGACGACGCAGGTCTCTTCCGCTTCACTCGCGCGCAGAATGTCGCAGCAGCGCCGTCCCAG
>DATLMN010000336.1:0-16148 GCA_035537255.1 Pyrinomonadaceae bacterium | reverse complement strand
CTATGGCGCGGTATGGGCGTCCGTCCTAACATAGACAACTATCCGCCTGAGATTGCCGCAGAAGCATTGTTGCGCTGTGGTTCTTTGTCCGGCTTCCTGGGACACTCACAGGTTGAAGATGCACAGGAAAGAGCCAAAGACTTACTGACAGAAGCTCTCCATATTTTTCAAACACTCGATCTAAAGTCCAAAGTTTCTGAAACGCAATGTGAGCTTGGCGTCTGCTACTGGCGAGCGGGCGCATTTGAAGAGGCGCGCATTATCCTTGACCAGGCTCGCACCGGAGCGATGCCAGAACAGTACAGCAAGATTGTCATCGTGCGCGCTCTAGTGGAAATCTTTAGCGGAAGATATGAAGAAGCGGAGAACCTTCTAATAGAGTTTAGACCATTGTTTGAAAACGCCTCTCATGCTCTGAAAGGCAGATGGCACGGACACATGGGCTTGGCGTTGCGAAGGATGGCGCAAGGTCGGATTGAGTTTTTAGATAAGGCCATCATCGAATTTACGGCTGCGATCTATCATTATGAGCAAGCAGGCCATGAAAGATATTGCGGCAGTAACTTGAACAATCTTGCGATGCTTTTATATAAGCTCGGCAGGTATCAAGAAGCCCATGAGCAGATAGACAAAGCGGGTCAGATTTTCACACGTCTCAAAGACTCCGGCACTGCTGCACAGGTAGAAGAGACAAGAGCGCGAGTCTTACTAGCAGAAGAACGCTACGAAGAAGCAAGGCGAGTCATTATTGAAGTAGTAGACACTTTCGAGAAAAGCGGAGAGCAAGGGCTTTTAGCTGGCGCTCTCAGAATCAAAGCCACTATCGAAGCTCGACAAATGGACTATGAAAACTCATTGCATACATTCCGTCGCGCTATCAATACGGCAGAAAACGCGGGCGCACTTTCCATTGCAGGAAGTGCTGCCGTTTCAATGATCGAAGAACTTGGAGAGCGTCTGTCTGAAAGAAGGCTCTACAACTTATATCAGCGTGCCGATAGGTTGTTGGCGGTTACACAAGACGCTGAAGATATAGCGCGGCTTCGCGCTTGCGCTCGCCTTGTGATGCGAAAGCTGTACGGGGCTGAACTAGACGAGTATTTCACCTTACCCGAAACAGTCTTGAAGTATGAAGCTCGCTTTATCGAGCAAGCATTAAAAGAGGAACGAGGCAGCGTCTCACGCGCTGCCCGTAGACTTGGCCTTTCGCATCAAACGTTGGGCGCAATGCTCAACACACGCCATCGAAACCTTAGCGGTAAAAGAACTCCTGAAATCAAACGTAAGAAAAGCATCATTAAAAATAGACGTTAGTTTAGGCAGGTTGCTGAAATGTAAAGGGGAGGTCTAGGCAAGATGTTGCGGGGTTGAGGTTGAATATGTATAATATCTAGCGGTTTGGCTTTGGCCGCGTACAAGAGTGGACGTTTGTCCCTAGCCCATATTGGCTGCCCTCGAATCAACGCAGGGTCTTAAGGCGCGGCCAATGTATTTTCTATTCTGTTACTGTCCAATAAACTCTCTTTTTAAGCGGAAACTTCACTATTCCATAGCCTTGTATTCTACCCTCACTGGTCTTTCTGAACTTCGTTACGATCTTATCAAAATGCTCGTATGTAGATAGCCTACCTAGTCCTTCTGTCTCCCACTCTTCACCATACTGGATGAACTGCCTGTGAACGTTATAGGCTGCCAAATCTGAAACTTGAACTAAATGCGAAGCTGCGGAATTTATGAATCTCTGACTACTTAAGCAGGGGAACGCTACGCCTTTTCTTAGACTACTCCCATACTTCATAAGGGATAAATGTTGAAGTTTGAGATTTCTTTTGTATTGATTGCCCTTAGGCGTTGCGCCAGACATATCATCAATTATTATAGCTACACTCGCGGGTGCTGGTAGCTCGCTTTGAACTCTCTGCAAAATAAGCTCATAAGCAACTGCTGGCGCGTACCACGGACGGGGATAAATTTCTTGCATGTGCAATTTGTCAACAATGGCAGCAACAAACATCAAATCAAACTCATTGATAGCCTTGTAGTAATCATCAACGAATCGTCTTACCCTTTCTTCGCTTACGCTGTACTTGTCGAGATACCGCTTCTGACGCTCGTATGGTATGCGTAACCAGTTTGACTTAATCTCAACATCGCCCCGTCGAAAGTATTCTATCTTTAGTTCTACAATCCTATCCCTTAATCGTCCCGCTTCTGCTGTGGTCAGTAGTGCCCCACAGAATACGAAGTAGCGCGAGTTGCCGCGCCTAGCCAGCCTGTAGTCTTCTGGCCTGCTGGCATACTCTTTTGTTCCAGAGTCATCTATATATAAAACATGTGTGGGCATAAAGTAAGCACTAAGATCGCCTTTCAGGTAATCAGATAGTTAAAGCCAGAGACCTCATCTCGTTTTTGTATCTGTCTATTGATTCGTTCACTTCAAGTCTCTGAGATTCAATTGTGTAAGACTCTCGGTTGTTAAGCTTGGCAAGCGGGATTCGCTTTGTTCCACTGATTCTGCCAGCCGAATGAAAGTCGTCGAGAATGTGAATCGCGTTGATCGGGTCATCAGATGAAAACAGGTCTTTGTTATCTTCTGCGATTTCGATTACTTGGGATAAGTAAGCCTGTGTTGACCTGTCAGGTGTAAACTTAGACTGGCGATTCCAGCCGCAGTGGGTCATTGCAATAGCATGGATTTTCGGCAACCGCCCAATGCCTGCTTGTTTATTGAGCCGCAGAAAATCCATGTCGGGATTTCGCAACATTGAGAGGGTTAATTTCAGAGCATCCATTGAATGCTGGTCAACCCGCACAGGAATAATCAAAGCATCTGCCGCTACCCATCCCAAGTGAGTCGCCCCACCAAAGAACGGACTCGTATCAATCAACACTTTCTCTGCCTTCAGATGCCCTCTAAGCGTCTCAATAATGAGCTTGACCGATTCGAGAATGTTTTTGCTGATTTGCGGCCCTTTGCTCCCTAATTGTGCTGTCGCACTTAATTGCGTGTAAAGCAGGCTAGGGAATAGAAAAAGCTCCTTTGAACCGGGAACGATGTGAACGCCCTGCCCAAACTTAAACGACCCACAGCTAGGCGGCACGCTTACCAACAAATCATCCATATTGATAGAAGCAGTACCGGCCATGACACGCGATAGCAAGGCGTCATAGATGGTTAGGCTGGGATTGATGGCATCCTCACCTAAAAGCGATTGAGAGAAATTAGTCTGTGGACAAAGGTCAAGTAAAAGGCTTTTGTGAGTTCTGGACACTTCATAGGCCAGATTGAAAGCAAGGGTGCTTTTGCCAATACCGCCGCGAAAATTCGTGATGGCATAGGTCGTAAACTTTTCAGTAGGCCGCTCCACCTCGCCGCCCTCAGCCACGATTTTGAATCGCTCTAGCAACTTATCCAAATTGTTCATCATATTTGCTCCTTACAGATTAGGGGTTGAACCGCTCGACCCGCATAAGGTACTCTAAGCGGGTCAAGCAGGTCAAGACTTATTTTGCGAGTGGAGCAGGTCAAGCGGGTCAAGCAATTTCAAAACACAGGAAAGTACACTTAAAGCCTTACTTATCTGAAACTTAGCTCTTGCTTTTAACGTATGAAACGATGTATTATTCATGAATCAACTTCACGATTGAAAACCAAAAAAGATGGCCTAGCCGAGAGTGCGACCTCCCAGCTAGACCTTTTCGACTTCCGCGTGTGCGACCACGCAGTAGCCGCAAGACTATTGTGTACTCGTCACGCACCAACTGTAAAGAGGTGCGTAATGATTGAATCAACTGAAAAAGTCCGTAAAACCTACCCGCAAAATTGGCACGAATACAACGCCGCTCAGACCGTCGAAGAATCCAAGTTCAAGGAACTCCTGTTTGATCTCTGTAAAGGTATTGAAGAGCCTCCGCAAGAGATGGGACGACCGCGCGCCCCTATCGCCGACCTCATCTTTGCTTGCTGCCTCAAGGTCTATAGCGGCATGTCTGGCAGACGCAATCAAACCGACATGCGGGAAGCTTTGATGCGCGGCTATCTGTCCCGTCCCGTTCACTTCAATACGATCTCAAAACATTTGGAGCGCGAAGAACTCACGACTTATCTGCGAGAGCTTATTGAATGGTCAGCTATGCCACTGCGCGATATTGAAAGCACCTTTGCCGCCGACTCATCCGGCTTCTGTAGCGGCGTCTCTGCCGAATGGATGAAAGCCAAGTATGCGAAAAGACCGGATGCCAAGATGATTACTTGGCTCAAGGTGCATCTCATGTGCGGCTGCAAGACGAATATCATAACGAGCGTTGAAGTGACGGGACGCTGGGAAAGCGATTATAAATACTTTGCTCCGCTTGTTGAAAACACAGCCCGCAACTTTCAGATGCAAGAGGTTGTCGCGGATAAAGGTTACTCTGGCATTACCAACTTGAAGCTTGTCGTTTCAAAGGGCGCGACGCCTTACATTCCGTTCCTCAGACATACCACGCCGACATACCGACAAGACAAGTCTGGATTGTGGGCGCGCATGTGGGGCTTCTATACTTACAAGCAAGACGAGTTCAAGGCGCGTTATCACGCACGTAGTAACGTCGAAAGCACGTTCTCAATGCTCAAGCGAAAGTTCGGAGAGAGATTGAGAAGCAAGACGCTCACGGCGCAGACGAACGAAATCTTGTGCAAGGTTCTCTGCCACAATATCTGCGTGCTCATTCGCTCACTTTATGAGTTAGGAATAGAGATAGACTTTCAGCGCGGTTGACTATAAAGTCGCCGCGCTGACCACAAAGTCTGACTATAAAGTGACTTTGTGTGCAAAGCCACACTCTGTCGCCCCTTAGGGGCTTTACCCTTGGGGCTTTATTTGTGTTCTCTTAAATTGCTCAAGCAGTTAGCGAGTGAAGTTTTTCGTTCTGCTGTTGCCGCTCTTCTTCGGGCATCACCCAGGTCTCGCCGGGCTCGCTCAGGGCGATGCGCCAGTCTTCATCACCGGCGACTTTGAAGAGACGAGTGATCGGCTCCGTTGTCGGCTCGCGGCTAAGGCGAAACGTCGAATGATGCATGGGCAGGATGTAGGTCGCGCCCATCTCGCGGCGCATGGCCCAGGACTGCTCCGGATTGGCATGAGCATAAATCCAGGGATCGTAAGCGCCGATGGGCAGAATCGCCAGATCGACTTTGACGCGCGGGCGCAGGCGCGCAAACGCGTTCGTGTAGGCGGTGTCGCCGCCGAAGACAAGGGCACGTCCATTCTTTTCGATCAGGAATCCGCCGTAGCCGCGATGCCTGTCCGTCAATGTGCGCGCGCCCCAGTGATTGACTTCTATGGCCTCTATGCGCGCGCCCGCGACTTCTACGCTCTCGCCCCACGCCAAGTCGCTCGCATGATCAAAGCGGCGCACCAGGTCTAGATTGCCATGCTGGACGACGGCGTGGCTTTGGCGCGCCAGCCGCTTTAAGGTCGGCAGATCGCAGTGATCCATGTGCGAGTGCGAGATCAGCACGGCGTCCAGAGCGGGAAGCTCTCGAACGGAGAGCGCCGGGCGGACAAGGCGGCGTGGGCCAAGTGTTAAGCCCGCCAGATGAACGCCTATGCGCGAACGAAGCACTGGGTCTGTCAAAAGCCATGTGCCGTAAAAGTTTATCAGCGTGGTCGCATGACCAAGCCATGCAACGGTCAATCGCTCGTCGCTCCACTCCGCAGGCTGCGGGCGATGGGGCGCAGGCGGAACGCTTGTGCGCGCTTCCTTAACACGCTCTGCCAGAAAACGTCGCGCATGCTGACGCGCAAAACGTGCGTAAACTTTAAGATTTTCGGGTGTAATGCTCACGGGCAATTAGATGCCCCGCAGAGCCCTCGCGGTGCTTCCCTAAAATCTCACGAAAATCAGTCTGAACGGTCAAATCACGCAAGGCGCGCGAGTAGTGGTTGATTTTGGATAATTGAGTATGCGGTGCATTGAGACTCACCACAGAGGACACGGAGGTTACACAGAAGCTTGAATTATTTCTCTGTGCCTCCTCAGTGCTCTCTGTGTCTCTGTGGTGAATAACAATTTTCATGACATTCAACTTCAAACTGAACCTCTATCGGCGCGCGCCTGCACGTGCGCCCCCGCGACCTCGTGTGCTATTGTTTTTAGCTCTTCCCGGACTTATCCGATCATATCTATTCAAGATGCGGCTCGACACTAACAGAGAGAGAGTCGCCGACGGAGATTCTATGCGCTCAACAAAACTCTTCAACACTTTTGCGGCGCTGGCCCTGGCCTCGCTGCTTCTGCTTTTGCCTCTGCGGGGCGCTGTTGCACAGACCAACAATAACGCCAACGAGGCGACCAAAGCGCTCCAAACATTTCTTGACGCCGAGTGGGAATACGCTATGGAGCAGTTTCCGACCTTTGCTTCTTCGCTCGGCGACCGTCGCTGGAACGACCGCTGGGATGACGACAGCCTTGAGGCGATTCGTCTGCGGCAGGCTCACACGAAGGAAGCGCTTGATCGCCTCAATAGAATAAATCGCGCGCAGCTTTCCACCGCTGACCAGCTTAATTACGATCTCTACAAAAAAGATTTGGAGCTGGACATGGAGAGCGCAAAGTTTCAGCTCTATCTGATGCCGATCAACCAGCGCGGCGGTATTCAGACGGCGGACGAGCTGGCAGATCAACTGCGCTTTCAGACCGTCAAGGATTACGACGACTGGATTGCGCGCCTGCGCTCCTTTCCCACACTGATGGATCAGGACATGGCGCTGATGCGCGAAGGCGCAAAGGCGCACGTCATGTGGCCCAAGATTGTCCTTCAGCGCGTGCCCGGCCAGATAGACAAACAGATCGTCTCAAGCCCGGAGGAGAGCCCCTTTTATAAACCGTTCAAGAATTTCCACGCCGACATCCCTGCGGCGGAGCGCGAGCGTTTATCTAAAGCGGCGCGCGAAGCCATCAGCGCGGGCGTGATTCCCGCTTTCCAAAAACTCAAAACCTATTTCACGGGTGAATATCTGCCGGCGGCCTTCGATCAGGTCGGCGTCTGGCAAATGTCGCAGGGGTCGGAGTTGTACGCTTATCTGGCGCGCCGTCACACGACGACCAACATGACGCCGCAGGAGATTCACGAGAAGGGTCTCAGCGAAGTCAAACGCATACGCGCAGAGATGCAGGCGATCATGAACAAGGTCGGCTTTAAGGGAACGCTTCAAGAGTTCTTTACGAAGCTGCGAACCGACAAGCAGTTCTTTTACCAGACGCCGGAAGAATTGCTGGAAGCCTACCGCTCGATGGCCAAGCGCATCGACCCGAACCTCGTCAAAGTCTTTAAGACGCTGCCGCGCACGCCTTACGGTGTGATTCCGATTCCGGACAAGATCGCGCCCGACACAACGACCGCTTACTACAGTCAACCGGCGGCGGACGGCTCGCGCCCTGGCTTCTACTATGTGAATCTTTATAAGCCAGAGGTGCGCCCCAAGTGGGAGATGATGGCGCTCTCCCTGCATGAGAGTGTGCCTGGACATCACCTGCAAATCGCGCTCGGGATGGAGCTGGGCGAGTTGCCGAAGTTTCGTCGCTTCGGCGGCTACACGGCCTTCGTAGAGGGCTGGGGACTCTACGCCGAATCCCTCGGCGAAGAGATGGGACTCTACGATGATCCTTACGCGAAGTTCGGCCAGTTGACCTACGAGATGTGGCGGGCGGTGCGTCTGGTCGTCGACACAGGCATGCACTTTATGAAGTGGGATCGCCAGCGCGCGATCAATTTCTTTATGGAGAACGCCGCCAAGACGGAGCAGGACATCGTCAACGAGATTGATCGTTACATCTCCATGCCGGGACAGGCGCTCGCCTACAAGATCGGTCAGCTTAAGATCAGGGAACTCAGAGAACGCGCACGCCGCGAGATCGGCGCGGACTTCGACATACGCGAATTCCACGACGTAGTTCTTTTGTCAGGAGCGCTGCCACTTGACGTGTTGGAGCGCAACGTCGATGCCTGGATCGCGACGAAGAAACGGACAGCCTCAACACAGAAGGCAGCAGGCGGAAAGCAATAGACACGCTCGTTAGCCACAGACAAGACTATTAACCTCGCAGTCAGGAAGGGCTGTGGCAAACCTCTCTTCCTGACTGCGAGCCTCTGTAGCATGAATGACTCAACCGGTTCACGAAAAGACAACCGCGTGGCTGCCCGAACTTCTTTATACGGAGGGGCGCTTTAGTCGTGACATGGCGCTCGAAGCGGACGCGCGCGGGCGCATCACACGAATTGCTCCCGCTGCTCAGGTCAAAGCCGATTCCGTTATTCATCTTAAAAATCGCGCCCTTCTGCCCGGCCTCGTCAACGCGCATTCGCACGCCTTTCAACGTGTAATTCGTGGGCGCACGGAATATCGCACGGGCCAGCATCGAGATTCTTTCTGGACGTGGCGAGAGATGATGTACAGCGCGGCAACCCGCCTCTCGCCGGAAGACATTTATGATGCCTCGCGTATGGCCTTTCTCGAAATGGCCCTGTCAGGCATTACCTCTGTCGGAGAGTTTCATTACTTGCATCACGCGCCGGACGGCAAGCCCTACACGGATGCGAACCTGCTCGCGAAAGAAGTGGTGCGCGCCGCGCGCGATGTCGGCTTGCGCATAGCACTGCTGCGCGTGGCCTATGCGCGAGCGGGCCACAATGCGCCGCCGAACGAACGACAGTCGCGCTTTATCGAACGCGACACGGAAAACTATTTACTTCACGCAGACGCTTTGCAGGCGGCGCTTACGACGCGCAATGAATTGGAAGACAACGGAGCATGGATGGGTATTGCTCCGCACAGCGTGCGCGCCGTGCCGCTTCCCTACTTAAAAGAGGTTATAGGCTTCGCCGCCGAGCGCTCTCTTCCAGTCCACATGCATCTGGCGGAACAACCCGCAGAGGTCACTGCCTGTCTTGAAGAGTACGGTCGTACTCCGGTACAGCTTCTGGAAAGCGAAGGACTCCTCAGTGACCGCTTTACAGGCGTGCATGCCGTTCACGTCACGCCCGAGGAGGCGCAAGCAATGGCGCGCGCACGTGCCATGGTGTGCGCCTGCCCGACGACAGAGCGCAATCTGGGTGACGGCGTTGTGCCCGCCGATCTTTTTTTCCGCGAGGGAGTGCGGGTCGCGCTCGGCACGGACAGTCACGCGCAGATAGATTTGCTTGAGGATGCGCGCGAGCTTGAATTGAACCTGCGGCTCGAAAAACTTGAGCGCGCAGTGCTCTCACGTGAAAATGATGAGCTATCGTCGCTCGCGGCGCGGCTTCTGGACTCAGCGACTCTGCACGGCGCTGAAAGTATCGGAGCAGACAGCGGAAGCCTTGAGCCGGGACGCCTCGCAGACTTCTTCACAGTCGATCTGCATCATCCTTCAATCGCCGGAGCATCTGTCGAAGACCTCTTGCCCTGTATAGTATTTTCACTCGCGCCATCGAGCGTGCGTGAAGTCTGCGTCGGCGGCAAACTCGTGATAGAAGACGGACAACATCCGGCTCAAGCGGAGATCGTGCGCAGCTTTGCGGCGCTTCAGCGCAGACTTTGGAGCTAAAGACTTAAGTATGACGGTCGAAGAAACATTGGCACGGCTTGTCAGTATTGATTCGGTCTCGGCGCATTCTAACGCGGAGATCATCTCTTATGCTGCATCAAGAGCCGAAGCCTTAGGCATGCGCGTGCAGCTTCGACCTTACACAGACGCGCGCGGTGTTGAGAAGACCAACATGATTGCCATGCTTGGGCCAACCGTGCCGGATAAGCCGCAGGTCGAGTTGGCGTTCGTCGGTCATACGGATACCGTCCCCTTTGATGCAAGCTGGACGGAAGCACTGAGCCTGACGGAGCGCGACGGCAAGCTTTACGCGCGCGGCGCGTGTGATACCAAGGGTTTCATCGCCGCCGCGATCACTGCTATTGAAGCCGTCGATGTCAAAGCCCTGCGCAAACCCCTCGCGCTTATCCTGACGGCGGACGAGGAGGTGGGCTGCCTCGGCGCGAAACATCTGGCCGAAGAGAGAGCCATCATTGCGCGCTACAGCATCGTCGGCGAGCCAACTTCGTTGCAGCCCATTCGCGCCGGCAAGGGCTACTGTCTGGCGGAGATTATTGTGCGCGGGCGCGAAGGCCATAGCGCATATCCTGCGCTCGGCGCATCGGCCATCTTTCGCGCCGCGCGCATCGTCGGCCATCTGGAAAAAATAGCAGAAGTTCTTAAAGAAGAACCTCGGCAGGAGTTTGATCCGCCCTATACGACGCTCAACGTCGGCATCATTAACGGCGGGTCGGCCAAGAACATCATCGCCGGAGAGTGCCGTTTCACTTTGGAATGGAGGCCCGTGCCGGGACAATCTGCCTCGCGCGTGTTAGACCTTTTACGTGCGGCCATAGAGGATGAACGCTCGCGTGACGCCGACTTTGACTGCGAGATCGATGTCCTGCGGATTGACGACGGGATGGAAACGAGCGCCGATTCAAAGCTCGTCTTGCTGCTCGAAGAAGTGACGGGAAAGAGCGCGGGAACGATCAGCTTCGGCACGGAAGCACCGGAGATGCAGCGTCTCGGCGCGGAGGCGGTCGTGTTCGGCCCCGGCGATATTCGCGTCGCACATCGCACGGGAGAGTTTGTTCCAGTCTTAGAGCTTCAACAATGCGTCAACATTCTCTCTCGCGCCATAGAGCATTTCTGTATGTGATTATCTTTTACACGGCGCGCGTTTCCACTTTAGTCAAACGGGCTTTATCTTCGCTGCCTCAGGAGACGCCAGACAACCGACGGGCGCGCTCAAAGCATCTTGCATGTGCTCATTGCAGTTTAGTGTTCAGGTTATAAACAGGATGTATCAATTTTTTCAACGTCACACGATCAAGCTGCCGCTGGCAGTATTGATGCTCGTCTTCTTGTGCTGCTTTCAAGTCGTCCCCGCGCAGGCACAATCGAATGATGCTCCGATCACGAGTCAGGAGCTGGTGCGTATGGTTCAACAGCTTCCGCGCCATCCTGAAAAGCGTGACGAGATCGTCGAAGAGATCAGGCGGCGTGGTATTGGTTTCGAGCTGACGCAGGGCGTGCGCTCTGTCGTCGCCTCCAAGAGTGGAAATGATGCTCTGCTGCGGCGCACATTAGAAGAGGCCGCGCGCCGTCGCGTGAATCCTGTGGCGTCCGCTCTGCCGCCCGAAGCGGAGGCGCGCGATCTTCTGGCGCGCACACGCAACGTCACGCTCGCCGCTTCCAATGCGATGCCGGATTTTATCGTCAAGCAACTTATCACACGCTCCTACGCGCGTGGCGAGACGAATAACTGGTCTGTCTCTGATCGCCTGACCATCGCCGTCAGCTTCCGTGCGCAGATCGGCGAGGAGTACAAGGTGCTGGCCGTCAACGGTCTGCCGCCCAACGCCGAGATCAAAGAGGGACAGAGCTACGAGCAGCTCGGCGGGACAAGCTCTACGGGCGAATACGTCTCTATGCTGGCAGGGCTCTTTAAAGAGGAGAGTCAGGCGAAGTTTGAGGCCGTCGATACGGATTTGCTTCGCGGGCGGCGCACCATCGTTTACCAGTTCGAGGTCAAGAAACAGAACTCGCATCAGACGATCAAGGCGGCGGGCGCGGTCAGCAATACCGTCGTGACTGGTTATCGCGGCAGAGTCTGGATTGATCGCGAGCTGGACAGAGTGCTGCGCATGGAAAGCATCGCGACGGAAATCCCCGCCGGTTTTCCAGTCGCGGCGGCCACGAGCCTGATAGATTACGACTGGGTGACGATCAACGAGCGCCCTTACCTTTTGCCTTCGCGCGCCGAAGTCATCCTCACGTCCAACTACAACGGTCAAACAATCCAGTTCCGCAACGAGATACGCTTTCGCGGTTATCAGAAGTTCGGCACGGAAGTTCGCATCATTGAAGACGTAGACGAAACGGAAGAGCCGCCGGAAGAGCCTACGCCTGTGCCCCGAAAGCCTTAAGCAACAAGTCTCAGTATTAGATCAAGCTTCAATTGAGTGTGAGGACTGGGACATTCACCACAGAGACACAGAGCACACTGAGGAAGCACGGAGGTTTGAGTGATACTGACTCTCTGTGTAATCTCCGTGTCCTCCGTGTCTCTGTGGTGAGTCGCGACGTTCCTGATATTCTATTGTAAACGGATATAAGAGCGCCTTCGGAGGCTTGCCGCGCCTTGAACTGCACAGTGTGGTTGCGCCATTATTGTGTGAGGAAGAGGTGTAATAAGAGATGGCAAGTTACGCGCGGCGGCTGCCGGAGAATGTGACGGGCGATTTTTTCGTTGACGATACGTGCATCGATTGCGATGCGTGTCGCCAGATTGCGCCCGCCACCTTTCGCGATCACGGTGACCAGTCCAGCGTTTATCGTCAACCGGAAACGGAAGACGAGACGCGACTCGCACTGATGTCTCTGGTGGCTTGCCCGACCGGCTCAATCGGCACGACACGCAAGCATGACGTGCGCCCGGCGATTGATGCTTTTCCCACGCGCCTCGCGGAAAATATCTATTTCTGCGGCTACACTTCCGAATCCAGCTTTGGCGCGTGGAGCTATCTGATCGTGCGGCCCAAAGAAGAGGGCGGCAATGTGCTGGTGGATTCGCCGCGCTTTGCAGGGCCTCTGGTCAAACGGCTCAAGGCGATGGGCGGCGCTTCCTTGATGTTCCTGACGCACAAGGACGACATCGCGGATCACGCCTCTTTCGCCAAAAAATTTGGTTGCCGCCGTGTGATGCACGCGCAGGACGGCGCGGCGCGCTACGGCGTCGAGCAGATCATTGAGGGCGAAGACGCGGTGCGGCTAGATGATGATCTCCTGTTGATTCCTGTGCCCGGACATACTCGCGGTCACATGGTGCTGCTTTACAAAAACAGGTTTCTCTTTACGGGCGATCATCTGGCCTGGTCGCCCGCGCGCGAGACGCTGACGGCTTTTCGCAGCGTCGCATGGTATTCATGGGCTGAGCAGACGCGCTCTATGCAGAAGCTTCTGGATTACGATTTCGAGTGGGTGCTGCCCGGCCACGGACGTATTCATCACGCGAGCGCAGACGCCATGCACACGCATCTACTGCGTTGCATTGAGTGGATGAAGCGTACACGTTAATAAACGGCGGATGCTTTAGAGCTTTTTCTATCTCACAGGAGGTCTAAGGTCTGATGAAAACCGTTTTCCTTCTCTTATTCCTGCTTCTCTTTATGCAGGGCGCGGCGACGGCGCAGATGTTAGACCCTGCGGCGCAGGGTTTTGTGCGCGACGGGTTGGCGCTGGAAAAGAAGGGCGATCTGGACGGCGCGATTGCGGCCTATACGAAGGCGATACAAAGAGACGGCGGTTTCTCCGGCGCGTACAACAATCGCGGCCTCGCACGCAAAGCCAAAGGCGATCTGGACGGCGCAATCGCCGACCTCACTAAAGCCATAGACGCGCAGCCCGGAAACTACTTCGCCTATCTCAATCGCGGCACGGTCTGGCAGGCCAAAGGCAATCTGGACGCGGCCATTGCGGACTATGAACGCGCGATCAGGATGGGCCCATCGGTTGGCAGCTTCTACATGCATCGCGGCATTGCGCGCCAGGCCAAAGGCGACATGGAAGGAGCGCTCGCAGATTACAATAAGGCGCTCAAGCTGGATTCCAAGCTGGCGCTAGGCTATATGAAGCGCGCGGGGCTGCTTAAAGAGAGAGGAGATTTGGACGCCAGCATCGCCGATTACACGAGCGTCATCAAGAACGAGCCCAACTACCCTATGGCCTATGCCAACCGTGCTAATCTGCTGCTCTTAAAAAAAGATTACGCGGGAGCGGTCGCGGATTTTAACAAGGCCATAGAGCTTAACCCGCGCCAGGAATTTCTCTACGCGAACCGTGGGATAGCGCTGCTTTTACTCGGGCGCGACGCCGAAGCGCAGAAGGATTTCGATCACTACCTCAAGCTCGCACCCTACATGAAAGCGACGCTCGAAGAACGTATTAGGAAAGCGAAGGCCGAAGTGCCGGCCAAAGACTAACGCGTGTAGAGAGCGCACAGAGGGCCGCGCTAACTTTGCTAACTTGAGCCCCTCGGCGTTATTCATCCTTTTTGTCGAACTTCGCCTTCTTCTTCTCTTCTTTAACGTGCTTCGCTTTCTTTAAAGCCTTCTTCGCCTCCTCGGCCAGTTTCTCGTAATCCGCCCTGATGTGATCCAGCTCCTTTTCGTCCAGCTCTTCTAAATCCAGCAGCGAATTATCCGCGCCTTCGATGGCGCGAATGATCTCGTCCAGCTTGACCTGAATGGCTTCTGAATCGCGGTTCTGTGTGTTCTGAATCAGGAAGACCATCAGGAAGGTGACAATCGTCGTCCCCGTATTGATGACCAGTTGCCACGTATCGCTGAAGCCGAAGACTGGGCCCGACGCGCCCCACACGATGATGATGGTGACGGCGATGCCGAACGACGCCGGTTGTCCAGCAGCGTGCGCAGTCCACTTGGCGAAACGAGTAAACCAGGACCTGGATTTTGTAGCTCTCATAAGCTCTCCTCCTTCTTCGTTCGTCCGGAACGAGAATGCGCCACGCATCATATTCCAAATCAATCTTGACCTGTATGCCTAAATTAAAATGGGCACGCCGTAGACTAAGGAGCGCACGCGTGCGGTTTCGCGCCCGTTTTGTTATGTTAGAAGTAGTCAGCAGTCAGTTTTCAGTTTTCAGTAAAAGCGACCAAAAACTGACTGCTGATTACTGATTACTGACTACTTTAATGATGATTCCCGAACGCATACGAAATTTCTCGATCATCGCGCACATAGACCACGGCAAGTCTACGCTGGCCGACCGGCTGCTCGAACAGACCGGCGCAGTGACTGGGCGCGAGATGTCCGCGCAGGTCCTGGACAATATGGACTTGGAGCGCGAGCGCGGTATTACGATCAAGTCGCACGCCGTCAGGCTCGATTACAAGGCCGACGACGGGCAGGCTTACGTGCTCAATCTGATCGACACGCCGGGCCACGTGGATTTTTCTTACGAGGTCTCGCGCTCGCTCTCCGCCTGCGAGGGCGCGCTGCTCGTCGTCGATGCGTCGCAGGGCGTAGAGGCGCAGACGCTGGCCAATACTTATCTCGCGATTGAAAATAATCTGGAACTGATCCCCGTCATCAACAAGATAGATTTGCCCGGCGCAGAGCCGGACAAAGCCCTCGAACAGATAGAGCATGTCATTGGCCTTGAGACACACAACGCCGTCCTGACGAGCGCCAAGACGGGGACGGGCGTTCACGAAGTGCTCGAAGCCATCGTGCGCGATGTGCCGCCGCCGAAAGGCGATTCGCACGCGCCCTTGAAGGCTCTCATCTTCGACTCATGGTATGACTCTTACAGGGGCGTGATCGTGCTCTTTCGTGTCATAGACGGCTCTGTCAAGCCCGGCATGAAGATTCGTTTCTTTAACACTGGGCGCGATTATCAGGTAGAGACGCTCGGCGTCAATCGACCACGTCCCACTCCGATTGCCACGCTCGGTGTGGGCGAGGTCGGCTTTCTGACGGCCTCTATCAAAGAGGTCGCGGACGTGCAGATCGGCGACACGATCACGGAGGCGGCGCGCCCGACGCTTGAGCCCTTCCCCGGTTTTCAGGAGATCAAGCCGATGGTCTTCGCGGGGCTCTACCCTGTGGATACGAATCAATACGAGGAGCTGCGCGACGCGCTCGACAAGCTGCGCTTAAATGATGCTTCATTTTTTTACGAGCCGGAATCTTCGACTGCGCTCGGCTTCGGTTTTCGCTGCGGCTTTCTGGGCTTGCTGCACATGGAGATCGTGCAGGAGCGACTGGAACGCGAGTTCAATCTTGACCTGATTACGACCGCTCCGGGCGTGCGTTATCTGGTGACGACGACCGACGGCGTGACGCGCGAGATAGATTCGCCAGCCAAGATGCCGGACCCCGTCAACATAGCGAAGATCGAAGAGCCCGTTATCTTAGCGACGATCCTTACTTCGGACGACTACCTTGGCGGCATTCTTCCGCTGCTGGAAGAGAAACGGGGCGTGCAGAAAAAGTTCGAGTACATCGCCTCCAATCGCGTGATGCTCACCTACGAGCTGCCCTTGAACGAGATAGTGCTGGATTTTTATGAT
>DATLMN010000335.1:0-16679 GCA_035537255.1 Pyrinomonadaceae bacterium | reverse complement strand
ACCCTGCGCTGCTCCGCTCCATTCCGCACGCAAAGTGTTGACGGTATCTTCGTCTGCTTCGCGCGAATGGATGATGACGGGAAGATGCGCTGCGCGAGCCAGACGCAATTGCTCCGCGAAGACGCTTTGCTGCGTGTCGCGCGGGGAATGATCGTAATGATAATCCAGACCGATCTCGCCCCAGGCGATGATGCGCGGGCTTTCCCGTACGAGTTTGCCTAAACGCTCGCGCGCCTCCGCGTCAAACAATTTGGCGTCGTGTGGATGCACGCCGACCGCAGCGTAAACAGACTCGAACTGCTCTGCCACGCGGACGGCGCGCTCGAACGTGCCCGAATGCGGATCGCCAGTCCCGACGTTCAGGATGGCGCGCACTCCTGCCGCGCGCGCCCGCTCTACAACCTCAGCGCGATCCGCGTCATACTCTTCGCCGTCAATGTGCGCGTGGGAATCGACGAACATCAATTGAAAATTTAGTCACGCTTCAACAATTAATCTTGCTTGAGTCTTTCAAAGCGTGCGAGCGCCTCGACGCGAATTTTTTCGAGGGCGTTAGACGGTTTCAGTCCGGCTATTTTGGAGTTCGGGAAAAGGAAGACCAGCACGCCCGAAGGAATACTAAAGTCTCTATACTTTTCGCAATGCCCTGTACTGCTCATCTGACTGCATCTATCTTCGCCGAGCGCCTTGAAGAGAGCTTGAGAGCCCTCTCCCAACTTATTATAAGGGCCGCCATCGGCGACAAACACGGGCACTACTTTATCTTTAAAGACGACGACGCCCAGATCGCCCTTGTTGATTCCGGTCTTATTCCGAAACTCCTTATTATTACTGACGTTGGAACCGGCGATGGGTATCACGACGTAAGGGTATATGTCTGAATCAACATAACGCTGCGGCTCCGGTAGATTGTCCCACGTAAACCATGTCGCACACAGGTCTGCCAGTCCGGGTGAAGTGCAAGCCTTTTGTGATCCGTCAATATCGAGCGAGAGCTTTGACTCAAAAAAGATTGTCTTGTCGGGAAATCTTAATAAGGCTTTGACACGGTTCGGATCATTACTGCACTTGCGAAACCCTGTCATAGTGCGACCTTTAAAGATGTTCACCTTGTCGCAACGATCAAACTCGGCGCGGTAGGCTTCGTTAACCGGAGAGGTCTCACTGAAATTGATGCCCGTCAGCACGCTCGCCGAAGCAGGTGGAGGCGTATACGCCATTTGCTGTGCGAGACGCGAGGGCATGTAAACTAAAACCAGGACGAAAGCGGCAGCGATGATCTTTCTCATGCTCTTTCTCCGGCAAGATTGATACGTCTTATTTAAGACGCGCGCCGTTGGGCACGTCCTCCGTAAAGGTGGCGATGACGGGGCGGCCCTCTTCGCCGATAGAGGCGGCGAGGATCATGCCCTGCGATTCAAAGCCGCGAAGCTTTCGCGGTTTGAGATTAGCGACGACGACCACTTTTCTTCCGATCATCTTTTCCGGCTCGTAATATTCGGCGATGCCCGCGAGCACCTGTCGCGGCTGCGCTTCACCCAGATCAATCGTAAAGCGCAGGAGCTTGTCAGATTTGGGCACACGCTCTGCGGTCAGGATTTCGCCGACGCGCAGCTCGATTTTGGCAAAGTCACCGATCTCTATAAAACTCGTGACGCCTTGTGCCGCCTCCGTTTGTGCCCCCGGAACGGCATCGGCCTCTGTTGCGCCCTGCATAGGCGGCGCGGCGGGCTTTGTTTGCTCGCGGTCGGGCGCGCCTTGCACTGCCTCAGCCTCCGTGGCGTGTGTGCCCGTATGCTCGCTCGTCTTCTCTATCTCTTTCATGGTTTTCGCCTTTTCGATACGCGGAAAGAGCGGCCCTATCTCGCCGATTCTTGTCCCTTCGGGCAGACCACCCCACGCAAGCTGTGATGGATCGATCTTTGAAACGTCTCCGCCCAGCCCAAGCTGCACGTAAATCTGTCGCGTCGTCTCCGGCATAACTGGATAAAGCAGGACGGCCAGCCAACGCAGCGCTTCCGCCGAACGATAAAGTATGGACGAGAGCGTCTGCCGCTGCGCTTCATCCTTTGCCAGCTCCCAGGGCTTCGCATCCGAGATCATCTTATCCACGCGGGCGATGACGGCCCAGGCGGTTTCGAGAGCGCGGCTAAAAGCATAGTCGTCAAACTGCGCAAGGTATTGATCGCGCGCGCGCTCAAGGACAGAGGCCAAAGCCATCGGGTCAGGGTCAACGCCGGCGCGCTTGGCCGCCAGATAATTTTCTTCACCGATTAAGGGCGCAGGGATAACTCCCTCGCAATAACGCTCGATCATCGTCAGCGTGCGGCTTAAGAGATTGCCGAGCCCGCTCGCCAGATCGCTGTTGATGCGATCAATAAAACTCTCGTAGCCGAACTTTCCGTCCTGACCGAAGATCATCTCGCGCAGGCAGAAGTAACGCACCATGTCATTCGAGAAATGTTTGCGCAACATTTCCAAGTTGATCGTATTGCCGAGAGTCTTGGACATCTTGCGCCCGTTCGGGTCTAGCCACATGCCGTGCGCAAAGACCATCTCTGGCGTTTCCAAACCGGCGGCCAGAAGAAAGGCGGGCCAGAAAACGGCGTGATGCAGCAGGATGTCTTTGCCGACCAGGTGAACGGCGGGCCAGAACTTCTCGAATCCGGCGGCGCTCTCACTTTCACCGCTTCCGAACCCCAGCGCCGTGATGTAGTTGGGCAGCGCGTCGAACCAGACCCAGATCGTATGATCGGGATCGTCCGGCACTGGGATGGCCCAACTGACTGAAGATTTCAGACGACTGAGCGCGAGGTCCTGCAATCCGCTCCTGACGAAGCTCATCACTTCGTTACGCCGCGATTCTGGGCGCACGAAACCGGGGCGCGATTCATAAAGCTTCAGCAGCGCCTCGCCATAATCAGAGAGCCGGAAAAAATAGCTCTCCTCAGACACACGGTCTAGCGGGATCAGGTGTTCCTTACATCGCGGCGGGTCGCCTTCGCGCTCGGGCTTGATGTACTCGTCCTCAGTCTTAAAAGTTGCGCAGGACGCGCAGAACCATCCTTCATAATGTCCCTTGTAGATGGGGTCGCGCCCCTTTGGCGTTCGCGCACGCGCCACTCTGCGCCACAATTCGCTCACGCCAGCGTAATGAAAGGCTTCAGTCGTGCGCATAAAGATGTCATAGCCGCCATGCGCCTCGTCTAGTCCGAACGCGCCGAATATTCTTTTGTATTCGCCGACGATGTAATCCGTATGCTCTTTCGGAGTCAGCCCCTCGCGCTCTGCGACGCGCTGAATATTGATGCCGTGCTCGTCCGTGCCCGTCAGAAAAAAGGTCTCAAAGCCGCGCTGCCCTTTGTAGCGCTTGAGGCTGTCGGAGACGATGGTCGTGTACAAACTGCCCAGATGCGGCAGACTGTTGGCATAGTAGATCGGAGTAGTGACGTAAAAAGTTTTCATTGTGTATGCATGATTTAATAGATTATCGCCCTGTTGAATTTCATCAAAGCTAATGACTCACCACAGAGACACAGAGAGCACGGAGGAAGCACAGAGAGTTGAACTCTTTTCTCTGTGCCATCTCTGTGCGCTCTGTGCCTCTGTGGTGAACTGCGACACGAATTAAAATCAATTCTCAGGCACTTAATCAATTCACCATTCTATTTACCTTCGATTAGGCTGCGCCTTGGCGAACTCGTCCGTTGGGTTAAAGCGTGGCAATCCTTCGCGGTCTGCCACGCGGCGGGCAATGTCCAGCGCGATCTCTGTCTCCTGCACCAACCCGCGAAAATCCCACGTGTCGCTGTACTCATCTGACGGCTGGTGATAATTGGCCGTGTTATAAGCGCGGAACTTCTCCTCGCCCCAGCCCTTTGGCCGGCCGACGAAATCAGAGCCCTCCTTCAAACTGATCGAAGGCACGCCCATCTTCGCAAACGGGAAATGGTCTGAACGATAGAAAGAGCCCTGTTCGGGACGCTGGTCGGGCGCGACGCGCATCCCACGGTCTCGCGCCACCGCCTGCACCACCTCTTGCAGAGTTGAGCGATCCGCACCGAGCGGCACAAAATCGTGCGTGGGCCCAAGAATATTCAACGAATCCAGATTGACGTTCGCGGCAGTCTTCTCAAGCGGCACGAGTGGGTGCTGTGAATACCATTCCGAGCCAATCAAGCCCTGCTCCTCAGCCGTCGTGATGAGGAACATGATTGAGCGGCGCGGCCTCTCTGACTGCGGCATCTTCATAATCGCCTCCGCAATGGCGATCAACGCAGCAACGCCCGTCGCATTATCCTGCGCGCCGTTATAGATCGTGTCGCCGTTCTTGTTGGGCGCGCCTATGCCCAGATGATCCCAGTGCCCTGTGAAGATCACGTACTCGTCTCGCAGGCGAGGGTCTCGCCCCTGTATGACGGCAGCGACATTGGGAGCTGCGACGCGCTTGACCTCGCTTTTTATATCAATCGAGCCTTTGAGGTTGAGCTTGATGGGTTGAAAATCGCGAGAAGCAGCCGCGCGCCTTAAAGCATCCAAATCCTGTCCGGCCATGCTCAGCATCTTGCGCGCCGCATCGTTGGTCATCCAAGAGCGCATCTTCAGAAATGGCGTTCGCTCATCACTGCCGCGCGCAATATCGTAGCGCCAGGAGCCGTTAGAAGTGCGAACCACGCTCCAGGGATAGCCCGCAGATTCATCCGTGTGCAGCAGGATTGCGCCAGCCGCTCCGCGTCGCGCAGCCTCTTCGTACTTGTACGTCCAGCGCCCGTAATAGGTCAGAGCGCGCCCGCCAAACAGGTTAGTTTCACTCGCAGTCGCGGGTGGATCGTTGACGAGCATGACGAGAATCTTTCCGCGATAATCGCCAGCGTCGCCCTTGTAATCGTTCCAGCGCTGTTCCGGCGCGTCTATGCCGTAACCGACGAAGACCAGATCGGCATCCACGGAGACATCTTCCGTCTGCGCTCCCGTAAAGACGACGAACTCGTCCGCGAACTTAAAGCTCTCTTTCTTACCGCCGCCGCTGATGTTGAGCGTCGGCTTCGGATTGGCATTGACGCCGACGAGCGAGACGGGTTGAAAAAAGCTTCCCCCGCTCCCGCCGCCGCGCAGGCCGAGAGCCTCGAACTGTGCGGCGATATATTTGGCTGCCAGCTCTCCGCCGCGCGCGCCCGTGCCGCGTCCTTCCAAGAGATCGTCGGAGAGATATTTGATATGCGCGCGCAAAGTATTCTCGTTGATCGCGGGAGCGGGAGACATCGAGCCTCTGCTTACGGGTGTGTTTCTCGCTGGCCCTCTCTGGCTGCGTCGCTGCGCAATGGCGCTCAGGGACAGACCCACGATCAGCAGCGCGGAAATAATAAAGTTTATTTTAGCGAACATCCCGTTAGCGGTCTTTGGAATAAAAAGCTCTCTCTTATTCATAAGGATTGTGATTTCCCCCTCTTCAGTGGTTGCCCTTGATGAGCGCCATCGCTTCGGCGCGCGTTCTCTGATCGCTGCGAAACCCGCCCAGCACGGCGGAAGTGACTGTGATCGCGCCAGGTTTTTTGACGCCCCTGAGCGTCATGCAAGTATGCTCTGCCTCGATGACGACCATCACGCCGAGCGGTTTTAATCCTTCAAAGAGCGTGCTGGCGATCTGCTGCGTCAGTCGCTCCTGCACCTGAAGGCGTCGCGCAAAGGTCTCTGCCAGGCGCGCCAGTTTCGACAGTCCAAGAATGCGACCGTTCTTTGGGATATAAGCAATATGGCACCGTCCGACGAACGGCGCTAGATGATGCTCGCAGATCGAAGCGATACTGATGTCACGCAGTATGACCATCTCTTCGTGCGTGTCGCCCGGCAGCGGGACGACGTGTTGTTGCGGGTCTTCGTGCATGCCTGCCGTCAGCTCCGCGTACATCTCCGCGACGCGCTCCGGCGTGCGTTGCAGACCGGCGCGCTCAGGGTCTTCGCCGATGCCTTCAAGGATAAGGCGGACGCCGCGCGCAATCTTTTCAAGATCGACAGTCGAGCCCTCCGGCGTCGATCCGTCTTCTTTCACTTCTTCCATCTCTGTGGACGGAGAATCCTTGCTCATAATTTCGTCGTTCTTTTTTAGCTTCGAGCGTTATGTCCGAACAGTTTTATTAAAAGCTTCGAGCGCCGCCGCCTCGACCATGTGCAGGGCCACGCCTGCACTCTCTGCTGCCGCGCGGCATTGTTCGTATTCCGGCATCGCTTTGACTTTGCTTCCGTCGATGCTGGCTACTTTAACATCAATCGGGCCATAAGGCGTTTCGACGCGCACGATCTCGCGCGCAAGCGAGCGTCGCAAGACCTCGTAGCTGCGCATGCCGAGCGTCGTCGTCTCTGTAAAGAGCAGCTCGCACACAGCGTCGCGATTCTCCGGGCGACAGAGAATCTGTACAAGAACGCCCGGACGATTTTTCTTCATCTGCGCGGGCGTGAAGTAGCAGTCGAGCGCACCCAAGGCAAGCGCGCGCTCCATTAGATAACCGAAAACCTGCGGCGACATATCGTCTATATTCGTCTCGATCATCAACAGACGCTCATCAGTAGTCAGCAGACGCTCATCCGTTCGCCGCCCTACAGCTTCCGTCTCGCCGATCATTAGCCTGAGCACGTTCGGAAAATTTTCGTACTCGCGCGTGCCCGCGCCATAGCCCGTGTTGGTGACGGTCATCGCGGGCAGCGGGCCGTAATTTTCAACCAGAGTGCTGATGATGGCCGCGCCCGTGGGCGTTAATAATTCGCCCTTGATGTCCGTCGAATAGACGGGCGCATTCTTCAAAAGCTCTGCAACCGCAGGGGGCGGCACAGGGAAACGCCCGTGCGCCATCTCGACCATTCCGCTGCCGACATGCAGGGGCGAAGAGACGAATCGCTCAACGCCCAGCAGCTCAAAGCCTATGCACGCGCCAATGACATCGATGATGGCGTCGAGCGCGCCGACTTCGTGAAAGTGTATGCGCTCGACGGGCAGGTTGTGGACGCGCGCTTCCGCTTCGGCGAGCCGGGAAAAGATGCGCGCCGCGCGGTCTTTGACCGCTTCACTCAGACGCGCATCGTAGATGATATTCAGAATGTCGCCCAGGTGGCGATGCGAATGTTCTTCACGCGTTCGCACATGGGCGCGCGTCGCGCTGATGCCGGAGCGATTCGCCTGCTCGAAATCTATCTCGTAGCCGTCGACGCCGAGCCGCGCGAGCTGTTCGGTCAACTGCGCCGGATCGACGCCGACGCCGACCAGCGCGCCGAGGATCATGTCTCCGCTCGCGCCCGCGAAACAATCGAAATAGAGCGTCTTCATAGAGCCTCGAACAGCGGCAGAATCTCGCCCGCGCGTCCCTGTATGACCTCGTCACATAGTTCCGAAAGAGGCGTTCGCTCAGGATTGATCTCGACCGTATAAGCGCCTGCGGCGCGCGCCACTTCGGGCAGCGCTGCCGCCGGATAAACGAGCGCCGAAGTGCCTATCACAAAACAGAGGTCACAGCTTCGCGCATGCTCGACCGCGCGCTGGAAGCCTGCGAGCGGAATCAACTCGCCGAACAGCACGACATCCGGACGCAAGTGATCGCCGCACGCTTCGCAAGCATCATCGGACGATGATTTTGTCTGCGCATCGCTTAGATCATAAAGCGCGCCGCAGGTGATACAGCGTGCGCGCCAGATATTACCGTGCAGCTCTATGATGTCGCGCGAGCCAGCAGCCGTGTGCAGCCCGTCTATGTTCTGCGTGACGAGCAGAAAATTCTTAAAGCGCTCCTGCCAGCGCGCAATCGCCAGATGCGCAGGATTCGGGCTCAACTCTTTAATCAAAGCGCGTCGGTAATCGAACCACTCGCGCACGGCCGAGAGGTCGCGCTCAACCATTCGCGCCGAAGAGATCACGTCGAAGGGCATTCCCTTCCAGACGGCAGCGCCTCCGCCTCCGCGAAAGGTCGGCACGCCGGATTCCGCAGAGACGCCCGCGCCCGTCAAGACCAGCACGGACGTGGCCGCGCGAAAGCGCTGACAAAGGTCAGCAGAGATTGATTCAAGCGCCCTGGTTGACATCGGTTTGTCAAAGGATGGTAACAGAGCGCACCAGAATAATGTCAAGCATAACTACTATTCAGACCCGTCATATTAGCCTCATGCTCGCAGGCTGCGCTATACTGCCTGCTTTGCCAAAGCTGTCGTTGGCCGTATGCCCTTGGTGTAGAGGAAGAAGCGTAAGAGTGAGCTTAACGAAACTGCAAGAGACTTTAAGAGAGCGCGTGCGTGCGCTCTCCGAAGAATTGTTCGGCGTACAGCTTGAACAGATCAACGCCGAAGTGCCGCGCACGGAGCTTGGCGACCTGGCATTTCCTGTCGCCTTCGAGCTGGCCAAGCGTATCAAACAGTCTACGGGCGAAAAACGCGCGCCGCGCGCCATCGCCGAACAGCTCAAAGAAGCGCTTCAAACGACACAGGGCCTGTCGCGCGTAGAGGTCGCGGGCGCAGGATACCTGAATCTCTTTTTCGACCGCGCAGGTTTTCTCTCCAACTTCTCTGCCGCACAAATTGAGACGGAAGTGTCGGAGACGTTATCGGACTCTAGGCCCAAACGGATGGTCGAACACACCAGCATCAATCCGAACAAGGCCGCGCACATCGGCCACGTCCGCAACGCCGTCCTCGGCGATACCTTCGTGCGCGTGCTGCGCGCCGCACAAGAGCGCGTGGAGGTTCAAAACTACATAGACAATACAGGCGTGCAGGTCGCGGACGTGGTCGTCGCGTTTCTGCACATAGAACGCATGACGCTCGAAGACATCAAGAGGCTAGACCGCGAACTGCCGCCTGAGCGCTCTTTCGATTATTACTGCTGGGACCTTTACACGCGCGTCGGCCTCTTTTATCGCAATGACGACCCGGCGGGCGAGCCTGATCCCGAACGTCTAAAGCTTCGCACGGAAACTCTGCACGCGATAGAGGAAGGCAACAACCCTGTGGCGGAGCTGGCCGATTACGTCGCCACGCGTAACGTCGAATGTATCCTGACGACGATGGAGCGGCTGGGGATTCGCTATGACGTGCTGCCGCGCGAGTCTGAGATACTGCACCTGCATTTCTGGGATCAAGCCTTTGAGCGTATGAAGCAGCGCGGCGCGATTCGTTTCGAGACCGAGGGACGCAACAAGGGCTGCTGGGTCATGCCCTTTGAATCGCACACGGGCACGGACGAGCATGAAGCGGATAAGATCATCGTGCGTTCCAACGGCACTGTCACATATACGGGCAAGGACATCGCCTACCAGCTCTGGAAACTGGGCCAACTCGGTCTGGACTTTTTTTACAGGCCGTTCCGTAAGTACGATGACGGGCACAAGACCTGGATTACGACGAGCAAAGAACAGCCGGACAATTCGATCACGCGCGAGCTTTTAGGCACAAGCACGCGACCGCACTTCGGAGGCGGCGCGACCGTCTATAACGTCATCGATTCACGTCAATCCTATACGCAGGAGGTCGTCCGGCGCGGCGTCGCGGCCATCGTGCCGGAAGTCGGCGAAAGTGCGAGCGTGCATCTGGCTTACGAGATGGTCGCGCTCTCTCCCGCTGCCTGCGAAGAGCTAGGGCTAGCTTTGAGCGAAGAGGATCGCGCACGTCCCTTTATAGAGATGAGCGGGCGCAAAGGCTTAGGCGTCAAGGCGGATGATCTGATCAGTCGACTTGAAGAGAGCGCGCTCACCGAAGTTGCAACGCGGCATCCCGAATTGTCCGACGAAGAAAAGAGAGAGACTGCGCACATGATCGCCATCGGCGCGCTGCGTTATTTCCTGCTGAAATGGACGCGCAACTCTGTCATCGCCTTCGATTTTAAAGAGGCTCTCTCGTTCGAAGGCGAGACAGGCCCGTATTGCCAGTACGCGGCTGTGCGCGCCAACTCTATCTTTCGTAAGCTGGACGCAGCGGCGCTCCGTGAGGCCGAGCAGGTCTTAAGCGAAGCCACAGAGGCGGGCGCTTCGGATGGGACGCAGAACGTGTCGCAGGTTTTAGAGGGCGAGGGCGGCGACGAAATCTGGTCGCTAATAATGCTCGCCGCGCGTTTCGAGGACGCCATCAATACTTCCGCCAGCACGGCTGAGCCCGCTCATCTGGCGAAATATACTTTTAATCTGGCGCGCTCTTTCAATCTTTTTTACCATCGCCATCGTATCATTGTTGAAGAGAACCGCATGCGGCGCGCCGTGCTTATCAAAGTGGCGGATATTGCACGCAGCCAACTGACGGCGGCTCTCCAGACTCTTGGCATCGCGGTGCCCGAGAGAATGTAGTGTTATATTTGTGGCGCAGGCGCATACTTTCGCTGTACTTTCGTCAAAGGCTGCGAGTATAAATTGAAGATCAGTAGCAAGAGGAAATTATGCTTATTGTGATGAAGACGGATGCGACGGACGCCGAAGTTGAAGCGGTCGTACGTATCATTCAGGAGATGGGCTTTCGCCCGCACACTATGCCGGGCGCGACCCGCACTGCCATCGGCGTCACGGGCAATCAGGGCGCAGTCGATCCGTCGCGTTTCGAGAATCTGCCGGGCGTCGCCGAAGCCATACGCGTCAGCAAGCCTTACAAGCTGATCTCGCTTGACCTGCGGCCAGAGAAAACCATTGTGCGTGTCGGCGACGCAAGCATCGGCGGCGAAGAGCTTGCCTTGATCGCTGGCCCATGCGCCATCGAAAGCCGCGCGCAGGCCTTCAGTATCGCCGAAGCCGTGCGTCGCAGCGGCGCGCGCTTCTTTCGCGGCGGAGCATTCAAGCCGCGCACCTCGCCCTACGCTTTTCAGGGACTCGGCGAGGAAGGCTTAAAGATTCTGGCGGAGGTGCGAGAGGTTTACGGCTTAAAGATCGTCACAGAGGCATTGGACGAAGCGGGCGTGGACATGGTCGAGCGTTACGGCGATATGATTCAGATCGGCGCGCGTAACATGCAGAACTTCTCTCTGCTGCGTCGCGCGGGTCGCTCGCAGCTTCCTATTCTACTGAAACGCGGATTATCTGCGACCTTAGACGAATGGCTGCTCGCCGCCGAGTACATCATGGCCGAAGGCAATTACAACATTGTGCTGTGCGAGCGCGGTATCCGAACCTTCGCCCAGCACACGCGCAATACTCTCGACCTGGCCGCGATTCCGGCCGTCAGGCGCATCTCGCATCTGCCTGTGATTATCGACCCGTCGCACGGCACAGGGAAAAACTATATGGTCATCCCGCTGGCGCGCGCAGGCGTCGCCGTCGGCAGCGACGGGCTCATCATAGAAGTCCACGATCAACCTGATCGCGCCCTCTCGGACGGAGCGCAGGCGCTCACCCTTGAACAGTACGAGCAGCTCGTCGATGAAGTGCGCGCGATTCACGAAGTAATCTCGCCCGCGCCCGTCAGTTAAACTTACTGCCATAGTTCAGTTACATTTCGCCGCGATAGCGGCGCGTCAATTACATATCCCACGCTCACTTCCCTTCTCCCTTCTCGACCATTGCCATCATCCCGCTCTCTCAAAAATTGTTCTAATCCCGCTTGACTCTGTAGCCGACTACAGGGTTTATACTATAAGCACGATATGGAAAAGAGGTTTCGACCGAAGATGAGATTGGCGAATAAAGCTCAGACAATCGATGAAGCGCGGCGACCGGGCCTGATAAAAATAGGCGAGGTGTCGAAGTTGAGCGGAACGGGCATCGAGACGCTCAGGTTCTACGAAAAGAGCGGCCTTCTGGATCGCCCGCACCGCACGGGCAGCGGTTATCGCCTGTACGACTCGGAGGTGTTGGAGCGCCTTGCTTTTATCAAGCGCGCGCAGGTGCTAGGGTTCTCGCTGGACGAGATCAAGCGCATCATCGCAGAAAAACGGGCAGGTCAAAGCCCCTGCGCGGAAGTGCGCGAGATCGTCCGCCAGCGCCTCGTTGAGCTGGACGAACGCTTGGCACAGATGCGCCGCTATCGTAAGGAGTTGGCAGAGGCGCTTAGCGAATGGGAAAAGGCGGGCGATACCGTTGGCCATATCTGCGGGCTGATCGAAGGCACAACCATCCGACATCCTGTAGACGGCGCACGCACTCTTAAAGGAGGCGCGCGATTAAAAAGGAAAACAAAGCGATGAGTACAGAGAAAGGAATCGTTGAAGGGGTCGAGCGTGTTGATACGGTTGAGCGCGTTGACCTGCCCGTCACAGGCATGACTTGCGCCGCATGCGCGCGCCGTATAGAGCGCAAGCTCTCGAAGGCCGAGGGCGTGCGAAGCGCTGGTGTTAACTTCGCCACCGCGCGCGCGACGGTCGAGTACGACCCCGCAGCGACGAACGTGGGCCAATTGATCGAAACTGTCAAAGATGTCGGCTACGGAACGGCCGCAGGCGCGCGCGCGACATTCATCGTGGACGACTCGGCTCGCCCGGCGGGGTCTAGCCAGCAATTGGAAAGCTATTTGCGCACTTTGCCCGGCATCGCTGATGCTTCGTTTAATCTGGGAACGATGGAGGTTCGTGTCGAATATCTTGCTGATGCGACCGATGGAGAAAAGATTCGGCGGGCGATTGAGGACTTTGGCTACAGCGTGCGCGAGGTGCAGGGAGATGATTCGTCTGCCGTCGATACGGAACAGGCGGCGCGCGAAGAGGAATATAAAAGCTTGCGTCGAAAGTTCTGGTTCGCCGTCGTGCTCTCCGCGCCGGTACTGCTGATCGCGATGTCGCATGGGCGCATAAGCGCGCTGGACTTTCCAGGCTCGAACTGGCTGCAACTGGTTTTGACGACGCCGGTCGTTTTCTATTCCGGCTTACAATTTTACCGTGGAGCGTGGGCGGCCTTTCGCCATCGCGCCGCCGATATGAACACTTTGATCGCGGTGGGCACAGGCGCGGCTTATCTTTATTCTGTCGCGGCGACGGTTGCGCCAAGCTTCTTCGCGGACAAGCACGCGGGCGAAGCGATGGCAGGGATGAACGGGATGAATCAAGCGACGATGATTCCCGTCTACTTTGAAGCGGCAAGCGTGATCATCGCGCTTATCCTGCTCGGGCGTCTGCTTGAGTCGCGCGCCAAAGGGCGTACGAGCGATGCTATACGCCGCTTGATGGGTCTTCAGGCGAAGACTGCCCGCGTCCTGCGCGACGGTCAGGAGATTGATATTCCCGTCGAGGAAGTGGCAGTCAATGATCTTGTACGCGTGCGCCCGGGCGAAAAAATTCCCGTCGACGGTGTGGTCGAAGAGGGCGCGTCCGCCGTTGACGAATCGATGCTCACGGGCGAAAGCCTGCCCGTCGAAAAGCGCAAGGGCGAAGAGGTCTTCGGCGCGACGATCAATAAGACGGGCTCGTTTACTTTCAGAGCGACGCGTGTCGGCAAAGAGACCGCGCTTCAACAGATCGTCAGGATGGTACAGGAGGCTCAAGGGTCTAAAGCTCCGATTGCGCGCCTGGCGGATGTCGTCAGCGGAATTTTTACTCCCGTCGTTATCTGTATCGCCATCGCGACCTTTGTCGTCTGGTTCGTCGTCGCGCCCGAGGACGTACGCTTCGCAACGGCGCTCGTCAATTTCGTCTCCGTCCTGATCATCGCATGTCCTTGCGCTCTCGGCTTGGCGACGCCGACTGCGATCATGGTGGGCACGGGCAAGGGCGCGGAGAACGGTGTGCTGATCAAGGGCGGCGAGTCGTTGGAGACGGCGCACAAACTTGAAGTCATAGTGCTCGATAAGACAGGCACGATCACGCGCGGCGAGCCTGCGCTGACGGATATTTTAAAAGCAGGAACGCCGTTGGAGTTCGCGGAAGCTGACTTGCTCCGTCTTGCGGCTTCGGCCGAGCGCGGCAGCGAGCACCCTCTGGGCGAGGCCATCGTCCGCGCGGCAGAGGCGCGTGGGCTCGCGTTGGCCCAACCCACCAGCTTTAATGCCATCGCCGGTCAGGGCATAGAAGCCGAAGTCGAAGGCCACAATCTGTTGATCGGCAATTTAAAGTTAATGAGCGAGCGCAATATCGCTCTGGACGGATTACGAGAGCATACAGCCATGCTTGCTGCCGAAGGAAAAACTCCCATGTATGCGGCGATGGACAAGCAACTGGCGGGCATCTTCGCCGTCGCCGACCAGATCAAGCCGGAATCAAAGACTGCGATCAAAGCGATGCAGCGTCTTGGGCTTGAGGTCGTGATGATGACTGGCGATAACCGTCAGACGGCTGAAGCGGTCGCGCGCGAAGTCGGCATTCAACGCGTGCTTGCGGAAGTTTTGCCGGAAGGAAAAGCGAACGAGATCAAACGGCTGCAAGCGGAGAAAAAAATAGTCGCCATGGTCGGCGACGGCATCAACGATGC
This sequence comes from Pyrinomonadaceae bacterium, assembly GCA_035537255.1. Lineage (GTDB taxonomy): Bacteria > Acidobacteriota > Blastocatellia > Pyrinomonadales > Pyrinomonadaceae > DASQYE01. The sequence continues at coordinate 2,331 of DATLMN010000335.1, read as the reverse complement.
GCCTGCGCTGGCGCAGGCAGATGTCGGCATAGCGATTGGTACGGGGACGGACGTAGCGATTGAAGCCTCTGATATTACGCTGATCAAAGGAGACCTGCGAGGCGTCGTGACGGCGGTTGCGCTCTCGCGCGCCACGATTCGCACCGTCAGGCAGAATCTGTTCTGGGCCTTCATCTACAACGTCGTCGGCATTCCAATCGCGGCGGGCCTGCTCTATCCATTTACCGGATGGCTGCTCTCTCCCGTCATCGCCAGCGCGGCCATGTCGCTCTCAAGCGTCTCGGTCGTCACCAATAGCCTGCGGCTGCGACGCTTTCGCGCAAACCTTTAAAGGAGGAGAGGCCATATGGATACCACAGAGATCGCGGTAATCGTTGGCGGCGTCGCACTGATGGGCTTCGTGCTCTGGTATTTCTTCGGCGAAAGAGAGCGCGTGGCCGCTGCGACGAACGAGAGCGGCGTGCAGGAGATCAAGGTCGTGGTCAAGGGCGGCTATTCACCAGACCGCATCGTCGTACGCAAGGGCGTGCCAGTGCGACTGAATTTTTACAGGGACGAAACAGAGTCTTGCAGCGAAGAGGTGGTCTTCGGCGATTTTCGCATCGCGCGCCACTTGCCTCCTTTTCAGACGACCTCAATCGAGTTCACGCCTGACAAAGCGGGCGAGTTTACTTTCACCTGCGGCATGAATATGATGCGCGGCAAACTGATCGTCGACTCACAGTGACGCCGCCCTTAAAGCAATTTTCAATTGAGTGTATCGGAGGATGCATTCACCACAGAGGCACAGAGAACACTGAGGAAGCACGGAGGAAGGAGTGATATTCACTCTCTGTGTTACCTCTGTGTCCTCCGTGTCTCTGTGGTGAGTCGCAACGTTCCTTCCACTCAATTAAGAACTGACATAGAACAAGCCGAGCGAAGCAGTCTCCTATCTTAAACTGAAGAGGAACTTTTCATTTATGAAAATCCCGGCCAGCAAAATCATGGCGAGCGCCGCCAGGCTCATCATGCCTGTTCTCTTGCTGCTGCTCACCTGCATTGCACATGAAGGAAGCGCCAGCGCGCAGGGCAGGGCGGAAGGGCTTGAGATCAAATCCATTCAGGTCAAGCTTTTTAAGATGCGCGAGGGCACGTTCGGCGAGGATTTGGTGGCGACGGATCAGGCGCGCATTGTCTGGAACATAGGCGTCAACGCCATCTCCGATACTTTTCTTGTCGTCGTCGAAGTGACAGGCCCGGCAGAGCATCGCGAGTCTCTGCCCACGCTCGTCCTGACAGCCGAAACCATTCGCGGAGTGTTTCAAAGGCAGACCGCGCGAATCTTTACTGCCATCGACGGCAAGTATTACGCCGCGTTCCTTGTGCCCACGACGGGCTGCGTCCCCATCAAAATCGTCGCGCGGATTCCGCGACGGCGAAAGCCTTCGATCAAGTCGCAACTGATCAACTTTCAGTGCGGCGAGTAGAGTTCTGCTCTTAAATCAAGATAGAGAAAAGCATGCCGCGTAACCTTCATCACGCGGCATGCTTTAAAGTTTATGGCTTCAGTCTCGCGGAGCTTTCGTTCAGGCCGTAGTCTGCTGGTAACGAAGGTTGTGATCGTCGCGACCTTTGTTATCAGAGTCTTTGTGATGCTTCTCTGTGACGGGGAGCGTCGGTGGAGTGCCGCGAAAACGCGCGCGCTTGACGGCCCACAGAGCGCTCAACACGAGCGGCAGTGTGAACAGTAAAAGCAGCACTATAGCTCCCGCATAACCGTCAATGGTCAGGTGCTCGCCGAACTGTAACTTCCAGCCCGCCCTGTCCTGTAGAATCGAAGCGCCAAGGCTCAGCGATAAAAGGATGTCGCCAACGGCGATCAATGTCAGCCAGCGCCCGCTTCCCTTCCTGACCGCGCTCCACGCGGCAAAGAGCGCCCAGCCGAGTATCAACGCGGCAGGTAAGGCCGCAGACGATCCCGCGAACTGAATCACGCCGATACCGAACCCTATATAGTCTGGATCAATCAGCGCGCGAATCGGAGCAACCGAACAGACTCCTGCAAGCAGCATGTGGAAGAGACCGACAGCGAGCGCCGACCAACTCCAACGACGACGCGTGAGAAGGTAAAAGAAGACCGCCCAGTAGAGTACGTTGAGGGGAATCGCGATCTTAAACCAGATAGCCATTAGCCACCTCCTCTAAGTTGAGAATCAGGGTTGTTAAGAAGGATGGCTCTATCAGGTTAGAGCCATCCTTCTTAACGAGCGCGCTGGCCCTGGTGTTCCGGCTTTATCGAATCTGCCCCCTGGTCAAAATCCAAGGGCCGTTAAAGACGACAGATGAGAC
>DATLMN010000334.1:0-22063 GCA_035537255.1 Pyrinomonadaceae bacterium | reverse complement strand
GCGCGCATCGGTTCATACTATTGGCAGAAAGTCACCAGGCAGTTGAAACTGACAACTCGATTTGTGAGAGAGCACTTGCCGCCGCCACGCTTGAGAATGTTCAAGTGGCTGATGGCTCCTCAAAACTGATAAGCGGTCAGCCCTTGAAAGCATTGACTTGTTTCCGGAATTGATATATCGTGCGCCACGCTATGGCGGCCCGATATGCTGTTTTTCCATAGACCCACGCCTCGCGCACTATTAGTTCGGCTATTGAGCCAGACTGTCTCTTAGGGTCACTCAAATATTAAGTGTCACCCTATTTACCCCCAAAATCTTAAAGGAGATCAGAATGACTAGGACCAGATTTACCTTCAACATGTTAGTCGTGTGTACACTTCTCGTCTTTGGCGCTTCCCTCGCCAACGCGCAGGCCTCGCGCACTTGGGTCTCAGGCGTCGGCGACGACGTAAACCCTTGCAGCCGCACCGCCCCCTGCAAAACATTTGCCGGTGCGATCTCGAAGACTTTTATCGGCGGCGAAATTGATGTCCTCGATCCGGGCAGCTTCGGCGGGCTGACGATCACCAAATCCCTCACCGTTGACGGCTCGCGTACTTTCGCAGGCATCCTTGCCTCCGGATTCACAGGATTTACGATCAATCTCACAGACATGAGCGGCAACGACCCGAACAAGGTCGTGCGTCTGCGCGGCATCTCTGTCAACGGCGCTGGCGCTTCCGGCACGGTCGGAACGCGCACAGGTATTCGCGGCATCAACATCTCAAGCTCGAATCCCGCCCAGCCACGTGTCATCCTCGAAGACATGATTATTGACGGGTTCGTGAACGAGGGCGTCCTGTTTGCTTCCAACGGCGGCAATTTGACGATTAACAACAGCCAGATTCGTAACAACGGCACAGCCGGTGTCAGAGCCGATAGCGCCGGAGCGAACACCAACTTTGTGACGATCACCGACACCCGCCTGGATCAAAATGTGCAGGAAGGCCTGCGCGTTGAAGACAGAGTGAAAGCCACGATGACCGGCAGCTCTGCTTCGAGCAACGGCTTGAACGGCGTCACCAATATTTCCAGCGTGGCAGCCAGCGAAGTCAACCTGGACCTCAACACCATCGCCAACAATGGTCAGAACGGTGTGATCTCTGTGAACGCGACTTCGACGATCCGCATCTCGGGCAACGAGATCACGAACAACGTGACCAACGGACTGTCGCTCAGCGGCGGCGGCTTTATCTGCTCGAACACGCACAACCACATCACGACACCGACACAGGCCTCGAACTGCGCCTTTACTGACCAGTAAGAACTGATCGGTTTCTGATTCCGTGTGCCTGCTGCGATCCACTTGTGCAGGGTGAATCGCAGCGGGCACACCTATTTTCAACATAGGTGCGCTGCGCGTGGGCCAACCGCTCAAAGAGATTATTGACTTGCCTGTGGATTTAATATACTTTGCAGCGCAGATGGCAGACTCCGTACTGGATACGAGTAGTTGCATCCCTCTTGACAATTCTTCCGACGATCTACAAGGCTTTTCCATTCAGGTAAAAGCAAGATGCTAAAACTCCCTTTTACCTCTCAGACAAAAAAGGAGCCCAGCGATGAATAGGACCAGATTTGCTTTCAACATTTTGGTTATGTGCGGCCTGCTTTTAACCGGAGCTTCCCTCGCCAACGCGCAGGTCACGCGCACTTGGGTCTCAGGCGTCGGCGACGACCTTAACCCTTGCAGCCGCACCGCCCCCTGCAAGACCTTCGCCGGTGCGATCTCAAAGACGGCGACCAACGGCGAGATTGACGCGCTCGATCCGGGCGGCTACGGCGCAGTCACGATCACCAAATCCATCTGGATCGACGGCACGGGAACATACGCCTCGATTCTCGGCAGCGGGACGACGGGCATCATCGTCAACCTGACGGCCAACCCTGACGTGCTCAAAATTGTGCGCCTGCGAGAAATCTCGATCAACGGCGCGGGCAGCAGCGCAAGGTCTGGTATTCGCGGCATCAACGTCTCAAATGTCAACACCAGCCAGCCCAGAGTAGCTCTGGATAACGTGATCATTGACAACTTCGTCAACGAGGGCATCCTCTTTAACTCGAACGGCGGCCACCTGACCATTAACAATAGTATGATCCGTAACAACGGGACTGCCGGCCTCCGAGTGGACAGCAACGGCGCGAACCCGGTGTTTGTGACCATCGGCCACACCCAGTTTGAGCACAACGCGCAGGAAGGCGTGCGCTTTGAAGACGCCGTGCGCGGGACGATGAATTTCAGCTCCGCTTCCAACAATACTTTGAACGGCGTGGCCGTAATCTCCACCACCGCCAGTCAATTGGAGATCGCCAACAGCACCATCGCGAACAACGGACAAAACGGTGTCTTCTCGATCAACGGGACTTCGACGATTCGCATTGCGCAAAATGAGATCATCAATAACGTCTCTAACGGGCTGGCGATCCAAAACGGCGGACAGCTTTGCTCGAACACGCGAAATCGCATCACGACGCCGACGCAGGCTTCGAACTGCGCTTTCACAGATCAGTAAGAACTGATCACGTTCCAATCTTTATGCCCGCCGCGATCCAAAGCGGCGGGCATATCTTTTTCGGCTTCATAAAAAAAGAGACCCCAGAGGTCTCAAAAAATGTTGACTAGCTCTTTGATTTATTGTAAGGTGCACGCCGTTTTGCAACCCCAAGCGTCCTGCATCCAATCAGGAAGCACACCTCGCGCACTGTTGGTTTGGCAATCGTGCCAGACTGTCTTTTAGGGTTACTTCAAGATAGCGTCACCCTATTTACTCCCAAACCTACGAAGGAGATCAGTAATGAACCGGACCAGATTTACCCTCAACAGCATTTTCGTATGTACTCTACTCGTTTTTGGAGCTTCCCTCGCTAACGCGCAGGCCACACGTACCTGGGTTTCAGCCGTCGGCAGTGATGCCAACCCTTGCAGCCGCACCGCTCCGTGTCAGACTTTTGCCGGTGCGTTCTCAAAGACTTTTATCAACGGCGAGATCGATGCGATTGATCCGGGCGGCTACGGCACGGTCAACATCACAAAATCCATCACCCTCGACGGCACGGGCACGCTGGCCTCGATTCTCGGCAGCGGCACGACCGGCGTTATCGTTAATCTCAACGACATGACGGGCAATGACCCGAACAAGATCGTGCGCCTGCGCGGTTTGACGATCAACGGCGCTGGTCCATCGGGCACGGTCGGCACACGCACAGGTCTTCGCGGCATCAACATCTCAAGCGTGAATCCCGCTCAGCCCAAGGTCAATATTGAAGATGTAGTCATCGACGGCTTCGTCAACGAAGGCATCCTCTTCGCTTCCAACGGCGGCCACCTGGTGGTCTCCAACTCCTCTGTCCGTAACAACGGCACTGCGGGCGTGAGAGCGGACAGCGGCGGCGCGAACACGAACTTTGTGACGCTGCTTAACAGCAACTTTGACCTTAATGTACAGGAAGGCGTGCGCATTGAGGACAACGTGCGCGCGACGATGACCAACAGCTCGACCTCGAACAACGGCTTGAACGGCGTGTCGGCAGTTGCCAGCACGTCTGCGAGCCAGGTGGAAGTGTCCAACAGCACCGTTGCCAACAATGGTCAGAACGGCGTCTTCTCTGTCGGCGCTCTCTCGACGATTCGCGTCGCTGGCAATGACATTATCAACAACGTCTCTAACGGACTGGCGACCAGCGGCGGCGGACTGCTCTGCTCGAACACCAAGAATCGCATCACCGCACCGACGCAGGCCTCGAACTGCGCCTTCACCGATCAGTAAGAACTGATCGTCTCTCCCTTTTGTGTGCCCGCTGCGATCCAAGCGGCGGGCACAACTTTATTCAATTGATAAAGTGAAAGGAGCCCTCCAATGAACAAGACCAGATTAACCATCCGCCTCTTAGTCGTATCTACTTTTCTCTTGGCCGCAGCATCGCTTGCGCACGCACAGGCCACGCGCACATGGGTCTCAGGCGTCGGCGATGATTTTAATCCGTGCAGCCGCACAGCCCCCTGCTCGACTTTTGCCGGAACAATATCAAAGACCGCCATCAACGGCGAGATTAATGTGCTCGATCCGGCTGGATACGGCGGGGTCACGATCACCAAGTCCATTACGATTGACGGGACTGGAACTTTCGCTTCGATTCTTGCCAGCGGGGGGACAGGCGTTACCATTAACCTCAGCAGTTTGCTTGCCGACGACCCGAACAAGATTGTTCGCCTGCGCGGACTCTCGATCAACGGCGCGGGCATTTCCGGCACGGTCGGAACACGGACAGGTCTTCGCGGCATCACTGTCTCTAACTTGAATACGTCCCAGCCCAAGGTCATCATCGAAGATGTAGTGATTGACGGCTTCGTCAACGAAGGTGTTAGGTTTCTTGCCGATGGCGGCGAGATGGTGATCAAAAACTCTTCGATCAGGAATAACGGGACTGCCGGTGTGCGTGTCGATAGCAACGGCGCTAATCGTGTCTACCTGACCATCGATAATACTCACATGGACATCAACGTACAGGAAGGCTTGCGTCTTGAAGACAATGTGTTCGCGACAGTGACCAACAGCCATGCGTCGAACAACGGCTTGAACGGCTTTGTCGTGACGCCCGCGACCATTCCGAGCGAGCTGAACCTGTACCACAGCACGGCGGCCAACAATAAACAGGTCGGAGTATTTTCGATCACCGCTGGGGCAGGCACTTCGACCATCCGCATCTCTAACTCTGAGATCACGAATAATCTGGTGAACGGATTGCAAAGCAACGGCGGAGGACTAATCTGCTCGAACACGCGAAACAGCATTACGACGCCGACGCAGGCATCGAACTGCGCCTTCGCGGATCAGTAAAGATAGGATTTTCGTCTTGCGCCCGCCGCGATCTGAAATGTCAGAATCGCGGCGGGCTTCCTTTTGTGAAGCGGGAAGCGGCTTGTGTTAAAGCAAGAAGCAGGCGACCCTCGCAAATCGCCTGCTTCTCATCTCAATTCGTCTCACCTGTTACAGTGGGGGTTCATTGAGGTAGCAGAGTGTACGATCAGATGGGCCAAAGTGTCAACATAAGTTCGGCACGTCTATTTTTTTCGCTCGTCCCTTATCTTGGCCCACCAGCCCGCCGTTTTAAATTAAGCCGGATAAACTCTATACTTCGCCCTGTTCATTTACTCTGTGCGGCTCAAGCGCAAGCGTGCGCGTCGTGCTCACGCTTGCAATCTATTAAATGGCAGCCTGACGTTTCTCAATCAGGAATGCATATTCTATCCGTCGAAACAATCAGCAAGAACTATGGGCTCAGACCCGTCCTGGAAAACGTCAGTCTGGGCTTGAACTCGAATGACCGCGTCGGAGTAGTCGGCCTGAATGGCTCTGGCAAGACGACGCTCCTTCGGCTCATCGCCGGGGAAGAGAAGCCGGATACAGGCCGCATAGTATTTGCAGATGGTGTCTCGCTAGGCTATCTGCCGCAGAACCCGCCCTTCGAGCGAGATCAGACCGTGCTCGATGTGATCTTCGCGCCCACAGACCCTGCCATGAGGTTGCTGCATGATTATGAGCGCGCGTGCAGGGACTTAGGAACGAGCGAAACAAACGATCAGCGATTGCTAGACCGTGTGTCTGAGTTGGCCCACCTTTTGGAAGCGTCCGGCGCTTGGGAATCGGAGACCAATGCACGAACGGTCTTAAGCAGGCTGGGTATCGAGGACACAGCCGCTCGCGTCGGCACGCTCTCCGGCGGACAGCGAAAGCGCGTCGCGCTGGCACGCGCTCTGATCGCCAACCCGCAGCTACTTATCCTGGACGAGCCGACTAATCATCTGGATGCGGAAACCATCACGTGGCTCGAAGGTTATCTTGAACGCTATCGCGGCGCGCTCCTGCTCGTCACACATGACCGTTATTTTCTGGATCGCGTCACCAAAAGAATCCTCGAAGTTGATCGCGGCGCGCTGCAATCCTTTGAGGGCAACTACGCATACTACCTGGAAAAGAAGGAAGAGCAGGAAACGGCGCGCGCCGTCGAAGGGCAAAAAAGAGAGATGCTCATCAGGCGAGAGCTGGCATGGCTGCGCCGTGGAGCAAAGGCACGCACGCGCAAGTCAAAGGCACGCATAGACAGTGCCGAGCGCCTGATGGCCCAACCGAAGGAGACGGCCAGAGCCGAGCTGGACATCAACGTCACTTCAAGCCGGATCGGTAAAAAGGTGCTGGAGCTGCGCGACATCACTAAATCCTTTGACGGGAGAACACTGATCGAAAATTTTAGCTACCAGCTTAAGCCTGGTGATCGCATAGGCATCATTGGCCCAAACGGTGCGGGCAAGACCACACTGCTTGAGATCATCACGGGGCGCTTGGCAGCCGACAGCGGTACTGTGGACGTGGGCCAGACTGTTCGCTTCGGATATTACGATCAGGAGAATCGCGCTCTCGACGAGGGGCAGCGTGTCATAGATTATATTCGAGACGTTGCCGAGAGAATCGAAACGGCGGACGGAAAATTTATCACCGCCGGACAAATGCTGGAAAAATTTCTCTTCACGGGCGCGATGCAGTATGCACCCATTAGTAAGCTCTCCGGCGGCGAGCGCAGGCGGCTCTATCTGCTGCGCGTGCTGATGGGCGCGCCGAACGTCCTGCTGTTGGACGAGCCGACCAACGATCTGGACATTCAAACGATGACGACTCTGGAAGATTATCTGGACGGATTCAGTGGTAGCCTCCTGGCCGTCAGCCATGATCGTTTTTTTCTTGATCGCACGGTCGAACACATCTTTCGCTTTGAGGAAGGTGGCCGCCTGCGTCAGTACCCCGGAAATTATTCCGCCTTTCTTGAAACGCGACAGCGGGAGGAGAAAGAAGCCTTAAAAGTAGCGCCGACAGAGAAAGCGTCGGCGAAACCGACAGCGCCACAGGAGAGCGCAAAGACGCAGGCGGCAAAACGCAAACTATCTTTCAAAGAGCGGAAAGAGCTGGCAGATTTAGAGGCCCGTATAGAAGAGGCCGAACGACGACAGGCTGAAATAGAACGCGAGTTGACAGCCAACGCCAGCGACGCCTATCTGGTTCATCAACTCTACGAGGAACGAGAGCGTTTGGGCCGTCAACTCGCAGCCGATTTAGACCGCTGGTCTGAACTGGCGGAGTTGGTGTGAGCCGAGCCCTGCGTCTCTCCCTTGCTTGATAGAAAAGGGACGACGAGAGTATTTTCATTCGGACTTTAAGAGTTTGTAACAAGCCAAGAGGGCTAGACGCCCAAAGCAATTTCAAACAGGATGGACAGAGATTGTCAGGATAAAAATTCAGGAAGAAAGCATTCGTGCTTTCAATCTGAAATTTGAAAGCTCAACTCATCTTGTTGAGCTTGGCTTTTATCCTGTCCATCCCTGTTAATTTCTTTTCTTTGGATTATGAGACTATCAAAAAACTCTTTCGCACTCGTGCTGCTTCTTATCTGTGTGCTCGGCGCTCAAGGTGAAGTGACGGCGCAACCGTTCGCGCAGGAATTTGTGCAATCGCTTCACTGGCGCAGCATCGGCCCGTTTCGCGGCGGACGCACGCGGGCAGTGGCGGGCGTGCCGACACAGCCCAACGTCTTTTATATCGCGCAGGTCAACGGCGGAGTTTGGAAGACGACCGATTACGGTCACACGTGGACGCCGATCTTCGACGATCAGCCGACGGGCTCTATCGGCTCTATCGCCGTCGCACCTTCCAAGCCGTCGATCATCTACGTCGGCAGCGGCGAAGGACTGCATCGCCCAGACCTCTCTGTCGGAGACGGCATCTATAAATCGACAGACGGCGGGCTTAGCTGGACTCATCTGGGCTTGCGCGACGGACAACAGATCGCGCAGATCAGCGTTGACCCGCGCAACGCTGATCGCCTTTTCGTCGCCGTGGCGGGACATCCCTATGGGCCCAACGAAGAGCGCGGCATCTATCGCTCGACCGACGGCGGCAAGACTTTCGAGAGAGTACTCTACAAAGATGAAGACACCGGCGGAGCAGATGTGCAGATCGATTCTGCGAATACGGAGACGGTCTACGCTTCGCTGTGGGAGGCGCGCGAAGGGCCTTGGGAGAACGGCTCCTGGAACGGGACTGGCGGCGGCATCTTCAAATCGACGGACGGTGGAAAGACCTGGCGGCAATTAACAAAAGGACTGCCCGAAGGAATCGTTCAGGCCAATCTGGCGATTGCGCCGAGCCAGACCAGAAGCCTCTTCGCGGCGGTCGCCACACTCGCGGGCGTTGGCTTGTACCGCTCGGACGATGCGGGTGAGAACTGGTCTTTGGCGACGGACGACAATCGTCCGGCCACGCGCATCGGCGGCGGCGATCTGCCAGTGCTTAGATTCGATCCGAAGAACGCGGACATTCTTTACTCTGCGAGCATAGTCTGCTGGAAATCCCTGGACGGCGGAAAAAGCTGGACGGGCATTCGCGGCGCGCCGGGCGGCGACGATTATCAAAACATCTGGATCAATCCCTTTAACACGCAGATCATTCTGCTCGGCAGCGATCAGGGCGCGGTCATCACCGTCAACGGCGGCGCGACTTGGAGCTCCTGGTACAACCAGCCGACGGCACAGCTTTATCACGTCAGCGCGGATAATGCTTTTCCGTATCGCGTGTGCAGCGGGCAGCAGGAGAGCGGATCGGTCTGCATCTCAAGCCGTGGCAGCGATGGAGAGATTACTTTCCGCGATTGGCGACCCGTCGGCGCGGAAGAATACGGGTACGTTACGCCAGACCCGCTTGATCCTGATATTGTTTACGGCGGCAAGCTGACACGTTTTGACCGGCGCACCACGCAGGCCCAAAACATCCTGCCGCGCCAGTTTCGCTCATCCGATTTCCGTATGCTGCGGACAGAGCCAGTCATCTTTTCGCCAGTCGATCCGCACATCCTGTACTTTGCGACCAACACTCTGTGGAAGACCAGAGACGGCGGACAGAACTGGCAACAGATTAGCCCGGACCTCGCGCGTAAGACTTTCGACGTTCCGGCAACTGTCGGTAAGTACCGCACGCAACCAACCGCGCAGCCCGTCCAGCGCGGCGTGATCTACGCTATCGCGCCTTCGCCTTTAGACATCAACCGTATCTGGGCCGGAACGGACGACGGGCTCGTGCATCTGACGACTGACGGCGGCGCTCACTGGACGGACATCACGCCCACGCAAGTATCCGCCTGGCAAAAAATCTCTCTGATAGACGCCAGCCACTTCGACGCCGGGACGGCTTACATCGCCGTCAACACGCTCAGGCTAGACGACCTGCGTCCTCATATCTATCGCACGCGCGACTCAGGCAAGAGCTGGACGGAGATTACAAACGGCATTCCCCAGAACGAGAACGTCAACGTCGTGCGAGAGGATGCTGTTCGCCGTGGGCTGCTCTTTGCCGGCACGGAGCGCGCCGTTTACGTCTCTTTCGATGACGGCGATCACTGGCAGCCATTGCGTTTGAATATGCCCGCCACGTCTGTCCGCGACGTGATCGTCAAGGACGATGATCTGGTGGCGGCTACGCACGGTCGCGGCTTCTGGATACTCGACGATATTACGCCGCTGCGACAACTCGATGCGAAGGTGCTGGCCTCAAAAGCATTTCTCTTTCGCCCGCAGACGGCGCTGCGCGTTCGCTGGAATACCAATTCCGATACTCCTCTGCCGCCGGACGTTCCTGCCGGAGAGAACCCGCCGGACGGCGCGGTCATAGATTATTACTTGAGCAGCTCTGTGAGCGGCCCTGTCACGCTTGAGATACGAGACAGCAAGGGAGAGACCATCAGGCGTTATTCAAGCGCAGACGCTGCGCCGCCTACTGATCCGAGGCTGAGCATCCCTGCTTACTGGCTGCGCCCATTGCAGGTGCTCTCCGCACAGCCTGGCATGCATCGCTTTATGTGGGACATGTACTATCAGCCCGTGCCGAACATCAAGCCCGAGTATCCGATCTCTGCCGTCTACCGCAACACACCGCCCGAAGCCACCTCGCCCTGGGTGATGCCCGGACAGTACACCGTTGTACTCAACGTCGAAGGAAAGAGTTTCGTGCAGCCGCTCACGGTCAAGATGGACCCGCGCGTTAAGACTAAGACCGCAGAGCTGGCGCAGCAATTCGAGCTTTCGATGAAGCTGTATAAAGAGCGTCTTAGACTCGAACCATTAAGTGACCGTATCAACGCACTGAACGCGAGGCTCGCGAATGTCAGAGAGCGCGCCGCAGCTAACAGTGCCGTCACGTCGCAGGTCGATGCCCTCAGTAAAAAGTTGCAGGAGCTGACAGGCGCGAGTACACCTCTGCGTCCGGGCACACCGCTCAATCTGGGTGTGTTGACACGCCTGCGCACGCTCTTCGGAGTTCTTCAGGAGGTGGATGTCGCGCCGACGACACAGGCCACGGCTGCTGTCGCGGAGCTTCAAGGCGAAATAGCGTCCGTGTTTGAACGTTGGCGCGCCATCGAGTCGCAAGACATCCCGGCTTTGAATCAGCAACTGAAAGCCGCAGGTTTAGCAGAGATGAAAGAAGCGGGACGAGAATAATCTTGGGTCTACGATTATTAGGTAATCGGTTAATTTAAACTTGAGTGTGGTGGAAATTGCTATCACCACAGAGACACAGAGCGCACAGAGGGGGCACAGAGAGATAATAGTTCAAGCCTCCGTGCTTCCTCCGTGTCTCTGTGGTGAGCCTCAACACACCGCACACTCAATTATTCAAACTAAAACACTGCCAGATATTCACAGTTTCGGCTGGTATGCTGCGCATCTTTCCAGATCATGGCTAGAGACCTGGCAATCACTTTCGCCGGTGGAGGAAACCGCGCCTTTTACCAGTTGGGTCTGATGAATCGCTGGCGCGAGCGGCTGCTGCCGCGTGTCGCCGCGATGGCGACATGCAGCGCGGGCGCGGGCGTCGCAACTCTTCTCTTAAGCGGTCGCGAAACACAGGCCGGGGAGTTCTGGAAAGAGCGGCGTCGTGGAATAACCAGAAACTTCGAATGGCGTAAGCTAGCGCGCGGCGCGCGCCCGACTCCGCACGAGCCCATCTATCGCGACACGCTGCTTCATGCCTTCAGTGAAGACGGATTAGAGCGCATACGCGCACAACCCTTTCCCATACTCATCCTGACGACAGCCTTCCCAAAGCGAATGCCTGCGTTCGCCGCAGTCCTCGTCGCGCTTTCCGCGTACAATATCGAGAAGCGTTTTCGCAAAGAGATGATTCATCCAACGTTTGGACAACGCGTTGGCTTTAAAGCTGCGGCCTTCGACGCGCGAGCATGTGAAACGCCGGAAGAACTGACCGATCTTATCATCGCTTCTTCGGCCACGCCTCCGTTTACTTCGCTCGGACGCTTCAACAATCAGCGCCTGCTTGACGGCGGCATCATAGATAACGCCCCGGCGTTCCTCGCAGATGAAATATCTGAAGTGAGACAAAACCTTGTGCTCCTGACGCGCCCGTACCCGTCTCATGTGATTGGCAGACAGGGTTCGCGGCTTTATCTAGCCCCGGCCCAGGCGCTGCCTGTGCATCGTTGGGATTACACGCGCCCCGAATTGATTGATGCCACCATCGAAACTGGCGAGCGCGACGCGGAGTTGTACGAACCGCTGTTAACAGATTTTTTATCTGGAAAATAATTGAAGGTCAGCACCGCCTGCATAAGCCGGGCGGGTATTGATTAAGCTTGAGACCCGCCCGGCTTATGCAGGCGGTGCTGATATTGAGTCGCACTTAGTTCTACGATCTTCAACGTATGATGCGGACATCTCGCTCGCTGATTATCTTCCAGCCGTCGCGGGTTTTTTGCCAGCGCAGCTCCTGAATGACTTCGCCGCTCTTTTTTCTTAAGCCGGTCTCTGTCACGTAGTTCTTGCGAAACCTCATAATGGCCGTGCCCGTCGAATGGCTGAAAAGTATTTCCGGCTCGTCGGCGCGAACGTTGATGACATCGGCTCGCCTGAAGGAGCTTAGCTTGTCCTGCCTGACGAACGAGCGCCCGACGTTGCGCGTCAGGTAGTAAGCTTTCAGCGTCGTCATGTAAAAGGCCGTCAATCTGTTTATGTCGCGAGTATTGGTCGAGGCCACCCATTCATTCAAAGCGCGGCGCAGTATTTCCGCCTCGTCATCGACGAGTTTGGTGGAAGCAGCGGGAGCCGGAATTGAGGTGTTGCTGTTTGCTGCTGTTGCCGTCTGCGGCTCGCCGTAAATGTTCCATTGGGCCACTTCGGAGATTCTGTTATAGATGCTCTGAATAATTATCGGCTGGTTGAGTTCTTCGGCATAGATGCGGCGCACTACTCGCAAGCGGTCGCCCTGACCCTGTGGCTCGAAGGTGACGACGAATTTATCATGCGTCCCGCCGCTGGAATTGACCATCAGCTGAGCGCCGCTGAGCGAGGCGCTGGTGCGTACTACGCGCCCCCTCTGATCTCTTTCCGCGTGCGTCGTTCCGTCGGCCTCGAAAATGATGCGCGGAGCGCGCGAGGATGCGATGGTGATACTGCGTCCGTGTCTTTCGATGGCCAGAAGGTCTGGTGGTGTGAGTCGCGCAGCCAAATCTATAAAGAAGCGTTGCTGCTCTCCGAAGGGAAGATTGCTGGTCGCGCCCGCGATGACGGGATACAATTTATCGCTGCTCGCAATGTCTATACGGTAAACGCCCGTCAGTTGAGAATCCGCGCTGAGGACTCTGTGATAGCTTTGCCCGTCAGTGCTTTGCTGCTGCTGCGCTTGAGCTTGCGCCCGGACATTTGCACTCAAGAGAACAAAGGCAAGCAATACGAATACGGCACACTTCAGTACAGCCATCATGTCTAACCCCTCTTGTTGGATTTTCAGGGCTACAACTATGACCGATTCTGACTTTAATAAGCAAGCCTGCGGAAAAAGTGGTGGGTCTGAGCTTGAAGTTGAGGGTGATGGAAGCGGCTATTCACCACAGAGGCACAGAGAGCACAGAGGAGGCACAGAGGATTGAGCCATACTCAAGTCTCTGTGCTTCCTCCGTGTCCTCTGTGCCTCTGTGGTGAATGAACTTTTATCTGGCGGGCAGTTGGGCGCTGGCCGTACCATTGCTACTACTGCGAGAAATCCTGACAGAGAGCGTAAACTGATTTCGCTCGCCCGCGACGGGCTCGACGCGAACTGTCCCATTCCAGACGCCGCCCTTTTCATCCGTAAACTGCCACAGGCTTTGCGTGTCGCTGCGTGTTGAAACGTTGTTCAGCCTGACCCATTTTGTGTTCAAGGACGCGCCGTATGTTTTATTACCCGCGATGGCGTTGTTGACGCTTTCGAGAATCTCTGCGGCGGAAATGTCCGTCGAGACTAACCACCTGTTCTCCCATTGATCTGTGTTTCCCTCTCGACTGAGCGGACGCCACCCGTCCTCGCGCACCTTGATTTCAAAATTGAACCGCAGGTACTTATCGGCCAGCGCTGCGCGCACGAACTTCGATTCAGAGTCCCAGTTGTATTCCATCCCGAGCGCGGCCATCTGCGCCGTGCCACGGCCAAAAAGTCTTTCGATCACATGCAAAGAGCCGTCTATCCCCGAAGAGAGTCCCGCAGCGGTGATGATCTTCCCGTTATCCACGAAGCGCCTGTCATCCACGACGCGCGTCTTCGGCGCTTCCTTTTTCAGATACGGAATCAGGTTGGAGGTGGTCGTCGCTTCCAGTCCATCCAGCAGTCCGGCTTTAGCTAAAATAAAAGCTCCGTTGCAGACAGATAGAACTACTTCTGCATCCCTTGCTTTTTCCTGAACCCATTTGATGGCCGCAGGATTCGCCACCTGACCTTCCACGTCGCCGCCCGGTATTAGCAGCACGTCCGGCCTCGGCGCGTTCTCAAAACTATATTTGGGATTGACGCTCATACCCATCGCGGTCGTGATGGGCGCGGTTTTCTCCGACACCGTGTAGATATTGAACGCCGGGCCGTCTTTGCTGTAAACGTGGCCGAAGGTTTCAAAAGGGCCTGTGTAATCGATGATCTGCACGCCGTCAAAGATGAGTATAGCCAGATTTCGCGGCCTAGACCTTGGCTTTGGCTGAGCACTTTCGCGCGCAACGGTTTTGCCGGCCTGCGACATCGCGACCAGACTCCAAGTGCTCGCCGCCGCGATGATCAGCAGTGCCATTATCAGATAAGCTTTCTTCATAAAAATTCTCCTTATCGAATATCGAAACTGATTTACTGCCCGGCTACTTAACGGAAGAGAAAGCAGAAACGGTTTCTAGTGAATCAATCGTCGTACTGCTTCCGCGATCTCTTTCGTGCCGCCTTCGTATTTGAAGCGTTGCGCGACCTCCCCCTTTTGATCGATCAGATAAAGGTCTGTCGAATGATTGATGTGATAACCTGTGGCCGAATCCGATTTCTCGATCTCGTATCGCGCGCCGTATTGATTGACGACCCTGTCGATCTCCTCTTTTGTTCCTGTCAGCCCGACGGAATTAACGCGAAAGTACTTGAGATAATCTTTGAGCACGCGCGGGGTATCGCGTCCGGGGTCGACGCTGACGAAGAGCGTGACGACGCGGTCTCTGTCCGGGCCGAGCAGCTTATAGACTTTCGACAGTTTGGAAAGGGTCGTCGGACAAGCATCCGGGCAGGAGGTATAACCGAAGAAGAGCAGGACGACGCGCCCGCGCAAGCCGTTCAGTTGAAATGGCCGTCCGTCCTGATCCGTCAAGGTAAAATTCGCGCCCTCGCCACCGCTTAGCCCGGTGCGTTCGCCGTGAGCGCTCTTTAGTTGAGCATCGACACTAAAACTAACAGGGCCGACAATAAACGCCAGCGCCAGCAGTACACACAAGGTTATTGATCTGTAACTCATCATCATTGTTTCCCCTCACCTTCCTCGGACATGGATTCGCGGTTTTTGACCGGCACGTTGATGGTCTTCTCTATGCGGTTGGAAAACTGAAGCGTGACGCGAACCTGTGCGCCCGCTTTAAGCTCTCGATTGAGGTCGATCACCATCAGGTGGTATCCGCCCGGCTCAAGCTTGACCACGCCACCGGCGGGCACGTTGATCGCATCGACCTTACGCATACGCATCATCCCCTCTTCAACTAACATCTCGTGAAGCTCTACGACGCGAGCCGCGTCCGTGCTGGCGGAGAGCAGGGAAATCTCCGCTGCGTTATGATTTTCGATCAACATGAAAGCGGCGGTGATTTTCTGCGAGGGCGGCATCTCCTGTATCCACGCTTCACGGATGACGACCTTGTCCGCAGAAACTTGAGCCGCATCGAAGACGGGCGCGCCCGTTTGAGTCGATGAGATATTGATTGATACGGAATCGTGCCCGCGTCCGATGACGGAGTCCTGAGCTAAAACGCTCAGACCCGTCAGGCACGATAAAGCGAAAATAAGCGTGAACACATTCATGTTGATTTCTACCTTTTCTTTTTCAGCGCATAAGAGAGCCTGACAGGAACGAACGCCTTCTGAAGGCTCTGGTTTCACTCGAAGCATACGCCGTCCTTTGGCCCACGGATTCCGGTTTGCAGTGAGTGGTGTGAGATTGCTGTGAACGGCAGGCAGCGGACGGATAAAAGCGATCAGGAGGTAAAGAGATGTTGTGTAATCCGACTGCTTATCTGACGGTGCGGGTCGTATACGCTAATCGTGGTTGTGCATGAGGAGTTCCATCAGGCGCTCGCGACGACTGCGACTGAGCTTTAGCTCCGTGCCGTTCTTTAAGACGACGACGTACTCGCCGTTAGGATTCTGGTGCAGCTCTTTGACGCGGTCGAAGTTGATGATGGTCGAGCGATGTATGCGCAGAAATTTTTCCGGGTCGAGCTTTTCCTCCAGCTCGTTCATACTGATCCGCAGCAGGTGAGACTTGCCGCCCACGTGAAGCTTGATGTAGTAGTTGTCCGCTGCGATCCAGTCCACCTCCGCTGCGTTGATGAAAACTACTCGACCGCCCAGCTTAATCATAAACCTGGACAGATAGCTCTTTCGCTTCCGTGTGTCCGTTTGAAGCCCTGCGTGTTCTTTGAGCAGCGCCATCAGGCTTTTACTGAGCCTGTTCATCTCCTTCATCTCGACATTGGTCTTGGCCTGACGCAGCGTCTCCTTAAACCTCTGATCGGTAAACGGCTTCAAGAGATAATCCAGTGCGTGTACTTCAAAAGCCTTCAACGCGTACTGATCGAAGGCCGTGACGAAAACGACCGCAGGGATTTTGTCGTGATCGATGCTGGCGAGCACTTCAAAGCCGTTCATGCCGGGCATTTGTATGTCCAGAAATAAAATGTCCGGCGGCTGCTCGCGGATAAAGTTGACGGCCTCAGGGCCGCTGCCGCATTCGCCTATGATCTGCATGGACGAATCATCTTCGAGCAGGGCTTTGATCGTGCGCCGGGCCAGCGGCTCGTCGTCGACGATTAAAGCTTTGAACTTCTTGGGCTCTGTCGTCATTGGCCCGTGGTCGCATCCGCGCTCGTGCGAAAAGGGATGACAAGCTTTGCGGTCACGCCGCCCGTTTCGTTATTGCGCAGTTCGAAACGGTGCTCAGTCCCGTAGAGAAATTTTAGTCGCTCGCTGGTGTTGGAGAGCCCTATGCCTTCGCTCTCTTCCATGCGCCAGCCGGATTGCAGTCCCGGCCCATCATCGCAAACGCTGATGTGCAGCATACGGTTTTGTAGTTTCGACGTGATGACCACCAGCCCTGCGGAATCGTTGAGCGAGATGCCGTGTCGAATCGCATTCTCGACAAGTGGCTGTAGGATCAGGTTCGGCACTTGCGCAGAGAGCGTTTCCTCTGCAAGCTCCATACGCACACGCAACCGATCAGAAAAGCGTACCTTCTGAATATCCAGATAGGTCTCGACGAATTTGATCTCTTCGCTAAGCGGCACTTCCTGCTCGTCTGCGCTTTCAAGCGCGCGGCGCAGCAGGTCGCTCAAGCCCGCGATCATATTAACGGCGGGCTGGCGCTCGTTACTTCGCACCAGCGCGGCGATGGCGTGCAGAGTATTAAAAAGAAAATGCGGATGAAGCTGCATCTTGAGCGACTCTAACTGCGCCTGCGCCAGTTGCGCCTTGAGCTGCGAGGCGGTCGCCTCGCGTTCCCTGTAGCGGTCGCGATAATCGAAGGCGTAGCCGACGCCCAGAATGGCCCAGTAGACGAAAAAGTCGAACAGGAAAAAGCCGCGCAATCCGTCGACGTACTGTAGAAGGAACGGGCGCGTATCGCTCCACACGTCGAACGGCTCGATCAGGATTCTCAAATAGGTTGCGACGGCGACGTGAAAGGCGGCGACGATCACGCTGATTGGCAGATGAATGAGGATGCCCCTGAGCCACGACGCGCGCCTTTCAGGGAATCTTCGACCGAGACTGAGAATGATTGGCGTGAGCGCGCCCCATGCGTTCCAGACAAGCAGTTGCCAGAAAGCTATACGCCACCAGGAATGATGCATTCCGGGCGTGTGGCGCATCTCGAAATAGGTCTGATTGGCATTCAGGAAACCGAAGAGCGTCCAGAATCCAAAAAAGATCGCCCACTTCAGCCAATCAATCCTGAACTTCGTAGAGTCTTCAGACTCTGCGTTATAAGTTATGGCACTCGCACCTTTCATTGCTTTTTATTATACAGGCAAATACCGAATGAGCTTTGAGAAATCGAAATGATGGATGGTGTGTCGGTTTCGATATATTGAGTGTGCGGCTATATTGAAACTTACCACAGAGACACAGAGAGCACAGAGGAGGCACAGAGAAATGATTCAAGCCTCCGTGTCATCTCCGTGTCCTCTGTGCCTCTGTGGTGAATACCACCTTCCGCTACGCTCAACTTCATATTGGCCCACTACTATCTGTCGAGCTACTCACTGCGCAGGGCCAGCAGTGGGTCGATGCCTGTGGCTCGCAGGGCCGGAATCAAACAGGCAGCCCCCGCCACCAGCATCAACAGGCAAGAGACTACGGCGAAGGTCAAAGGGTCTGCGCCGGGCGTGGCGAACAACAAGCTTGAGATCAACCTGTTGAGCACAAGCGCTCCTGCGACGCCAAACGCCAGACCCAAAAGCACCAGTGTCATTCCCTGTCGCATCACCATCGTCAGAATCCGCCCGCGTGTCGCGCCCAAGGCCATGCGAATCCCTATCTCGCGCGTCCGCTGTGTGACGGAAAGTGCCATCACACCCGTGATGCCGGCCGCCGTGATAATAAGCGCGAGCACTGCGAAGAGTCCAAGCAGCAGTGCTGTCAAGCGCGGCGATGCGACCGAATCGTCTCTGACCTGTTGCAGCGTCCTGACCTGATCGACCGCCGTGTCCGGATCAACCTGATGCACGGTGTTGCGCATCAGTCTGGACATACTGGTCGGGTCTGACATGGTTTTGACCAGCAGGAAACCGCCGAAGGAGAGTTGCGCCACGGGCCCATAGATTTCGTCCGCAGCCTCGCGGTCAAGGCCGTACTGCTTCACGTCGCCCACGACGCCGACAATAGTCACCCAAGTCTGCCCGTTATCGAACGAGACGCGTTTTCCGACGGGGTCTTCTTTCCCCCAGCGGTGACGCGCCGTCGATTCGTTGACGATGGAGACGGGCGGCGCTTTATCGTCGTCGGCGTCCGTAAACATGCGCCCGCTGATTAGCGGAGTCCCTATCGTGCGAAAATAGTCCGGGCTCACGGCGCGCGGATCAACCTGCGGTGCGAGCTGTCCTTCGCTCAGAGGATGGCCCTCCAGAATAATACTGACGTTGTTGGGCCCACGCGTGAGGCCCGCAGGATTGAGCGGATAAGTCGAAGCGATGGCCGCCGCTTCCACGCCCGGCTGCTGCTTTACGCTGTCCAGCAGCCGTTTATAAAAGCCGCTGTAATGCGTATTGGCAGTGTACTTGGACCAGTTCGGCGCGAGCCGCATGACCACGACCTTTTCAGGATTAAAGCCCGGGTTGACCTGCTGAAGCTTAAGCAGGCTGCGCATCATCAGCCCTGCGGCGATCAGGAGCGTGAAAGAGATGGCGACCTGCGTCACCACCAGCAGACTGCGCAACCGGTTCTTTCCACCGGAAGTAGAGCGACCGCTGTCCTCCTTGAGTGTGGCGGCAAGGCTTTGCGTAGAGTTCTGGCGAAAAGAGAGCGCCGGTATCAATCCGAAGACGAGACCCGTGCCCAGAGAGATGAGCATCGTAAAGAGCAGGACGGAAAAGTCTATGCTGATCTCGCCTGTGCGATTCGTAAAGCGCGCGGCAAAGGTCACGAGCAGCGGCAAACCCCAATAGGCAATCAGCAATCCCAGCGCGCCGCCGATCAGCGAGAGCAGTATGCTTTCCGTCAACAGTTGGCGAATCAAACGAGCGCGGCTTGCGCCCAGCGCCGTTCGCATCGCCACTTCGTGCTGACGTTGAAGCACACGCGCCAGACAGAGATTCGCCACGTTGGCACAGGCGATCAGCAGCACCAGCCCTGCGGTCGCCAGCAGAATCAGAAACGTCGGGCGAGCGCGCCGCGTCAATTCGTCGTCGAGCCGCACGACCTGCGCCGCGTAGCCCTCGTTCTTCGGATACGAATCCGGATATGCCGACTCTAAATTAGAAGCGATGGTACTCAAGTCTGCCTGCGCCTGTTCGAGCGGGACGCCGGGCTTGAGACGACCGAAGACGGTCATCATCCGCGCATTGCGATTGTCGATAAAGGTTTGAGCGGAGCGGAAAGGGCATTGTGTGGTCGGCATATACACGTCGCTCTCGGACGGGTACTGCGGAATCGACGGCAGCACTCCGATGACAACGTGCGCGCGGTTGTTCATGCGGAAAACTTTTCCGACGATGTTGGGATCGCCGCCGTGACTCTGTTGCCAGTATTTGTTGCTGAGGATGAGGACGGCATCAGAGCCGGGCTTTTCATCTTCGGGCGTGAAGGTTCTGCCGAGGATCGGCTTGACGCCTAGCACCTCGAAAAAGTTTGCTGAGACGACGCCTGTCTGGACACGCTCTGGCTCTTCTCTGCCGAAGAGTATAAAGCTCATAGAGTGGTGCTCGACCACGGATTCCATAGTCTTGTTCTGATCGCGATAATCGAAAAATTCTTTGGCGGAAAAGCCCATGTCTTCGACTTTGGCGAGCCGCGCCTGCTGATGCACGACGACCAGTTGCTCGCCGTCGCGATAGGGCAGCGGCCTGAGCAGCACGCCGTAGATCACGCTAAAGATGGCCGTGTTCGCGCCGATCCCAAGGGCTAGCGTGATGACGGCCGCCAGCGTAAAGCCACGGTTCTTCAACAGCACCCTGATGCCGTAGCGAATATCCTGTCCGAGCGATTCCAAAAAGAAAAGAACGCTTTGACGATCCTGTTTCTCCATCCAGACACCTCGCGCTTTAGCTTCTTGCCGGAATTGACTTTTAGATATGAGCTATTCAGTCTTAAAGGGAAGCATTGTTACTTCCTGTCAGACGATCTTGATGACCGTGCAGGCGGCCAGATTGATCGACACGTTATACGCTCTTTTAGTTGAGCGCGGCACAGGTTTGCAGTGAGCCGCCGAAAGATTGCAGTGAATGGAGGTTAGCCCTGTGTAGACGGGTCTGGGCAGGCGGCTAAAGTGAATGCAGCTTGAAAGAAAAACAGCCGCCCGCGAAGGCGGCTGTCATTATTTGAAAAACTTTTGATGAAGCAGAGGAGCGCGCGTGTGCGCATTCCTCTACCTCATCGCTTGCTCTCTCAATCGCCTACCATATCTGGCAGCGGTCTGTCTGTGGTCTGACCATCTGATCGCCAGCCTTGCACTGGAAGGCCGTGGCGAACGTTGGCATGTTCGAGAGCGGCCCGTTGACGCGAAAACGTGAGATCGGGTGCGGGTCGCTTTGCGCTATCAGCCGCTCAAACTCCGGCCTGGCCTTGGAGGCCCAGACCTGTGCCCAACCCAGAAAGAAACGCTGCTCGGGCGTAAAGCCGCCGATGTTTGCCGGGCGCGGCTTGCCCTGCAATGATTTCTGGAAAGCATCGTAAGCCACGTAGAGGCCGCCCAGATCGGCGATGGATTCGCCTGCCACCAGCTTGCCCTGCATGTTGAGACCCTTCTCCACTTCGTAGCCGCTGAACTGGTTGATGATGCATTCGGAGCGTTTCTCGAAGTTCTTCATGTCTTCGGGCGTCCACCAGTTCTGTAGATTACCTTCCTTGTCGAACTTCGCGCCCTGATCGTCGAAGCCGTGCGTGATCTCGTGGCCGATGACCGCGCCGATGGCTCCGTAGTTGATCGCATCGTCCGCTTCCTGACTGAAGAACGGCGCTTGCAGGATACCCGCAGGAAAAACGATCTCGTTATAGAGCCAGTTGTTGTAGGCATTGACGGTCGGCGGCGTCAGTCCCCACTCGGTGCGATCAACGGGCTTGCCGATCTTGTTCAGATCGCGCGCTTGCTGGAATGCGCCGGAGCGCAGCACATTCTCAAGATAAGAATCGCGCGTGACGTTGAAAGCGGAGTAGTCTATCCACTTGTCCGGATAGCCGATCTTTTGTTTGAAGGCGTCTAGCTTGGCAATGGCTGCGCTTCGCGTCTTGTCGCTCATCCAGTCAAGCTTAGAGAGCCGCTCGCGAAAGGCCGTGATGAGGTTGTTAATCATCGTCTGCATACGCGCCCTAGCTTCCGGAGTGTAAGCTTTGGCGACGTAGACCGGGCCAAGGGCTTCGCCCAGATTGGCATCCGTCGCGGAGACGCAACGACGCCAGCGCGGATACTGCTCCTTGCGACCTTCCAGCGTCCGGCTGAAAAAGTCGAAGTGCTCGTTGTCGAACTGCGAAGAGAGAGCGGTCGCGGCAGCGTTCACCAGTTGCCAGCGCAGATAGGTCTTCCAGTCTGCGAGCGGGACATCCGACATCATCTTATTGACGGCCTGAAAAAATTCAGGATGCGCGACATCGATCTGCGCCATATTGGGCGCGCCAATGCCCTTGAAGTAGTCGGGCCATGAGAAGTCCGGCGTCAGGGTTTTCAATTGCGCCGGCGTCATCATGTTGTACTGCTTGCTCAAGTCGCGCAGCTC
>DATLMN010000333.1:0-2659 GCA_035537255.1 Pyrinomonadaceae bacterium | reverse complement strand
ATGGATTGATCGGCCCAGCGCAGCGCCTCGTCAAACTTCTCGTCATTGGCGTACTTGTTGGCGACCTGCAATGGAATGCTCCACTCCGTCGGGTTGGCGGCGATGGCCGCGTCAACCTTGGCACGCATGAGCGCTTCGACGTTGGGCACCTCGACCGTGAAGGGTACGATTATCCTCTCCCAACGTATGGCGACTTTCGCCAAAGTCGGCGTCACTTCGGGGATGCTGTATTGCAGCCACTCCTGATTGTCGGGAACCATCTGCGGCTTGGCCTTGACGCGCAGGGTGTCCTTCTTCTCGTCGTAAGTGAAGCTGCCCCACTGGCCCGCGTCCGAGTTGAAGATGATCGTCCACTCGTCTCTGCCCGGGATGGTGTGCAGGCTGTAGGTTCCGGCTGCGAGTTTCTGTCCGTTAATCAAAACGTCGTCGGTCACTGTAAAGGTGGTCGCCTCGTTCGCACCCGTGCGCCACACGTGACCGTAAGGCACTATGGGAGCGTCCTTGAGGCGAGTTCTGGAATCGTCAAGCGTCGCCGTGCCGGTCGCGACGGCGGCGGGCGCGTCGCCCCAGATTGTTCGTCCCTTCACACCGGGACGACTGTAGGTGATCGTGATGTCTGTGACGCCGACGGTCTGCATCACGCTGGCCTTCTGGCTTGGGCGCGGCAGGCGCACAGCCGCGGGATTCTGCGCCGACGCGGGCGCGGCGGCCCAGAGGACAAGCAGCATCAGTGCCAAGGCGTAAGTGTAGAAGCTCTTCAGGGAAATCATTTGTGTCTCTCCTCGCAATTCTTCAGATGTTCGAGCCCTTGTCGGGCCCGGCAGGCAACGGAATCTAATCCGAAAGAAATATAATCAACTATAACAATCGCTTCGGCTGGCCCGCAACCGCGCCCGGCGAGGCCAAGTCGCGTGGAAATCCTATGGACTGTAACGATATTGCATACTGTACGGTTCTACACTGTTACGTTTTCGTATGGCGATAGTTCATTCTTTAAGCTTTTCGTACGCACATTCAACGACTTAACAGTCTTCGAGCCTCTGGCATAGCGATTGTTGCCCTATTCCCGCCCCGGAAACTATTTTCCACTCAACGACTTCTTGATAAATCGCACGCTCAAGTGCGTTTGCGGCAAACTACGGGAGGATTAAATTATGACTGGACAAAACGGCAGGCACACGGCACTGTGGGTCGCTTTCTTCGCGCTCATGATAGCCATGGCACTGCCTTCCATGGCGCAGGGTCAGGGACGCGGGCGCGGGCGGGGTCGTGGTGATAAGTGCGACAAATTTATCAACTGCCACGATGCGCGCGACGGGCGTGTGGACGGGCGCGGGCCTCGCACCGACCGCGATGATCGCTACGATGACGACGACCGCTACGACGACGATGACGATTACCGTCGCAACCGGCGTAGCCGAAACCGCGACGACGATGACTATAATCGTCATCGCGACCGCAATGGCCGCTATGACAGCAATGACATTCAGCAGCAGGCCGTGGAGAACGGCTACCGCCAGGGCTATCAGGCCGGACGCTCCGACAGCCGCAGCAACAGAGGCTACGATTACGACGATCACAACAGCTATCGCAACGCGACGGGCGGTTATCGCAGTGGCTACGGCGACCGCGAGTTATATCGTCGTTACTTTCAGGAAGGATTTCGTCGCGGCTATGAGGAAGGCTACCGGAATCGCAGCGTGAACGGCACGGGCCGCAGCCGCGCTCGCGATATCCTGAGCGATATTTTGGGCCGCCCGTAACCGTTTGCCGAAGTGGACGGCGGAAGGCCCGGTTGTGGCTTTCCGCCTTCTTGACACCCTAAAGCCTGCGCCCGTATATTCAAAACAGCCTTCAGCGGATGTGGCGAAATTGGCAGACGCGCAGGTCTCAGAAGCCTGTGGTAGCGATACCGTGGTGGTTCAAGTCCACTCATCCGCATTAGATGAATAAAAGGCAAAAGTGAAGAGGGAGTCGCCTCCTTTAAACTTTTGCCTTTTTACTTTTGCCTGCTTCAGTTGATGGCGTCGGAGGCGGACTCTGCGCTTTGTGTCGAGCGCGCGTCGGCGACCGTCAGTGTTTGTTCGTTAAAGAGGGTCGAGTCAATAAGCGTCTGCACCCAGTAGTCGCCGGGGGCTGTGAACGTTACGTTGACGAAGAAGCTGATGTTGTCGGCAAAGCCTCCGGGCGCGATCTCAAAGCGCGTCGGCTGCGAGACGACGACGGGTTGCTTGCGGTCCGGCGTCAGAATCCTCACCTCCGAAAGAAAGGCCCCTTCGCCTCGCCAGTGATTGACGACGGCAAACTTGATGAGAGAGATGGGCAACTGCTGCACGAGGATGTTTTGAAAGACGCCAATAAACGAAAGCTTATTACCGGCCTCCAGCCGCACGTCGTCGCACAGCAGCGTATACACGAGTTCGAGTTTATCTGTCTGTTCAGTCATTGCCATTTGTTTCTCCAAAGTCATTTGAGCATTTCCCTGAGCGCGGCTTCATCTATCACGCGCAGGCCGAGGGCCGTCGCTTTATCGAGCTTCGATCCGGCGTCTTCGCCCGCGACGACGTAATCGGTCTTCTTACTGACGGTGGAGGTGACGCGCCCGCCGCGCGCTTCGATCAGGGCGCGCACCTCATCGCGCGAGAGGCTTTCAAGCTTT
>DATLMN010000332.1:0-4812 GCA_035537255.1 Pyrinomonadaceae bacterium | reverse complement strand
GGATTCCAGTTGCTGGCGGCGTGCGCGCTCCTGCGGCGACAAATCATCCGTCGCAGACTCTAAGCGCCGCGCGCGCTCGTCCGCCTCGTTGATCTGATCTTCAACAGCCTTGCTCTCCCACCCTCTAGCCAATTCCAGTCTTGCTCCCCTTTTTTGCTCCTGATTATAGCAGCCTTTGCAGAGAGAAAAGAGAGCCCGGAAGGTAAAGAGATGCGGACAGGATCGTGCGGCCATATTCACACCGCACAACTTCGGCTAGTCCGTTCCGCACACTGTATCAGTTTTCAATTGAATGTCAGGAACGTCGTGGCTCACCACAGAGACACAAAGGACACGGAGATTACACAGAGACTTGTTTGTTTTCTCTGTGCCTCCTCTGTGGTCTCTGTGCCTCTGTGGTGATTGGCCCACTTCCATAGAGGCAATTGAATTTGCGCTGAAAGAGTGTGTTTCGCTCGCGCTTACATGCCGCCGCTTCCGGCTGGTGTGTCCTGATGAAAGATGGCGAGCCATTTGCCGCCGCGCTTGACCCATACGGTGCTTTCGCGTTGTGTCATGGGCTCAGGGCCGCAGGCCATTGCCGCCCCCACCTTCGTCGTGTAAGTGACGATGGCGGCATCCTTGTCGATCATTACTACTTTCCAGTCGCTAAAAGCGATCTCCGTCGGGCCAGCCTCTACGACACCTTTCACCGTCTCGGCTTTTGAATGCACGCCGTCCTTAGTGACATATATCTGGTCTTCTGCTAGATAACCGGAGAAGCCCTGACCGTTCTTTTTCTTGATCTGTTCCCAGGCCTCTTTCTCTCTGGCGATAAGCATCGCTTCCACAGGGTTATCGCTAGAGGATGATCCGCCCGTAGAGGTCGCCGTCGGCGGCTTGATCCTTGGTGAATCTGGCTGGTTGGTCGGCGCTGATTGGCCCAAGGCGGACGCCGCGAGCGCCAGCGAAGCAAATAGCAGGATGCAAACTTTTCTCATCTTTGATGCTCCTTACGGTTCAGACGTAAAATGAAGCCCTCATGTTCTTGGCCCGTCTCAAAGCGCACACGCGCCACTGTGTAGCCATACAGTGGCGCGTGTGTATCAGATGCCCCGTGAGGCTGTCAATAGCGTTGCTTTCACCCGCGAGCACGTCAGCGCCCACCGTCTTTAGTATTTGACGCGCACGCGATAGACGAGTTTGGTTTCGCCGTCTTTGGCGACGGGGACGCGAAAGCGCGCGGCGAAGGCTTCCGTTTTCTCCGCCGGGAAGTTTGAAGAGATCATACGCCAGTCGCTGTCTATCCGCTCGTTGACGATCACGCTGATGGGCACATCTTTGTGATTGCGAATCGTAATCTCGTAAGCGTATTCGTAGACGGTGCTCGTAATCACCTTGTAGTCGGTCTGCTTGCGTTCGGCAACGATGTCGAAAGCATCGCCGACTTTGACGCGTATGTCCTCGTCCTTTGGCGTGTGCTCTATACGGTCTTCGCCGATGAATTGCTGTCCGCCCTGCTCGTCTTTTTTGTAGAGGCGAATCGTTCCGGCGGGCAGAGGCATGCCCAGATGATTCGCCGCAGAGTTGCGAAATTGCATAAAGACGCCGACCTTCTGCGGCACGACCTGACCCGGACTGTTGTAGCTGCGATAGTATTCCGGCAAACCGTCTATGACGAACTCTTTGGCGACCTTGAAGCCTGCGGCTTCGAGCAGCGAGACCTGCTTGGTCTCCTGCTCGCGAATCGAAGCTGGGCGCTGCAAAGTGTAGAGGTGATATTCAAAAAAGGCTCGCTCCTGAAACTGTGGGGCTCTAGATGCGGGCAACATGTCTTCTCTGATGCCAGCCCTGCGGCGCAGATCATCACTGTCAACGACGCGATTGATATTGCCCGCGACCAGTTGCAATCTGGCATCATCGAAGCCGACGCCGCTGGTGTTGACGAGCGTCACCCATCCCTGCAAGTCGCCGCGCGTATCGTTCGCATCGACGACCAGCACGTAATCCGCCTCCCAGTTCATCCCTGCGGTTAGATAACTGGCTTCGACGGTTTGCGCCGCGCTCGCGCGGTTTTCGACATCCCAGACGAGCGTCGGCGTGGCGACCAGATTCTGCGGCAAATCGGGAAAGCGCGTCTCGACGATGTTCGAAGGGTTGATGACGATCTGACCATTGATGCGCCAGACCTGGCCGTTGTTGTTAGAGAGCAGGACGGCCTGCACAGGCGTGAGAATCTCCGTGCTGTTCTCATAACGGCGGAGCACGAGCGTTACTTCGCGGCCAACGTACTTATCCATCAGCTTCGCCGGATTCAACAGATCATACTGATAATTCTGTTCGAGTATATTGAGCGACGCGGCGTCCGTGAGCGAAGCCAGATGAACAGTCTCCGGGCGAATCTGCGCGGCGACATCGGCAAAGCGCAAAGCCGTGCGCCCTGCGGGAAGCTGTAGCATACGCGTCTCGCGCACAAGGCCGACGTTAGAGTTATAGATCGTCACGTTGACGCTGCGGCGATCCTTGGCAGTCGTCGTCAAAGTGGTCTGCGCCGCCACGCTCGCGGCGAACAGACAAACGGAGAGTAGTAATGCTGTGCTCAAACGTATAAGGCGTAACATCAGATGATTTCCTCCAGACGCAATTTTTGTGATGAACGAGGCCGTGGCGAAGGACGCTTCCGATTACGAGTCGCGTTCTTTCAGAGACTAGAACGCCCGGCGCGCATCAGGCTTGCATAGCAAATCAATAATGATGGATCATCGCAGCAGCATTATTGTCCTCGTACGACGCGCCAGAGCGCGCACGCATACCGCACTTCAGCAGGCCCGGAAGATTGAAGAAGATTCAGACAACACAGACGGAGACGCTTTACCCGCGCATGGTCGGGCCGGACGCATGGGCCAATTTGAGCGAGCCCGTCAAGCGACTTCATAAGGGGAATGTGCGGGCGACGGGAAGATTCACAGTCCGTCGTGGCGAGAGCATTGCGGCGCGCGCCTTAGCGCGTTTGATGCGACTTCCTTCGGCGGGTGCGGACGTTCCCGTTCATCTCGCAGTCACAACGCACGCGCGCGGCGAGCGTTGGGCCAGAACCTTCGGCACGGACACAACACTCGTGACGGAGCAATGGGCAGGCGTTGACGGTCAGCTCATCGAGCGCATTGGCCCAACGGAAGTTCGTTACAGGCTGGAAGTGGCGGGAGGCGCGCTTTACTACAGGCATACCGGGACGGCGCTGCGGCTTGGGCCAATCAGGTTGCCGTTGCCGCGCTCTTTCGCGCCGCGCATCGCCGCGCGCGAATCAGCCCTGACGGACGAAAACTCAACGCATATTTCCGTCGAAGTCTCTCACCCGCTGACGGGACGCCTGATCTCCTACAAAGGCTTTATGAGTATAAGGGATGAAGGATGAGGGATGAAGGATGAGGGATGAGGGATGAATGATTGAGCCAGTGCTTACCTGAATCAATCACTCAAACCCTTTCATCCCTCATCCCTCCGCCCTCATCCCTGCTCTTGCGGTGCGATGTAGCGTACCGCTTTGAGTTCGGCGAGTGCGGCCAGTTTTTCAATCGGCAGCCGACCGATGACCATCTTCGAGGTCGTCGGATCAAGCACGATCTCGAATCCCAGTTTCTTGAGCTGGGCGATGGTGTCGGGTGACTTGTCTGTGAGCCAGATTTGCAGCTCGGCCTTGCCGTCACGGACAAACTTTCCTTCGTCCGCAGTGGCCTGCGAGCCACGTTTCTTCAAACGCTCGACGAGCGCGGCGATTGAGGGATGCAGCTTGGCGAGAAGCTCTTGCTCCTTGCGCTCTTTCGCTGACGGCTCACGGACTGCGACGGCGTCGGTCTCCGTCATTGTGCGAAACTGTCTGTTTGTGGACGGCGCGATTTTGGGAGTGGTAGCGGACTTCTCCGCCCTGCGACGAGCAAGGACCGGCTGACCGGGCGCACCGCCTCCACCGCCGCCGACAGCGCCTCTGCCATTGGCAATCATGCTTAGACCTTGGGCCTGCGGCATTGGCGATGCGGCTGCCTTCTGCTCTTCATCTTCGCCGAATACGCCCATGCGGCTGACGCCTTCGGGCATCTCGATTGGCACTTCGACGCGGCGCGGCTGTCCGCCGTCCGTAATCGTCATCTCTTCGACGGCGACGAACGAAGTGAACTGCGTCATCAGTCTGTATTCGAGACCGAGCTGCGTGATCGTCTCGCGCACATCCACGCGCGCATGACCGGCCTGTATGCCTTCAAGGTCCTGGCTCATCAGGTCGTCTATGCGCGTGCGCGCCCAGAGAGTAGAGAGCACGTCATGGCGCGTTTCCACTTCAGGAAGATCGACCGGAATCTCGCGCACAAAGTCGCGACCGGACATCTTGCCTTTCAGCTTAATGGTCGCCTGTCCCGTTCCGGTGTAGCGGCCGGACAGGATGACTGGCTTGGCGCTGAACAGATCGGGAATGCGCTTCGGATAAACGTCCGCGACCGGAAGTCCAGCCCAGTCGACGGAGATGTCCGTGAGCAAGGGACTGCGCACGCGCTCGTGAAAGCGACGCGCGGCGGCTGAGCCGTCGTCATTGAGAGCGACGTATTCGACTTCGCCGCGCCCGTATTCCGCCATCTTATCGAGCAGGTAGCGGTTGACTGAGCTGCCTATGCCGAACGAGAAGACGCGCGCGTTCGGATGCTTCTGCACTTCGCCGATGATCTCCATATCGTTGCCGACATAGCCGTCCGTCATAAAGCAGACGATGCGTATGTGATCCTGCTTGTCCGAAGGATCGAGCGCGGCGCGTATGGCCTTCATCATCTCCGTGCCGCCGCTGCC
>DATLMN010000331.1:0-31473 GCA_035537255.1 Pyrinomonadaceae bacterium | reverse complement strand
ACGCGGGAATGAAACGTTTGCCGTCAGCAAGTTCTGCGGATTAAAGCCTGGATTGACCTCGCTCAAACGTCTGATGCTTTCGATCAGCAATCCTGCGCTGATCAGAAGGATAAACGAGAGCGCGATCTCTGAGACGACGAGCGCACGCCGAAGCCATGCTTTGTGCGGGCTGGTTGTTGCCGTTCCCCGCGCTCCTTCTTTGAGCATCTCATTGAGGTTGGCTCTGGAACTCTGCAAGGCTGGCGCGAGACCGAAGACAATTCCTGTGAAGACCGAAATCAACATGGTGAAGCCGAGCACCCATTGATCAAGGCCCACCTCTTTGACGCGCGGGATGCTAGAAGGCGCGAGCGAAACAAGCAGATTAACGCCCCACATCGCCAGAAAAATTCCCAGACCGCCGCCCAGCAGTGCAAGCAGTGTGCTCTCCGTCAACAATTGCCGGATGATACGCCAGCGGCTTGCGCCGAGCGCTGTTCGGACGGCGATCTCTTTTTGCCTGGAGGTCGCGCGCGCGAGCAGCAGGTTAGCGACATTGGCACATGCGATCAGCAGCACAACGCCGACCGCTCCCAGTAGAATCATCAGCACTGATCGAATCCCTCTGACCTGATCTTCCAGCAGCGGCGAGATAGTGACACGCAGGTTGGTATCATTCTCAGGATATTGCTGCGCCTGAATAGATGCGATCTGGTTCATCTGCGCCTGCGCCTCTTCGACGGACACTCCGTCTTTGAGCCGCCCTATGATCTTCAGATAATTTGTGCCGCGCTCCCTCTTGTCCTCAGCGATGACCGCTGGAATCCATATTTCTGTGCGCCCTGGAAAATTGAAAGAGGGCGGGGCAATGCCCACGACCGTATAAGCCTCGCCGTTGAGGGCCACGGTCTTCCCGATTAACGCAGGATCAGAGCCAAAGCGACGCTGCCACATACCGTGACTGATAACGGCCGTGTGACCAGCGCCCACCTGATCGTCCGTCGGAAGAAAGAATCGGCCTTGCGCCGCAGAGACGCCAAACAGCGAGAAGAAGCCTTCCGTCACACGCACTCCGCTGATACGCTCTGCCTGTTCAACGCCTGTGAGGTTATAAGTCTCGAAGTAGTAGGCGGCGATCTCTTGAAAGACCTTCTGCTGCGCTCTCCATTCAAGAAAGGCCGGGCGAGAGATTGGCCCGCGCATAATGGGCGGCTGTGTGCGCAGCACATGCACCAATCGATCAGGGTCGCTGTAGGGAAGGGGACGAAGCAACACAGCATTGACGACGGAGAAGATGGCCGTGTTGGCCCCGATTCCGAGAGCCAGGGCGAGCACCGCAATAACTGTAAAGCCAGGGTTTTTAAGTAACATCCGCGCGCCGAATCGAATGTCCTGCCATAAAGTTTCAAGCATGGTGCCTCCTTGGGATTGTTTCGTTGAAGTTGTTCATTTCCTTGAACGCCACCTGATCTCCCGCCCTGCGCAACCGATAAAAAGGCAGTCTTCAAGTGAACCCGCTGTTGTGCTTATCTAAAAAACACCGTCGAAGCAAGTTTTGTGGCAAAAATTGGCTACGGGCCGCAGCTTCTTCTTAAACGGATTATGAAAATAGCGGATTCTATTCTCTTTAGTCCATACCTGTCGGCGTGGGAAACCCCTGAGTCGATTTTACCTCGGTAGATGGTATCGAGAACTTTTGTGTTGACTACCTACAGGAAGCGCGCTATGCTTGTGTTGATGACCTACAGGAGTGAGTATGGAACAGAATAAGAATGAAGTCTTGCCCGGCACTCTGAACCTGATGATTCTGAAAACTCTGGACACGCTGGGTACGCTGCACGGTTATGGCATCGCCCGACGGATTGAACAGATCAGCGGCGACCTCCTTCAGCTTAATCAAGGAACGATTTATCCGGCCCTTTTGTATTTGGAACAGAAGGGCTGGGTTGCTTGTAAGTGGGGCGTATCGGAAAACAACCGGCGCGCCAAGTATTACTCAATCACGCGAAAGGGCCGCAAGCAGCTCGCCACGGAGATCGACAACTGGCGGCAAACGTCCGCCATCATGATCAGGTTTCTCGAACACCCCGAAGGAAGCTTATGAGCTGGCTCAGAGTCTTGGCCCACCGTTTACGCGCAGTGTCTATGAAGCGACGGCTTGACCGTGAGCTGGAAGAGGAGATTCGCTCTCATCTGGAAATGCAGATAGAGGAGCATGTGCAGCAGGGAATGAGCCCGGAAGAGGCTCGCTTTGCAGCCCTGCGAAAGTTTGGAGGAGTCGAGCAGGTGAAAGAAAAGTATCGTCAACGTCGCAGCCTTCCGGTCGTGGAAACCACCTTTCAGGATTTGCGATACGCCGCGCGAATGCTGAGGAAGAGTCCGCTCTTTGCTGTCATCGCCATTTTTACTCTCGCGCTCGGTATCGGCGCGAACACAGCCATCTTCTCTGTCGTTAACGCGGTGTTGCTGCGCCCCTTGCAGTACCCGAACGCAGAGCGCATCGTGGCCATTGAAGAACTCAATGAGAAGGGAAGCCGTGTTCAAGTCACCCCGGCGAATTTCCTTGACTGGCGCGCAGAGAGCAAGAGTTTTGAACACCTCGCAGCGATCCACGCGCGCACCTCCAACCTCTCTGCCGCAGACGAGTCGAAGCGAATCAATCTCGCCATGACTTCGGCAAACTTTTTTCAGGTCTTCGGCCTTCAGCCGCAAATGGGACGTTTCTTCCTGCCTGACGAAGAACGCGCGGGACACGACGCCGTCGCTGTTCTCAGTTATGGACTCTGGCAGAGACATTTCGGCGGCGACCCTTCGCTCGTAGGCCAGAGCATTATGCTCGACGGTCAGCCGTACACGGTCGTCGGCATCGCGCCCGCTGGCTTTCAGTATCCTGACCGCACTGAAGTTTGGATTCCGCCGTATCAACTCGTCCCGACGCTCGGCCCGCAGATGGATATACAGCGTGCGCGCGGATTCGGCTTTCTGAGCGCGGTGGCGTTGCTCAAGCCTGGCGTGTCTGTCAAACAGGCGCACGACGAGATGACGGCGATTACGGCACGCTTGCGGCAGCAGTATCCTGAGACGAATAACAAACGGTTCGACAGAGTGGTTTCGCTGCAAACACACCTCGTTGGCGAGAGCAGTATGGCGCTGATGTTGTTGCTGGGGGCGGTGGCTCTCCTGCTGTTGATCGCGTGCGCGAACGTGGCGAATCTGTTGTTGTCGCGCGCCGCTGCTCGTCACAAGGAGATCGCCATCCGCCTGGCGCTGGGAGCGACGCGACTGCGCCTCGTCCGGCAGTTACTCGTCGAGAGCGTATTGCTTGGGCTTCTTTCAGGCATGGTCGGGCTACTGCTGGGTTGGTGGGGCGTGGACTTGATGCGCAGACTGCTGCCCGTTGACTTCCCGCGAGCGCAGGACATAGGCATTGATCTGCGTGTCCTTGGGTTCACGTTGCTGGTGTCGCTCGTCACAGGAATCGTGTTTGGACTTGTGCCGGCATTGCAGTCCACGAATCCTGACGTTAACGAATCGCTCAAGGAAAGCGTGCGCGGCTCGACGGGCGGCAGGAGTCGCAATCGCGTGCGCTCGCTGCTGATCGTCTCAGAGGTTGCGCTCTCCTTGGTGTTGCTCATCGGCGCGGGGCTACTGTTCCGCAGTTTTCTGCGTTTGCAAGCGGTCGAGCTGGGCTTCCGCCCGCAAAACTTGTTGACGTTCAGGCTGACGCCTTCGGGCGCGAACTTTCGCGAAGACCCGCAGTACATCAACTTCTACAGTCAGGTCGCCGAACGTATTAAGACGTTGCCGGGCGTTGACTCCGTTGGAATGATTAACACGCTGCCGCTCGTGAAGGGGCCGACGACAGCCTTCAGGGTTGAAGGTCGCCCGTTGCTCACGCAGGACAAATGGCCGGGCGTTAATTATCGCAACGTCAGCCCGGATTACTTCCACGCGGTGAATGCGCCTGTCCTTAAGGGGCGCTCCTTTGACGCCCACGACGATGCATCGTCTCCGCTCGTCGTCCTCGTCAATCAATCGCTCGTGCGGCGAGACTTCGAGGGCGAAGACCCCCTCGGCAAGAAGATCAACTTCGGCGGGACAAGGCCAGACGGTCAGCCCATCTGGTTTGAGATCGTGGGCGTGGTCGCAGACGTGAGAAGTCTTGAGCTGAACGCGGAGCCGACGCCGGAGATTTATACTTCGTACATGCAAGACCCATTCGCGGGCATGTCTTTCGTGGTGCGTTCGCAGGTCGAGCCGGAGAGCCTGATCCCTGCGGTGCATGAAGCTGTGCGTCAGGTTGACAAGGCGCAGCCCGTCGCGGAAGTCAGGAAGATGGAGCAGATCGTCAGCGAGGCGGCGGCTCAGCCGCGTTTTAATTCGCTGCTGCTTGGCATCTTCGCGAGTATCGCGCTGCTGCTGGCGGCGGCCGGTATCTACGGCGTGATGAGTTATTCGGTGACGCAGCGCACGCACGAGATAGGTGTGCGGATGGCGCTCGGGGCACAGACGCGAGATGTGCTCAAACTCGTCGTCGGGCAATGCCTGAGGCTCACGCTCGTCGGTCTTGGGCTCGGTCTCGTTTGCGCGTTCGCTTTGACGCGCGTGATGGCGACATTGCTCTACGGCGTCAAGCCGACAGACCCCTGGACTTTCGCCAGCGGCGCGCTGCTGCTCACAGTGGTTGCGCTGCTCTCTTGCTACCTTCCGGCGCGGCGCGCGACTAAAGTTGATCCATTGGTTGCGCTCAGGTACGAATAGCAACCCGGCTCTGGCCGTACAATTTTATAGGCTCAAGTTCAGACGACATCATTTGCCTCTTTCTTTCGATACTCTCTGCATGGAATCCGTCACGGGCCCATGCTCCTCATCTCTCGTCATCAGGAAGTTTAGAATCATTATCTTCTGCCATATTTTGCGTGTCAGTCCTGTGGTCAGTTCTTCGACCTCTTCGACCGCTGTCAGAGCGACAGGGTCGTTGAACTTCTGCACATACAGCGCCGCTATTTTCCCTGTCAGCGATAGCATCTCGCTGCAATAGTCCAGGTATCTCACCAATTCAAATGCGCTCAGGCTCTGCTTCGGTGAAGAAGGAGTCTTCTCTCCCTTGAGCAAGATACGATCAGGAGCCTTGGTTAATTGATGCATGTCTATGACATGTGCCAGGGCGCGCAGCTCATGGATCGCTTTGAGCGCACGTGACCGTTTGATTCTGGACTCCAACGTAATCAGAAACAGAATCGTCGCGCCGATAAGTATGAGGAGGTTTATACCGGCTTCCGAAACCTGCACGAAACCGACGGCATCGAATCCACCCTGAGGCATAGTCAAATTGGCTAAGATGGAAATCAAACCGATGACGATTACCAGAATAAGCGCTCCGATTATAAATTGGAGCGCTCTTTGAGGCTTAGCAATCCAGGCCGAGCGCTTATGTGATTCCTGTGCGATTGTCAGCAGCTCCCAGCATACTTTGCTTAGCCCTGAATCGGGAAAACGCTCGCCAATCCTTCTATGGAGCGTCTCAATGGTGTCGATGATTTTTTCAGAGTCTAAGCTACGATACATATGCTTATGCACAAGCAACTATGACAATACCTCGCACCAGACTTGACCCGCGCTCGCACAGGAAGCATTCAGCATTTAAAGAAGTCAGAGGCGAAGCGCGCCTCACAAAATACCGTCTGCCCGGTCACAATGTAAACAGAGGCCGACAGCCAGAGCAGTCAGGATGCTTTATAAAGGTGAGCATCCACCGTGGATATTATGTATACTAAATCATCGCTCAATCCCGGAATTTCCCGCGAGCGCACCCGAACCCGACTGAAAATAGAATCACGTATCCGTTTTATCCAGACCCGTAAAAGAATTTGACCGCTTAAGCCGCTTGAACTTGATACGAAGCATCATATAGAGCATCTGGCCGGAGCATTCCTGATGGACGCAATCATTATTCTTCTGTTCCTTCTGGGCGTGATCACCCTCGTCGGCCACGGAATCTGGCTGGCGCTCGCCTGGTTCTTCGGACAGCTCGCAGGTCGATCAAACAATTCCAACGATTCTTATAATTCTTACGGCAGTTCGATAGTTAAGGAAAGATGCGAGAACTGCAATGCGGAGAAGTCTGTTCATGCCGAGTGGTGCAGCTCTTGCGGCTGGCGAAAAATCTCTTCGGCCAAGCTGGAACTAGCCAAAGACATGGCGGCGACCGTCCGCATGATGAATCGCCTGCGTAAAGCCGGGAGCATGGACGAGACGACGTATCTGCAACTGCTGAGGTTGTTGGATGAAGAGAAAAGTCGCTCTAGCGCGCGCCCCTCATACGCCCCGGCTGCCGCCCACCAAACCCCCGAACAGACGCCGCAACCGGTCACTGCGATTTCATCCGAAGACGTTCAAACGCCGCCCACGGATGTGGCCCAACCTTCAGTCACAGCAGCGCCGGCGGGCAATGGCAAGTGGCAGTCTCCCGTCACGCATGTCATTGCGGAAGCTGGCGCGACGAGCGAGACGCATTACGAGTCAGGGGCGCGTCGCTGGAATGAGGAGGATAAAAGGCCGCCGCAGGCAGAGCCGGAACGCGTGCCGTATGAGCCCAGGCGTCCCTTTACGGAAGTGGTCGCCGCCTTCATGGAGCAGAGCAACATACGCTGGGGAGAGATCGTCGGCGGACTGTTGATTATCGGCTGCTCTACGGCGCTAGTCATCAGCCTGTGGAATGAGATTGCGCGGATTCCCGTCCTCAAGTTCTTTATCTTTACGACCGTTACGGCAGCGCTCTTCGGTGTAGGCTTCTACACGGCGCATCGCTGGAAATTACCTACGACGAGTCGCGGCATCCTGACCATCGCGACACTTTTAGTGCCTCTCAATTTCCTTGCCATCGCGGCCGTCTCGGGCGGCACGCTTCCGGCGGGCGCGGTCGTCATCATCAGCGAGCTTGTCGCGCCTGCGCTCTTTCTCTGCATGGTCTATTTCGCCGGGCGTGTTATCACCCCTTCGCAGCCGCACCTGCTGGCCGGAGGTGTGCTGGGCTCTTCCGTGGGCCAACTCCTGATGCGCCATTTCGCCGGGCCTGATATTTCTCATACGCTGCTGCTGACATTGGGAGCTTTCCCGCTCGTGTGCTACATCGTCGCATCGCTGTGGATGCTGCGCCGCGTCGCAGAGCAACATCAAGAGATTGACGAGGGCGAGGCAGACACGATCTTTATTACCTTGGGTGCGCTCACCTTTGCGGCGCTGCTTCCGTTCGGGCTGCTGCTTTACAGGATGGGGCAAGCAGCGCAACCGCTGATGCGACTGGCCGCGCTCGTCACTCTGGGAAGCATCCCGCTGCTGGCGACGGGACTGCTTCTGTGGCGGCGCGTGACGGATTTGAAGCTCGGCATTGTGCGCACCGTCGGAACGAGCCTCGCCATCGCGGGCGCGCTTATCTCTGTCGCTGGAATCATTTTGGGTTGGCCCAATCCGGCGAGCGTCGTGCCCGCAGCCCTGTTCAATTTCGTGATCTTCACGTTGGCGGCGAAGCTCTTTAACGTCAGGGGCGCGCACCTGCTCGCGGCCCTCTGCTTTGCGCTCGCCTACCTCGTGGGCTTTCAAGCCCTCGCCGGACACATTGAATGGCAGACGGGGCGCACAACTTCACTGATCGGCGTCCTCAACTCAGTGAGCAGCGGTCAAGCGCTGGCTATACTATCCGTTCTGCTGATCTGCGCCTTTGAGTGGCTGGACAGAAAGAGGGAGCACTACGCGGGCGATTGCTATTTGGTCGTCGCGGGTCTGGTCGGTATAGCCAGCTTTGCTCTCATCACGCGCTACGGGTTTGGCGTCGTCGGCGATCCGTTTGGAGCGGCTTTGATCTATGCGCTGCTGTCTGCCTGCGCATTCTGGGTCGCGTGGCGTAAGTCTCTGGTCGCGCTGAGCTGGGCAGGGGCGTGTTTGTTGTTGCTCGCCGTCATGCAGGCTTTGAACGTCTTGTTCGCGGTGCGTTTTCCTTGGCAGGCTGCGATGTTGACTTACGCGAGCATAGCGGCGCTCTTAGCAATCATCAGTCAGCGCAACAGTCAGGAGAAGGCGCGCTCGCTGCTGGCTGTGCCGCTGCAATGGTCTGCGCTGCTGTGCACTGCGGCGGCAGTCCTGATGTTGTTTCAGGCGAACAGGTGGCAGCCGACGGCGATGATCTCTGCACGTCTCTTCTGGCTGGCTGGTATCTGGCTGGCGCTTCTGTTTTTGATTCGCTGGCAAGCGATCTTCGTGGCATTTCAGATTGCTTTGACGTGCGCGCTGGCCCTCTTCGTTAAAGTTCAACTGCAAGACAATATCTGGTACGCATATTATCCGCACGCGTGGCTTCATCCCTGGAGCTTGCAGATACAGGGCGGCATTCTCATCCTGCTCAGCCTCTGTTGGATAGGTTTGAGAATCTTTACGCGCCCGCTTGTTACTGAGCCGCAGCCGAACGCTTCGCCGGAGGAAACGGCGACGGCTGAAGAAGCTGCGGCACGAGCAACCGATGGTCAAGAATCTTTTGGTAAAGAATCTTTCTCCGGCGTGGCGTGGCAGTTCCTTAATCCCGATTGGCCCGCGTTTGATCGTCTGGTCATGTGGGGCGTGTTGTGCGGCTTTGTGCTGCTCGCAGGCTACGGCGCAATGACGGGCGTCAGGCAGGAACTGGCGACTAGAGGAACAACCGCTTACGCCTGGAATCTGGCTGGATTCCCGCACGAGTATGCGCTAGGCCCTGGCTCCTGGATTCTGCTGGGGTTGCTGCTGATGGCGATGCTCGCATCGTTTTGGGAGCGGCGGCGCGCCGCTTACATCTGGGGAGCTTTGCTGGCGCTCTCCGCTTCATGCTCGCTGCTGGCCGGAAGATTCGAATCGCAACTCGCCAGTGCTTCCGCCTGGCGTTGGCTCGCGGCAATCTATCTGCTGCTCATCTCACTGCCGCTCTGGTTTGAGGATAGAGTGCGTCCGCAGCTCAGCTCGTTCGGATGGCCTGCGATAGAGCCATCTGAGGCTCGCGTGTTTGCGCGAAATACGCGCCGACTGTTGCTGGCCCTGATGCTCGCGCCGCTCTTTGCGCTCACTTTTTATCCGGTGTTGAGAGCCATACAGTACAGGCAAGTTACCGGGCCGTCCGCAGGCGTCTTCCTTTGGATGGGCAACACGCTCTCTTACTGCATCCCGCTGGTGGTGTTGGCGTTCGTGCTCATAGGCAATGCCGTGCGTGAGCGTTCAGCCCCTTACGCTTTCGCCGCCGGGCTCTGCTTCAATCTCACGCTAACCATCGCGCATCTTCTGTCGGTTGCTTCCGCTGGCGGCTCTATGAACAGGGTCGTGCTGACGGAGGTCATACAGCTCAACGCAATTGTATCGGCCATCTACGCTATCATCTGGTTAAGCTGGCACGAAAGGTGGAGATCAAGACAGACGGCCGCAGAGTCTGCAAGGACTGAACGCTTGCTGAGTATCCAGGTGGCGATAGGTCTGGCGGCCAGCGCGCTGCTGATCGCGCCGACGGCCATCAGG
Organism: Pyrinomonadaceae bacterium; assembly: GCA_035537255.1. Classification (GTDB taxonomy): domain Bacteria; phylum Acidobacteriota; class Blastocatellia; order Pyrinomonadales; family Pyrinomonadaceae; genus DASQYE01. Next base: position 21,963 of record DATLMN010000331.1, on the reverse strand, counting down.
CTCATCGTGCGACCGACCTGGACGGGCATAGGAACTTTTGCGGTCGGAGGCATTGGCGGGTGGTTGGCTTTTATCTTATCCGTGATCGCTGCTCTCTGGTTTGGTAAGGCTTACGGAAAGAAACTGAGCGCGGGCCTGCTGTTCGCCGTCGCGCTTGGGCTAGGCTCGCTCGTTGCCTTCGATGCTGCGCGGCTCAGACCGGGACTGTGGGTCGGTTATCACACCTTGCTGGTCGCGGCAGTGCTCACGGGCTGGTTGATGCTCGTCGCCAGATGGTTTCCGTATTACGCGGAGTCCGGTAGATCGGAAAAATTTTCCGAAGCTGATGGAAGAAGAATCAGAGCACGCCTGACGAGCTATTGGAGCTGGGATGGTGCTCTCTTTGCCGTCGCGGGCGGAGCGCTGGCGGTGCTGTTGGCCCTTCGCGCTGCTCCCAGCGATCCTGTCAGGCCCTGGTGGTCTGCGGGCGCGATTGTCTGTGTGGCCGTGTTGATGGCGGGCTTGAACTGGCAGACCTTACAGCGCGAATACCTTTACGCGGCAGGAGTGCTGTTCAATCTGGCGGCGACCATCTGGTATCTCACGGGCTGGCCGTATTCGCCGGTGCCGAAAGTATTCATCGAGAGATTTATACAGACCATCGAAGTCAACGTCATAGCGCTGGCATTGCCCGCCGTGGTGTGGATGCTGCTTGAGTTGCGAGCACGCGCGCGACGACGCGCTGAAGTTCCGCAGGGCAGCTTTCCTGCATTTCATCTGGTCGCGGCGTTTGGCGTGATCCTCGCCCTGATTTTCACCGTCGGCATAAGCTTGTGGGCAGACATCTTAGCAGCGGGATTGCAGGCTAAAGCATCTATAGGCTGGCTTGCGCTCCTTTCCGCGTGGGCTTTGCTGCTCGCGTGTTTGTGGGACAGCCGTGCGAAATACACGCTGGAAATTCTGTACCTGCTAGGGCTGGTGACGGCCGGGATGATGCTCGACCGTTTCGATTTTTCTGCGCGCGGCCTTGGGTGGAGAGGCATGCTCGTCCTCGCCGGTTTTACTCTCTTAACAGGAGCGCTATGGAGATGGCGTGAACGATTTACGCCATTGACAGAGCGTTGGAAGATTCCGTCCCGTGAGCGCTCGCACGAAGCAGAGCTAAAGTGGCTCACAGAGGGAAATGCATTTCTCATTACGGTAGTCGTCTTGCTTGCTTACTGGATAGACTTGAGCTTTGCCGAAGGGTCTTTGCGATTGCTGGCGGCGTTGACCGTCATGACACAGGCTTTCGCTTTGGCGCTGCTGGCGTTGGGCGTTGGGCGTTGGAAGTTGCAACGAGCGGCGGTCGCCGTCTTCGTGCTGGGCGCGGTCTTCTTCGGCTGGTCGTGGCTCGTGCCGGGACTGACGGGGACGTGGCTCAATCGCGCTGTGATCTTGATGATCGCGATGCTGGCGCTGGTCTCTATCTATGGAGCGGTGTCGGACAAGGTTTCAAGGGCGCACGCGGTTGCCGACGAGTGGGTGCGAGCCGCGCGCAGTTGCGTCCTCTGGATGGTGGGAGCGGGAGCAGTTGCGCTTCTCTTCGTGCTCTGCACAGAGGTCGCTTACCAGTCCTGGTTCGGCGCTGTGAGAATCAATCCGCTGTCGCTCGTCGCGGTCGCAGTGACGCTTCTTGGCGCGAGCGTGATGTGCATAGTCTTCGCCATCTCGACAGAGCGCGATCCGTTGAAGTTGTCGGAGGGCGGACGCACGAAATACGTCTACGTGGCGGAAGCTCTGCTGGCGCTCCTTTTTATGCACATACGCCTGACGATGCCCTGGCTCTTCACGGGCTTCTTCGAGCAGTACTGGCCGCTGGTCATCGTCGCTATCACGTATTTAGGAATCGCTACGAGTGAAGCGCTGCGCCGTCAGGGATTGATGGTGCTGGCGCGGCCAGTCGAAAGGACTGGCGTGTTTCTGCCGATCCTGCCGGTGCTGGGCTTCTGGATGGTTGATTCGCGTGTAGATTATTCGGTGCTGCTGTTCATGGTCGGCCTGCTTTACGGCGGACTGTCCATCCTTCGTCACTCATTCGGGTTCGGATTGTTAGCGGCGCTCGCAGGCAACGGCGGTCTCTGGTATCTATTGCAACGCACGGACAGCTACGGATTGTTTCAGCACCCGCAACTGTGGCTGATTCCGGCGGCGCTTTCATTTCTCGTCGCCGCTTATTTTAATCGAGACCGCTTCTCTGAAGACCAGATGACGAGCATACGTTACATCACGTTGATGATGATCTACGTCTCGTCCACCTCGGACATCTTTATCAACGGGGTGATCAATTCGCCGTGGCTGCCGCTGATCCTCGCGGGCTTGAGCGTGGCCGGAGTGATGTGCGGCATCATCCTGCGCGTGCGCGCATTCCTCTTTCTGGGCGCGACGTTTCTGTTAATCTCCGTCGTCACCATGATCTGGTACGCCTCGGTCAATCTGGGTTGGACGTGGCTCTGGTACGTCGCGGGGATTGTGACTGGAACACTCATCATCTTTACCTTCGCGCTTTTTGAAAAGAAGCGCAACGAGGTGCTGCAAGTCGTAGAAGATTTAAGAGGCTGGGGGCGATGAGAGAAGATGTAAGTAGTAGTTCAGTTTAAGTCGGAGAAAGAGAATTAACAGGGATGGACAGAGATTGTCAGGATAAAAAACAGGAAGAAAACATTCATGCTTTCAATCTGACATTTAAAAGCACAACTCGCTTTGCAGAAGCATTGCTTTTATCCTGCTTATCCTGTCCATCCTGTTTGAATCCTCTTTGCTTAAAATGAACCACCACCGAAGAGTGGAGTGGGCATGAAAGCTCAACCGATGCTTGTACCGGGAAAATAGTGTTCGAGGATTTGGCGATAGGATGCGCCCCTTTGGGCCATCACATGCGCTCCCTCCTGACAAAGGCCCAGGCCGTGGCCGAAGCCTTCGCCGCGAAAGACGAAGTTTTGTCCGGCGCGTACGACCTCGAAGCGGGAACTCTTCAGCACATTCCACCCCAGTGCGCGACCCACGATCAGCTTAAAATCCCAACCCCTGACGACGCGCCTCTGCTCTCCTTCGAGCGCAACGAACTCTGCGCGCCCAGTGTCGTCTCGATCAGTGACGACGATGTTTTCGAGCCTCGCCCCAACGTCGCTGCGCGAGTCGCCCTGCAAAGCCCTGGCCAGTTTCGCCGCCGGAATCACATCGACCCAGTTGTGCCGCGCCGTCAAACAGTATTCATCCGTCACGCCGCTTAAATATTCGGGCGCGCCCGCGCCGCCCCACAATGTTTCTATGTTGGCCGTGTGACCGCCGCAGGCCGCGTGAAAATAGGCGTCCGCTATCTGTCCTTCCGCGTCGCGCAGCGTCTCGCCTGCGGTCTCGTTGACGGCGCGCTTCAAAAGATTTTTGAAACGCGCATGCTTTCTCTCGTCCATGATCGTGAAGAGATAGCGCTGGCAATGCGTCGTGTTGCAAAAGTCATAGCCTTCGCCCGCGTGCCGATGCAGATTGTGTAGCGCAAAGGTGCGGCTCGCGACGGCCAGCGCTTTGAGAGCCTCAAGCTCATCCTCAAGGCTTCCTTCAGCCGCGAGCACGCCCAGCACATACTCCTCCAATGAAAGCGCTCGCGTGATGTTGTGGCTCACAAGATGAACACGAACTCGCTGGGCGGACGGGCGTACACGCTCCTGTGCGAGCGGACGGTTTTCGCCAGCGCCGCTTTTTTCGCCCGCTTGCCTTTCATCTTCGACGCGACGCTTCGCATACTCTTCAAAAACAGACCGTGCGAGGCGTGCGCAATCGGCCCCGTGCGCGCGTTTGAGAAAAACGAGTACGGCGAGGTGGATACTTTCCGGCGCGGTGTTCTCCGTCGAATCGCGCTCGGCGGCAAAGCCTACGAACCAGCCTTGCGAGCGATAGTCACCCATCATCGTGGAAGTGCCCGTCTTGCCGAATATGTCCAGCGGCAACGTGTCCAGCCCAGCGTTCGACGCCGTGCCGTATCTCACAGCGCTCTTCATTCCATCAGTAATCAACGCTCGGTGCTCTGGCGCAATCATCAGTCGCGCTCGCTCAACTGTTTGAAAGCTGGCGGCGTCGGCTTGCACTGGCACAAAGAGATGGTCGCCGTTCAAGAGGGCCGTGTAAGCGGTGATTAACTGAATGGGCGTGACCAGCAGTTGCTCAGTTTCGCCGAGCGCATTGCTGACGCGCCACTCGCCCTGCGGCAGTCTGCCTGCCGCCTCCGCCTGCATTGAATTAACGCCAGTGGGCGAGCCGAAGCCGAACGAACGGAGCGTTTCGTCGAAGCTGTTTGTGTCCAACCCCTCGCCGAGTTTGCCGAAGAAGTAGTTGCAGGAATAGCCCAGCGCCTGCGTCAGATCAAAAGAGGCGTTCGATTTCTGGTGCGGGCAATCAATCTTCAGCTCTTTGTAGGCGTAGTGTGTGCGACAGTATCGGCGCGTTTGACCATCGACCAGATGCATACGCAGAGCCGCGAGCGCAGTGAAGGGCTTGATCGTCGAGCCGGGCGCGTAAGCCCCTGCGAAAGCCACCTGTGGATTCACAACAGCCCGCAAGCGACCACTCTGCGCATCCATCACAATGATCGTGCCATCCTGTGTGCCCAAAGCCTCGCGCGCCGCGCGCTCCAACGCCGCGTCCATTTCATCATCAACGCGGCCCGCATATGCTTCTTCCTGCGCGTGACTCTCATCTTTCATCGTCCACTGCGAGAAAGAAGCAGACAGCGCAGCGACGACACAGGCGCACGCAAGGAGAAGGAAAAGAGGTATGTGTGAGGATGAGGTAAAGCGGCGTGGGATTGTGTCTTGCACGGTTAACATCGCGTCAATTATGACCAAGCGAGGGGAGCAGGGAAACGCGCGACCTACTAGCCTTGCCGCAGGCTGGCCGCACTGCCGGACTGTGGCAATCCACATTGCTCTACGACACGGCTCTATGATCTATTATGCTTTAGCTGAAACTCGGTTTCCTCATCCTTCGTGAAGATGAGGAATTTATTCTAAACGCCCCAAGGCGGATTCAAATGTCTATCCTGATTGCCGAAGACAACGTGGCGCAGCGGCGCTATCTGAGTGATTTGCTGGCGCGGGAGTTTCCATCGCACGCGCCTGTTATCGAGGCTGCCGATGGCGAAGCTGCCGTTGAGCTGGCGCTCAAACACAGGCCGGAGCTGTGCGTGCTGGACATACAGATGCCGCAGCTCTCGGGCGTCAAGGCGGCGCGCTCTATCTGGCGCGAGTTCCCTGCGGCGCGCATCATCTTCTGGACACAGTTCCCGCACGAGGTTTACATCAACGAGATACGCAAGATCATACGCTCTGCGGACGCACCGCCCGCTTACGGGTTTATACACAAGAACAATCCGGAGTCGCGCTTTCTGCGTTTCGTCGCCGCAGTGCTAGAAGACGGCGCGGACATGATCGATCCGGCTTTCAAGGACTCATTCAAGCGACCGCTCCTGACAGAGTTCGAGGCCGAAGCGCTTTACTACCTCGCATTGGGCCTTTCTAACTGGGCCATCGCGCGCAAGTGCAGCCTCTCCTTGCGCGGCGTAGAGAGTCGTCTCGCCACGCTCTATGAAAAACTTTTCGTCGATGTCTCCGAAGGCACTGCGCATGAAGCTTACGATAAGCTCGCTTACAACGTTCGCACGCGAGCCTTCTTTGAAGCGCTGCGTCGCGGGTTGATCAACAGCGACGAGTTGGAGAAGGCCGAGCGAGAGCTTTCAATCTGGATCGAGCGTGACCGCCAGCGTTATCTGGAAGAACAACGCGGCACACACAAGGGCAAACAGTGAGACAGCGAAACGCTGAAAGCAGCGGGCGGAAAGCTGTAAGCAGAAGCCACAAGGCGAAGAGCGCGCACAGCCGCGCGAGTCGCGCGACGATCAAGGCGAGTTGCACGCTCCGAAGCGAACTTCTCCCTATGCGCGATCTTCGTCCTGTGCGCTCTCTTCGCTCTGCGCTCTCTCTTCGCTTTGCCGTGCGCGCCGCCGTGCTCGTCGTCTGCCTGTCTTTTGTCCCCGTATGCGGCTTCGTCTCGTTTGCAGAGAATGAGACGGACACTTCGCGCGCAGAGACTCTTAATGAAGATTCTTCTTCCGCGCGCGTCAAGAACCTGCATCAGTGGGGCGCTGTCAGCTCTTTTCACGGCCTGCCCTCAGATCGCGTGCGCGCCATCGCGCAGGATCGTCAAGGCGTGATGTGGTTCGGCACGGATCAGGGACTGGCGCGCTATGACGGGCGGCGCGTGCAGGCAGTCGTCTCCGAAGTCTTACCCGCAGGGCGCGTGCTCGCGCTGAAAGTCGATATTGATGGAGCACTATGGGTCGGCACAGAGCGCGGCGCGGCACGCTTTCTGAATGAAGATTTCAGAAGTATCAAAGAGATTGCTGGCAAGGCAGTGACCTCCATCATCGCGCCTGAGCCTGGGCGCGTTATCCTCTCAACCGAACAGGGCGCGATCTTCGTGTGCTACAGCAACGCAGACGCCTTGCTCTCAGTCCAACAAATTCCGGCGCAGGCACTGCTAAGCGCCGCAGTGGATCAGCCCGGCCCCCTCAAAATAACTGGCCTCGCCGTCCACGAAGGGAAACTCCTCGCGGGCACGCAGAGTCGCGGTCTGCTCACGATTGAAGGCGATGAAGCCAAAGAGATTCAGAGTCGCCCACGCGCATTCTTTATCAATGCTCTGATAAGCGCTGGCGATGGTCGCCTGTGGATCGGCGCGCGAGCCAAACGCGATGAGAGCGGCCTCTACATGGCGAGCGACCTGATGCGCCCCGCAAGGATTGATACGAGCACAGGCCCTGTCATGGCGCTCGGCCTTGATGATCGCGGCGACCTGTGGATTGGAACGGGCGGGCGCGGCGCGTTCCGTTATCGCGGCACACAGCAACTCGATCACTTCACGTTCGAAGGCACGGCGGGCGGCCTGCGCTCAGACGATATTTATGTCGTCTTCGTCGACCGCGAGGGCGTCGTCTGGTTCGGCACGGACAGGGGCGTTTGCCGCTACGACCCGCGCAGCCCGCGTATAGAAGATGTCTCCACGGATAAGCAGAGCAACTTCGTCCGCACGCTTTATCAAACAAGAGACGGCAAGCTGCTGTGCGGCTCGAATCGCGGACTCTTTATCTACGACGAAGCCGCTGCCCGCTGGCTTCCCGTGCAGGGATTGGCGAACAGGACGATCTATGCCATCGCCGAAGACCCCACGGGAAAACTGCTGGTCGGCTCTTCGAGCGGTCTTTACGTCAACGTAGACTTGCAGGGGCGCGAGGTCGAATATCAACACGCGCTGCCCGAAGAGACGGACGCGCAGGAAGAGGAGCAACCGCCGCAGCCCGTCGAGAGCGTGCGCGCGATTCGCGTCTTTCAGGGCAAGACACATCTGGCGATCTTCGGTCGCGGGATCGAAAGAATCGAGGGAGAGCGCCGACCGCTCGTGTGGCCCAACGCATCATCCGATGCGCGTCTGAGAAACGTGACCAGCCTGCACACGGACGGGGGTGACAGGCTCTGGATCGGCACTGCCGGAAACGGTGTCTTTATCTTCGACGGCAAGCAGGCGACGCAGGACGCTGCGCTCGAACCTCTGCGCGGCAGTCCCGTGTGGGCCATAGACGGCACACGAGACGGCGGTCTGTGGTTCGCCACGGCGCGCGGCCTCTACAGTTATCGCGCGGGCCAGTTGCTATTGGTCACGCCGGAGACTGATGTGCGCAGCGTTGTCTCAGGGGTCGCAGGAAATGCGGACGGAAGTCTGGCCCTGAACGGAATCTGGTGCGCGACCGCTGGCGGTGGTCTGCTGCACATTGTCAACGACACGGAGTTCGGCACGCTCGTCTCGCGTCTGGATGTCGAGCAGGGCCTGCCTTCACAAAACGCCTTCGCCATTCTCCCTCTGCGTGACGGCGGCGGCGCAAAGTCTCTGCTGATCGGAACGAATCGCGGCGTAGTGCGCTACAGCCCGGGCGATACGCTTCCACTGCTGATCCCTACGCGCATCCTGAGCCGTCGCCTGCATCAACCCGAAGAGATGCGCGCCGGAATCCACTTGGATTACCCGCAGAACAGTCTCGCGCTTGAGGTCGCGGCCTTAAGCAGTCGCACCTTTCCCGAACAGTTTCAGTATGCCTTTCTGTTGCGCGACGCTGCCGGGCGCATTATCAAGAAAAAACTGTCGCAGGATTCACAGTTCCTGATAGAGAATCTGCGGCCCGGCCAGTATCAAGTGGAGGTGCGCGCCTTCAGCAAAGACCTGCTGGCCTCCGCGCCGCTCAACTTTGATTTCAGCGTCGCCAAAGCGCCTTTCCCTTGGACGACGATGGCGCTCTCCGTCCTGCTCGCGCTGGTGCTGATCGCGCTCGTGTGGGCCATCGTCGAGCACAGGCGAATCGTGCGCGCGAGCAAGGCTCTGTCGCGTGCCAACCGTCAACTGGCGAGCGCGCGCCTGGACCTGGCGAACGAAGCGGAGCGCGAGCGCCGCCGTATCGCGCGCGACCTGCACGACCAGACGCTCGCAGACCTCAGGCATCTCTTGATGATGGTAGACCAACTGCCCGCTGCGAGCGCGCCGCAGGGCAACGGCCACAATGATGGCCTTGAGGCGGCCACCTTTCGCACGGAGATCGAAGGCGTCTCGAACGAGATTCGCCGCATCTGCGAGGATTTAAGCCCATCTGTACTGGAAAATGTCGGCTTGACGGCGGCCATCGAGTGGGCTTTGACAAATGCTGCGTCGGCGCGCTCCGCGCCCGGCTGCGAGTTCGAATACGAGTTCGTCTGCGACGAAGGCTTGGAAGAACAGCTAGACCTGACGCCTGCCGTGCAGATGCAGATCTATCGCATCACGCAGGAAGTCCTCAACAACATCTGTCGCCACGCATCCGCCACGCGCGTGCGTCTCACTGTCGCGAACTCTGCGAAAGCGAGTTTCTTGATGACGATTGAAGACGACGGGCGAGGCTTCGACGCGCAGACCAGAAAGGGAAGAAAGGGGCGCGGTCTCGCCAGCATACGCGCCCGCGCCAGCCTCATAGAGGCGGAGGTCTCCTGGGACAAAAGCCCCACGGGCGGCACAACTTTTACGCTTCGCAAACCAAGAGCCTCACAGGCCACAGAGCTGTCGAGCTAAAGATTGAAGCTCATATTGCCTTTGCACTCTAGCATTCGAGCAATTTTCAATTGAACGCATGCTGAGAAGATATTCACCACCGCAGACACAGAGGCACAGAGGACACGGAGCAAGCACGGAGGTTTGACTCTATTCAACTCTCTGTGCCTCTGTGGTGAAGGCGATACTCCATACCTTCAACTGAAACCGATATAGATTTGCCCACCCTCTCTTCACACACTGTGGCTAACCACAGTGCCCGCCGCGTGTAACACGTCCTGCGCTGACAGCAATAACCGCGCCCGGCGCTGTCCGTCTTCACGTATTCGATCAATCACCCGCACAGCATAATCCAAGTCGAGTTCGCAGAGTTGAAAAGCGCTTTTGACGATAATCGATGTTCAATAAGTCCACATTCAAGATCAGCACGCCGCGAGAGAACATGCGGCGGCCGGTGGCGGTCTTTCATGCAAGACGGAAACTCCTGCTGGTTTGCCTCGCAGGGATATGCCTGCTCTCATTTTTGGCGGGCGCTGCCTGGATCAGGGAGCAGGCGCGCCGCAGGCTGGCGCAGGAACGCGCGCGGCTCGCCAACCAGGACTTTATTCCTTTTGAAAAATCCGCCCGCACTCCACTGTCGCAAACTGAGATTAGGTTCTGGCAGAACACAGAGAGCACGCGCGCCGTCATTCGCTTTCAGGATTCGTATTTCGCCGCGACGGACGGCGGGATGGTTCAATTCTCTGCGGACGGAAATGCCCTGCGCCACTACACAGTGCTCGACGGGCTGACGGAAAGCGACCTGATCTCTCTGGCCGTCTTCGACTCAAAGCTTTTCATAGGGACTGCCACGCGTGGGCTGCTCTCTTTCGACGGCGAACGTTTCGAGAGCTATCGCTGGCTGGATCGCGAGCCGCAGGCCATCACCTCTATGCTCACGGACGGTGGCCGTCTTCTCATCGGAACGTTCGGCGGAGGATTGATAGAGTTCGACGGGCGGCGCTTTACGGAATTGAAAGCGGGCGCGGATCACACACGCCTGCTCGCCGTCAACTGTCTCTTCAAAACGGGCTCGCGCCTCTACGTCGGGACATTCAATGACGGGCTCTGGCTGTTGGAAGCGGGACGCTGGCTACATTTCCGCCTCAATGATGGGCTGGCTTCAAACCGCGTGGTGGGAATCGCTACGAGCGGCGAGAATATTTTCGTCGCCTCTGACTTCGGACTCGCCACGGCCACATCTACTGGCCTTCTTGAAGCGGATGCATCTGGGCAGAAGCGCTTTCGCACGCTCGCCACGCTGCCATCTCTCTCCGGTCTGGTTGCTTACGGCGGCCTTCTTCTCATCACTAAAGATAACGGAGAGCTTCTGGCGCTTGACCAAGAAGAGGCAGCGACGCGCGCCTCGCTGCCGGTCAGGAATCTTGGTTGGCCCATGCCGGACGATCTGTCTAACAGCCGCTTGATGATGCTGGACGATAGGCTCTGGCTGCTCGGGAGCCGTGGTATCTGGCGAACCCCTGAAGATGCTCTCTCTCAAGCGCCCGCGCGGCTTTCACTGACGCGCTTCAATCAAACGGGCGAGAGTCCTGCGCTGGCGAGCAATGTCATCTCGGCGCTGGCGCTCGACAGGGATGGAAGATTCTGGGCCGGGAATTTCCGACGCGGCATAGACGTTCTCTCCGGCGAGGGCAAAAAGATCGCGCATCTTGAATCCGAAGCGATTCGTGAAATCAACTTCCTGCTTCCAGAAGCAAACCTTGGGTCTTCTGCCGTGCTGGCTGCGACCTCGCAGGGCGTCGTGCGCTTTGAAGCTGCCGAGTTTCGCAGCACGAGCACGACAAAGGCCGACGGACTGCCCGGCAACTCGATCATGCATCTGGCTCAGGCAGAAAGCGGAAACTCTTCGGCGATGAATGCCGTGGGCGCAAGCGAACTGGTGTTGGCGACGGGGCGCGGGCTTTCGTTGGGCCAACAGGGCCGGTGGCGCGCGCTCACGACTGTGCAGGGACTGCCGAGCGACCAGATTTATACGGCGCTCTTCTTCAAACGCTCGCTCTTTGTCGGCACGCTCGGCGGACTCGCGCAGGTTGAATCCGGTCGAGTCGTGCGCGTCTTCAAGGATTCCAACTCAAAGCTGACACACAACTGGGTGACGGGCCTGTGCGCCGCCGGGGGCCGCCTCTTTATAGGAACGTACGGCGGCGGCGTCTTCGAGCTTGCGGCGTCGAACGATCTTTACGGTTTTTCTCAGGAGATAGGCACGCCCGTCGTCAATCCAAACGCGATGTGGAGCGACGGCGAACGGCTTTTCGTCGGCACGCTCGACGGCGCGTGGGTCTTCGACCTTCAAGCACAAAAATGGACGCACCTGAAAGACGAGCTGCCTGCCAGAACTGTCCTGAGCATCACAGGCGATGCGAAGTATGTCTATTTCGGAACGACGAACGGCATTGCGCGCGTGGAGAAAAGTTACCTGACAGGAATATGAAGCGCGCGGCGCGTGACTAAATTATGCGAAGATCGAAATCAGATTACAGGAAGGCCAGACGGAGAAAGAGCGCAACCACCGCAGCGCTGCTGCTACTGCTGGCGCTCGCGCTTATTCTCGCGACGGGTCTTCCTTTTCATCCGGGCCGCGCGCAATCGGGCGCGCTCATCCCGTCCACGAAAGATAAACCGGACGCGAGCATCCTCTCTTTGCAGGTGATGAACGTGGACGTGCTGATAGACAACCAGCACGCGACCGTGCGCGTCCTGCAAATCTACGACAACCACACAGCGCAAACGCTCGAAGGCAAATACCTGTTCGCTCTGCCGCCGGATGCGTCCGTCGCGGACTTTGCCGTCTGGGACGGCGACACGCGCATTCCCGGCGTGATGATGGAGAAGCGGCGTGCCAACGCCATCTATGGCGAGATCAAGCAGGCGACGGTCGATCCGGGGCTGCTTCAGCAGGATGACGAACACGAAGGCCAGTCGGCTTTCTCTGCCAAAGTTTTTCCGATCAACCCCTATGGCTCAAAGCGCGTCGAGATGGAATACACGGAGATGCTCGCGGTCGAAGACTTCACCTCCCATTTCACTTTTCCATTAAAGCCTTCCTTCGGCGAGGCGCAGCGCGTCGGGGAATTTAACCTGCACATTCATGTGCTCGGCGATTATCCGATCACGGTTTCAGATTCCGGCCAGACGGCTTATCCGCTCCGCGTCTTGAAATCGCAGCCTAACGAATTCGAGGCAGAGTTTCAGGCGCGAGAGATTGATCTGACGGCAGATTTTTCTTTCGATTACAGGATCAACGCGCCGCAGAGCGCGCTCTCCTTTATCGCGTATCGCGCGCCCGAGCGGATTTCCGCTTACGACCTGCGCGATCCCTCGCTCGCCGCGCGCAACCCCGACGGTTACTTTGAAGCGCGAGCCATCTTCAACGAAGGAAGAAATTCATCGTCAGGCGACGAAGCGCGAGACCGAGTGACGGATAACAGCCGCACCGAACCGCGCAACGTCATTCTGCTTCTGGATACGTCGCTCTCCATGTACGGCGAAAAGCTGACGCGCGCCGTCGAATCAATAGACTATTTCCTGCACGGCCTCAAGCCTGAGGATCGTTTCAATCTCATCCTCTTTAACGAAGAGACTAATTTCTTCTCCCCTGCGCCGGTCGCGGCGACGAGGGAAACAATCGAGCAGGCGCTGCAATTTATCAAAGGCTCTTCGCTCGGCAGCGGAACTAATCTGAAGAAAGCTTTTGAGCAGGCGCTCGACTCGGCCCAATCCTTTCCTACGGGAGAGCGCAGTCTAGTCCTCATCTCCGATGCCAATCCGACGCTCGGCACGACGCGGCTGAAAACAATCACGAGCCTCTTTGACGGCGAAGCTAAGAGACAGGACGGAGCATCACGCACGCGCCTGTTCGCACTGGCTCTGGGCAGCGACGCCAATAACACGCTGCTTGAAGAGCTGACGAAAAAGACTCACGGCTATTTTGCTCGCGCGCGAGAGACCGAAGACATCTCCGCCATGCTCAGGATTTTCTTCGACAGGATCAGCACGCCGGGCATAGAGAATCTGCAACTCACCTCATCAGACCCGTCGAACTTTTATCAGGTCTATGCGACGGGCGAGAATAGCTTTGACGGCTCAAGCTTCGCCTTCATCGGTCGCTACAAAAAGGCGCAGGCGCAAACCACCATCAATCTCTCCGGACAGTACGGCACGGGCACGATCAATCTTTCGCGTGAAGTAATGCTGCCGGAATTCGAGGACACGCACCAGCACCTGCCAAGACTGTGGGCGCGTGCGCGCGTCGCAAAGCTCTTGGAAGAGATGAACCTGAACGGCGAGCGCGAAGATTACATCGCGGAAATTATTCGGCTCTCTCAAAAATACAGATTCGTCACGCCGTACACGGCCTTTCTGGCCGCCCCGCGCGCACTGCTTCGCCCGCGTCTCATACAGCCCGGTGACCCTGTGATTCGCGTCAAGACCGATCCCGCAATCACGTCGGTCTTCGCCGTGCTTCCATACGGCGAAACGTTGCCGCTTAAATTTCTGCAATCGGAAGGCGTCTGGGAGGGACGTTTCTTCGCGCCCGCTTGGATGCCCGACGGCACTTACAGTTGTCGGCTGTTGCTGACGGACGGAAAAGGCAACGGCTATCAGGAAGAGAAGAGTTTCGTCGTCGACAGCCACGCGCCGCGATTGAAAGTGCGACTGGCGAGCGCAACTGTGCGCGCGGGCGAGGATGTGCAGTTGCGCGTAGACGCAGACAGCGATACGGCGCGACTGGTCGCAAAATTTTACGGCGCGCAACCCGCGCAGCTTTTCTGGTCTGCGCAGGAGAAAACAAATACGGGGCGTCTGCATGTGCCAGCGGGTCTGGCGGCGGGACAGTACACGTTGACCGTCACGGCTGAAGACTTCGCGCACAATCAATCAACGGCGGAAGTTCGCGTGGAAGTGATCGAGCGATGATCGGAAAAATAGTTCGCGCGTTTGAGCGAATAAAAAAAGTTATGAGCAAGTTGAAAATGACAAGGCGACGTTTGTGGGCGCTCACGGCGATTAGCTTCGTCTGTCTTTCATCGGCCGCCATTACACAGCGCCTCGTCACCGCCGAAGATAAAAGCGAAGCGACTGCCCCGGCGCGCGTCAGGAGTGAGAAGGACGTAGCCATAGAGTCCGCTTTGTTTGCGCGCACGGAATTTTTCGGCGCGCAGGCGCTCGTGCCCTATCCGACGGCCGAAGCGCGTAATCGTCTCGCTGACCTCGTTGGAAAATATCCTGACGAGCCGCAGATCACATTGAAGCTCTCCGAGCTTGATGAAAAGCTGGGGCGCTTTGAAGAGGCCGAGCGCGAGATCGAGCGATTCGTCGGGCTTCAACCGGACAAGCCGGAAGCCTTGGAAACCCTCGCCGCTTTCTTCGACAGAAGGGCGCAATTCGAGAAAGAGGCCGCGACCTTTGAGCGTCTGCTCACCATCGCGCCTGCTGAAGAGCGCGCGCAAATCTTCGGTCATCTGATCGAGCTGGCGCGGCTTCATCATCTTGAAAATTATCTCAAGCCGGATTTTTACCAGAAATATATCGCGCAGGACGCGGCAGCCAACGGCATCATCGAACAGCTTCTGGACAAGCTGACGGAGGAAAAGAACTACGCGGAAGCCCTCCAAATGCTTCGGCAATACAAGGAGCGTTTTCCTGAGCGACGAAGTTACCTGCTTGAAAAAGAGGTCTCCATTCTCGTCCTGATGAAAAAGGATGCGGAGGCCGAGCGCGTTTATCAGGAGGCTTTTGATCCTTTCTGGCCTGCCGAGATGGCGTCCAGCTTTTATGATTTTTTGAGCGACCATGAGCGCTTTCGCGCCTACGGCCACGAACTCGCCGAAGCCTTCGCGCGTGACCCCTCGGACTTTGAAGTGGCCGTGCGCCTTATCCATTACAGGAATTACAATGGCGAAAAATCTTCGCGCATCACTGCGCAGCTTGAGCAGGCGAGGGCCGCACGGCACATCAGTTGGAAGCCTGAAGAACTTGCGACGCTCGCGCGAATTTTGATCGCGGACGGTGACGGCGACACGGCCTCGCGTTTCCTCTACACGCTCTATGTGCAGAACGAGCTGAAGCCCGGCAGCGCTTTGCGCGCAAAGGTGCTCTACCAGTTATTCGAGCTACTGTCGGACGCTCGCCATCAGAGGCTCGCGCTCACGCGCGGCGATCTAAAATTTTATCAGGACATCGCCACCTCAGACCCGCATCCGGGCATGATCGGCGGCATCCTCTCGCTCATCCTTTCCGATACAGACCCGGCGTCGGAGCTTAAAGATCAAGAGCAGAGGGCCGTAGAGTATTTCAACCGCGCAGCGGCCTTTCGCATCTTCACGGCTTACAAGCAGGAGTATCCGACCTCCCCGGAGTTGGCCCAGATGTATCTGGACATCGTGCGCCTCTACGCGGCGACCAAAGAGCCTAAGGTCGCCGAAGAGACGCTCGCGGAGTTTGAAGGCAGATACAAGGACGCGCCGCAATACGCCGAGGTCGCTTTGAAACTCGCGGACTGCTACGTCGCGCTCGGTAGGGCGGAAGAAGAACGCGCAGTCTACCAGCGCATCATGGATTACCTTGGAGAAAGACGCGAGCGTGGAAGTTTCCTCGTGCCTGCCTCGGGGCAATCTCAAGACGGCGCGCAGCCGACGACTCTTAACATCTACTCTGAGCCGACAGAGACTAAACCTTCACTGGCCGCGTATCCGCCGCAGTCGAATCGCGGCATTGATATTCCCGTAGAAGGCGCGGAGAACACGACGGTCATCGATAACAATTCTTCCGACAGTCGTTATACGGATTACCTGACTACTTTGTCCTTCAAACAGCAGGGCACATCCGTCACGGCGCGGGGCGGCGAAGATGTGACTTATGCGCTGGTGCTTGAGCGCCACATTGCTTCGCTCGCCAGAGAGAAAAAATCGGAAGCCATCCTGACTCTTTATGCAAACGAGTTGAAGAAGTATCCGGAAGAGCAGGGGCTTTACGAGCAGATGCTGCAATGGCTGGGCCAAACTAATCTGTTCGAAGAGCAACTGAAAGTTCATAAACAGGCGCTTGCGAAATTTCCGACGCCGCTCTGGCGCGACCGCCTCGCGCGCTGGTTCCTCAGGCGCGAGCGCAAGCAGGAGTTCGAGACCTTTTCGCGTGAGCTGCTTGAACAGTTGAACGACCGTGAGATTCAGGAATATCTCAACCGTTTCGTCAGCGCAAGCGCGACAGCGAACGCTTCCTCTTTCGAGGCGCAGCTTTACCTTGGCCTGTACACGCTGGCCCACGAGCGCTTTCCACACAATCTGAGCTTCGTCAAAGGACTGCTGAAGTTCTACAGCACGCACGGGCGCTGGGACGATTGGCGAAGCTTGATGGCCGAATACTATTTTGAATCGCGGCAGATCAGAGACGAATTCCTCTCGCATCTAGCGAGCCGCAATGAGCTGCGCGCCTATCTTGATCGGGCGCGCGAGCGTTGCCGCACGCAAACGCAAACGGACGCGCGCGTCCTCGATACGCTTCCTTACAAGCTTTTCCGTGCCGACGCGGCCGTGCGCCTTTCCAACTACGAAGAGGCCATAGACGCTTACAGGGAGTTGAATCGGCTCTATCCGAACACGCCCGAATTCTCGGAGCGATTGATCGCATTCACGCGATCCTTGGGCCAACGCAATCCGAAGTTTCTGGAAGAGGCCGGCGCTGTCGCGCACGAGCTGGCCGAATCATTTCCGGCGCAGGCCGTATACCGCACGCGCGCCGGAGAGATTCAGGCCGAGCTGGGCAATTACGACCGTGCGCGCGGAGAATGGGAACAACTGATCCAGACCGGAAAGGGCGCGCCCGACACTTATCTTGAGACGGCGACAGTTTACTGGGACTACTTTCAATACGCGGACGCGCTGCGCACCATCGAGCAGCTTCGCCGTCAGATGAATGACCCGGCACTTTACGCTTTTCAGGCGGGCGCGATCTTCGAAGCCGAGCACAAGACAGAGGATGCGCTCAGTGAGTATGTCAAGGCACTGGACTTTTATAGCTCGGGTTACGCTGGAATGATGGATGGCGACAGGGCCAAGCGCCGACTGGTCAAGCTCTATAGGCGCGAGGGCATCCCTGCGAAGTTGCAGCAAGCCTTTGAAAGGGAGCGTGCGCGCCGCGACGATAGCTCGTCGCTCGTACTCGACTATGCAGATTTGCTAAGCGATGCGGGCGAGAAGCAACAGGCCGCCGCGCTTCTCAAAGGAGAGATCGGACGCAGCGACTCGCGCGAGTTTCTTACCAGCGCGCGCAGCATTCTGGGCGAAGATGAAGACGATGGTGTGGGCCAACTGGCGCTCAAGCGCCTGATCGCGGTCGCCGGAAGCCCGCGCTTCGCCATCTCGTATCGCCTGCAACTCGCCACGGACGCCGAGCAACATGGTCGTCGCGAGGAGATGGAAGCCGTCCTGCATGAGCTGGTCGAAAAATTCCCGACCAACTACGGCGTGCTGGGCGAAGCGGAGAGCTTTTACTGGCGGATGGGTCTGCGCGAAGAATCTGTGCGCTTGTTGACCGACGCGATGCAGCGCGGCAGAGGGAAATTCCATTACATCTTCGGTCGCAAGCTGGCGGCGCGGCTCATGCTCATGAACCGTTTGCCCGACGCCCAAGAGGTGCTCGCGCGCCTGCACGCGGAAGATAAACTCAACACGGAAGTCTTTCACGAGCTGGCGCGCGTCCTGATACGCACTTCACAAACGGACGCCCTCAAACAAGCGTTTCAAGAGACGCTGGCCGCCATCAGGGAACAAGACCTGGACCTTAAAGAGCTGCACTCTCAAACGGCAGAGCTGCGCAAACAGATGATCGATGCCTTTACGCGGCTCAAGGATTACGACGCGGCCATAGAGCAGCACATCGAAATCATCAACCGCGAACCCGGCGACGAAGAGAATGTGGAGGCGGCTATAAACTACGCGCGGCGCTGGGGCGGTGCGGATACGCTCCTCGCCTACTACCAGCGCACGGCGCAGACGGCTTACAAGAACTATCGCTGGAATGTTGTGCTCGCACGCCTCTACGATGCCAGGAACGATCTGCCCAGCGCCGCGCAAAATTATCGAGAAGCCATCAGCAACCAACCAGAGATGGTCGAGCTTTACGACGCGCTCGCGGATGTTTACACGCGCATGAAGAATACGGATGCGACGCTCGAAGCCCTCAACCATGCGGCGGAGCTAACCAACGACGATCCGCAGTACATCAGGCGCATCGTAGAGGTTCTGGAAAAAGCCGGTCGCCAAAAGGAGGCAGCCGAAGCGCGCCGGAAATTGCCGGACATCGCACCGAAGAAAGAGACCGTCAGCGACCGCTTCGCTGATGCAGCACGGCTGCGCGCCGTCGAAAAATCCAAAGCCGTCGCTGCTTATCGTCTGGCCTTCGACACACTTTTCGCAGACCCGTTCGCGCACCAGTTGAAAGCAGCGGAGATTACCGGCTATGTCCAGACGGTGCGTGATGAAGAGAGACTGGATCAGATCACCGCGCGACTCTGGCAGCTTCGTGACAAGCTGATTCAGGAAATAGAGCGCAAAGATTCTACGAGGGCAGGTCAGGCGCGCGACGCTTTGAAGGTGCTCGACGGTGCGCTCCCCGAAGCCGTCGGGGCGCTCGCTTCGCAGAAGGCGACGGGCGATGAGTTGTCCGCGTTGTTCACAGACTTCAATCGCCGCATCGAAGAAGCCCTGCGCGCGAATGATCGATTCGAGACGCTTGAGTTGTTGCAGAACCTCAGCCATCGCTCCGGCTTCGGCGTACTTGAAGAGAAGATTCTGGGCGCGCAAAAGGACGCGGCCTTCCATACAGGCAACCCGAGCTTTTATCGCGAGCGACTGCAAAGGCTAATCGATTTCTACCGTGAGCGCGGCGATTACAGGCATGTCATCGATTTGATGGAAGCAGAGCGCGCCGAAGCGCGTGACGGCAACACCGGCGAAAGCTTGCGCGTCATCGCAGAGAACGCGCGCATCCTGGGCGACAAAGGAAAAGAGCTGCAAGCTTTAAGAGAGAACTACCGCAGGCTTTTGGCTGGTACTTCAAATCAGTTGAATAGAACGGACGAGCTGGCGGGTCGCTACCTGGAAGCGCTCTGCGAAAATGGAGAGCAGGGAAAACAGGAGCTGCGCACTTTGGCGCAACAGACTTCGCCTTACCAGCTTCAGCTTATCAATTTTCTACTCGCAAAGGGAGAGAGCGAGTTGGCGCACGAGGCGATTGAGCGCGCGCCTTTCTCGGAAGCGTGGAAACTCTCGCGTCATGCCGGGGCGAGCCTCGCGCTACATGATTACAGCGCACAGAGCGAAACTTATTTCGCCGCAGCCTTGCAGCTTAAATCAATCGGCGAGCTTGTCGCCGGAAAGCCGGATGCTTCGCGGCAGTTGGTCGGCGATGACTGGTTTTATCTGGCTAAATCTTACGGGCAATGGCTTGGCGAGTCTGCGCGGGACGACGCAGCGGCTGAGAGGTCGCACGCTTTGCTGGCGGCGATGGTTGAAAACAGACCTCGCGATGCCGAAGAGCAGACGAAACTCGGGCGCTTGCTTTTGGAGAGGAAGGATTACAAACGTGCGGTTGAGCATTTGGGCCTCGCGCTTGAGATGAATCCGTCGGACAACAATGCGCGCGCCGCTCTAGGCTCGGCGCTTTTCCTCTCGGGCGATAAAGGCAGAGCCATAGAGCTGTGGTCTGCGCTCATCAGGGGCGACAACACTGGGCTGCCGGAGTGCGAGCTTTACCTGCGCACGCTCCGCGCACACGGCCTGGCCGCAGAGGCCAGAGAGAATTTATCCCGAATCGTCGCCGAACAAGTCTCTAGCTTCAGCGACTATGAAAGCGATAACGAGAATGCAAATTCCATCGGCGAAGAGCGACGAAAGCAGCTTGAGAGTCTCAGGGAACTGGTACGCTCGCTCGCAGACTCGTTCGCAGAAGGCAGCGACGAAGTGAGCGCTGCCGAGCCTCGCGCACCACAGGCGGAGATTGCGCGGGCGAAATTCTTCTACGAATTGAGCGAAGCCGTCAGCGATAACAACCTGTTGCCGAGGATGTTGATAAAAGAATCGCTTATCTCGAAGAGCCAGCTTGGGCCGTTCTATGAGCTGTTGATAAAGCGCAATTCTCCTTTGAGCAGTTACGAGCGCGACTATGATTACGCCGCGCAGCTCTCCAACACATGGAGCGCTGACGAGGCTGAAGAGGCGCTCGATCAGGAGCTTGGCTACAAAATCTCTGAGCCGCCGGGCGAGCGCATCACGTGGCAGAGAGAATATCTGGACTATTTAATTGCCCGTCATGAGACGGCAGCCGCGCGTCGCATGATCAGCACGGTCGAGAGCGAAATCAGTCACCGCTACGCGCGTCCCGCGTGGCTGCGTTTGATGAGCTTGCACCTAGACCTGCTGGACGGACAGCAGGAGAAAGCCCTTGCCGGACTCCGCCGCTTTGTCGGGATAGAGCTTGCGGCCAGCCGCGCTCTGATCAACCCGCCAAGCATAGAGCGTCTGAACATGGCCGTCTCCATGCTCAGAGAAGAGGGGCGCGCGGCGCAAGCCGATCAACTGCTCGACGCAGCTTATACGAGAGAGCTGGCGCTTGAGCGTTACAACGCGCACGCCTTCGTCGGCCTCGCACAATTAGCCTTTGACAAAAGTGATGCGGCGCTCGGAGTCAAGCTGTTGCAGACGATGGTGGCACTCTCTGACGAGGAGACCAGGGAAACGGCTGCGGCTGAAGTTGCCTCCTGGCCCAACGTCAAAGTTTACGCGGCTGATCGCGCAAGACAGGACGGAGCGGAGACGGAAAACACGCTCGACCGCGAAGAGGCTTTGCGGCTCGCGGCAGAAACCGCCTCGGCCTTTGCGCAGTTCGACGCGGCAATAAATTATCGCAGGCAGTTACTCGCGGTCTCGCCGGAAGACGAAACCAATCGCATAGAGCTGGCGCGACTGCTGGCTGAAACGAAGAATTACGAAGAAGCTGTCAGCGGGCTCGCACAGATTATTGGCGACCGAACGGCTACGCGTCGCGCTCGCTGGCAGGCAGTCTGGCTCGCGCCTGAGATCATCGGCGCGCGAGAAGAACTCTGGCCCGTGCTGATAGAACGCGTGCGGGCACTCAATGCGAGTGATGATGAGATGCTCGCGGCGCTCTCTGCATCCGGGCTCGGGCGCACGGACGAATCCGTCAAACTTGTCCACACGTTGGAAGCGACGAACCCGAATCCTTATCTAAACTTCTTCGGCGCGCTGCTCGAAAGAAGACGGCAGAGCGGGGGCGAGCTGACGGGCTTCGTTCACACGCTCGTGGCGGGCAAGGACGAAACGGTGGTCGAGGCTTTCGGATTCGCTGAAGAGAGTCCGCTGCGCCAGATCATTCGCTTTTATGCCTTGAAGGGACAGCCGCGCGCGGCACTCCTTGCCTCAGAGCTTGACCAGACCTTGAAAGGTAATGAAGGCACGGAGCGAAGCGAAGACGCCGACACAGGCGACGCAGAGCGGGAGACGCAGGTTGCTGTACAGGAGAACACAGTCAGAGGCGGCGCGCGCTACAAAACTCTAAGAGAGCGTGCCGTGGAGCGCGAGCTTGAGTCGCGCAGGGAATTGCTGGGCCTGCTGTCGGCGGCGGCGGAACAGACGGGAGACCTTGACCGCGCTGTCGAATTCGAGACGGCGAGGCTGAATCTACTTTCCGCGACGGCTGACCGGCAATCATCAGAGGCGCGCATAAGAAAGTTGCTCTCGCGTCGTC
>DATLMN010000330.1:0-13485 GCA_035537255.1 Pyrinomonadaceae bacterium | reverse complement strand
TCCCCACCTGACGCTCGGAATCCTTGTCAATTGAACCAGCAGACGATCAATCGCGACGCCGATGATTCCGATCACAATCATCCCGACGACCAGCAAGTCCATACGCAATCCGTTGCGCGCGTCCCAGATGGCGAACCCCAGCCCGTCGCGCCCCGCAATCATCTCTGCGGCGACGACGACCAGCCAGGCGAGCCCCGCCGTGACCCTCAGTGCCGTGATGACCTGCGGCATGATGGCGGGCAGCGTGACCTCCGTCAACAATTCACGATTGCGATAGCCGTAATTCTCCGCGACGCGAAAATAGACGGACGGAATACTGGAATAAGCTGCCATCGCCGCGATGACTATGGGGAAGAACGACGCCATAAAGATCAGGAAGATGGCCGGAACATCGCCTATGCCGAACCAGAGAATCGCAAACGGTATCCAGGCAAGCGGCGAAAGATTGCGAAAAAAGTTGATCGCCGGAAGCAGCGCCCTGCGCGCACGCGCCTGATGGCCCAGCCAGAGCCCCAGTGGAATCCCCAGCACGACAGAGAGCACAAAGCCTGTGGTCACGCGAAAGAGCGAGGCAACCATGTCATTCAGTAACCGGCCCGTGCGTATCTCTTCGCCGAACCCCTTGGCGACTCCCAGAGGCGAAGGGAAAAGAGATTCCGGAAAGACATTAAAGTACGAGAGCGCACCCCACAGGGCGAGCGCCACGAGCAGCACAATGAATGGTAAGAAACGAGTTTTCGAGGACAGTATCTCTTCTCTCATAAAACCGATTGCGCAGAGTATATGACGGAATCTAAAACAGAAGTTAACAATCTCTCTCTGCGGAGTAATGATTCATTTTGGATAATTGAGTATGCGTTGCATTCAGACTCACCACAGAGACACAGAGCGCACGGAGGAAGCACGGAGAGTTGAACATCGCTCAATCCTCTGTGTCATCTCCGTGTCCTCTGTGTCTCTGTGGTGAATAGCCATTTCCATTACATTCAATTTCAAACTGAACCACGACCCTCTGCTGGCATCAGCGCAAGAGCGGACGCTCTCGTGTGTCCAATCATTCTAGCTTAGAAACGCCGGGCATTCCATTTTACCTCAAGCCTTCTTGAGCAGCGCGATCTGTCCGGCGTGATACAGGTCGTGCTGGATAACGCCGTGCAGCGTCCCGTACACGGAGGACATTCCTTTGACGATAGGCTTCGACAGGCGCTCGTCATCAAGGCTCGCGATGGCCGCGCACAAGCCTGAGTGCGTTCTCTCCATAGAGGCTAGAGTATCGCGCCATGCGGCTTCGCTCGTGTCCGTGATAGGCGGCCACTGCTCTTCTGCGGAAAGCTCCGCGCGCTCGCCCGACAGGCGTAGACGAACGCCCTCTTCCCAGGCCGCGATGTGCAGGACAAGCTCCCAGATACTGTGCGCCCCCGCAAAGGGTCTGGCCGCTGCCTTTTCCGCCGTCACGTCCGCCAGCAGCTCTTTGATCGACTCACCATGCCAGGCAGGGCCCTCGAAGGCGCGCCGCAGTTGATCTACTATTCTTTCAACCTCACTCATGCTAAAGCCTCCAAAGATGTTGTTGATAAAATTACTGGTCGTAAAAATTGTGACACGCTTTTCAGGAAAAGCGAGAGCGGCCACCAGCGCGCTCCATGCCAATTGTCCACGGGCTGTGGTATATAACAAACTCGTTCGAGATAAGACGCGCCGACGAGTTTGTCAGCATACATATTTTAGCCTGTGCATCCAACAGAGACACTCTTGAACTCTTTTGTGTGCTCTTCTGCGAGGGCGGCGATTCTCTTTTTCCTTCATGAAAATACCACTACGTTTGACGGGACGCCTATTGCGCGCTGAGCTAAAATTAAGCACGACTATCCTGCTCGGGCTTCTTCTTGTATGGACGGCGGCGTGTCGTCCCGCCGCCAATCTGCCGTTGAAGGACTCTGAGAAGTATCGCGAGACGGTCAGGGCGTTTTATGTCGGGTTGGCTGCCCTACAGGTCGGCGACGACGTGCGCGCCGAATCCAGCCTGACGCGCGCGACAGAGCTTGTGCCGGAAGAGCCAGCGGCCTGGGCCAACCTCGGACTGCTTACGCTGCGCCAGAAAAATTTCGATCTCGCCGCCGAGCGTTTATCTAAGGCGCAATCGCTTGCTCCGGACAACGGCCAGATCAATGTCCTCTTGGGCCTGCTTGAAAGTGAGCGCGGGCGCATGGCGGAAGCAATCGCTTATCTGCGAAAGAGTGTCGAGCTTGATCCAAAGAATCTGCGCGCACGCTACCTTCTCGCCGAACAGATAGAGCGGCAGGCCGCACCGGGAAGCGAGGTAGAGGCGCAGCGCCTGATGGAACAGCTCACCGAAGCGCAGCCTGAGAATCTCGCCGCGCTCATCGAAGTCGCGCGACTGTCGGCCAAGCGAGGAGACGGCGCGACGCTTCAGAAAGTGATCGCGAAGCTTGAAACCAGAGCGCCCTCTTGGCCCAGTGAAGTGCAGGAGCAGTTCAAAGCTTTGCAGACGGCGGCCTCCGGAACTGATTCGCGCGCCGCCGCCACGCGCATAGCTTTCCTGCGCAACGTGCTCGTGCGCGTTCCCGAATATCGCAAGGGTCTCTCGGCCATCAAATCTCCGCCCGGCGAAGAGGCAGAGCCCATTACCAGCTTTCTTAAATTACCCACGCCGGACTTTACGCCCGCGCCGCCGGACAAAGCTTTGAGCTTTACGTCTGAAGCCTTATCAAACTTCGGAATAACCAAATGGGATTGGATAGGGGCCATCTCTTTTAGCGGTGAAGCGCCCCCTGTCGTGGTTGCGGCGCGTAGTGGCGAGCTACAGATCACGGGCGGCGCGAGCATCAGGATTCCGGACGGCACTGTCGGGCCGCATGGAATTCTTGCACTTGATTTCAATTACGATTTTAAGACCGACCTTGTTTATGCAGGCATAGGCGGAGTCCGTCTTTACCGTCAGGACAATCTGAATTCTTTTGTGGATGTGACGGCGCAAACGGGGCTCTCGGCTTCGACCACGAGCGCACTCGGCGAGGGGGCATGGGCGGCGGACATCGAAGCCGACGGCGATCTGGATATTGTCGTCGGCATTGAGAATGACCAGACGCTTGTGCTGCGCAATAACGGAGACGGGACTTTTAAGGAGTTGCGCCCCTTTGAAGGGACAACTACGCTCCTCGAATTTATCTGGGCAGACCTCGATGGTGATGGGGATGCTGATGCCGCGCTGCGCAGCCCGCAGGGCTTGCAGGTTTACGCTAACGAGCGAGCAGGTCAGTTTCGCGCCCGTTCAATGCCTTCTACTATTCTTCCTGTAAAGGCCATGAGCGTCGGCGACATAAACAGCGACGGCACGCTAGACGTTCTGGCGCTGAAGGCGGACGGCACGATCATCGTCATCTCGGATCAGAACGAAGGACAGGATTGGAAGACGGCAGAGATCGCGCGCATCTCGAATGCTCCGAATTTTCCTGGCTATGATGAATTTCAGTTCATGGTTCAGGACATAGATAACAACGGCAGTCTGGACATGGTGTTGTCAGGCCCGGAAGGAACTCTACTTTGGCTCAGCGACGCTCAGGGAAAGTTCGAGCAATTGCCTCTCATCGCCTATGCACTCACCTTTTCCGTCGCGGATGTGACCGGGGACGGACGGCTTGATCTCGTCGGCCTTTGGAGAGGAAATAGGCCCCAGCGTCTGATTAATCACGGCGCTAAAAATTATCACTGGCAGGTCATACGCCCGCGCGCCAAGCAGGCCGTCGGCGATCAGCGCATCAACTCGTTCGGCATCGGCGGCGAGATGGAGATACGCTCCGGCCTGCTCGTGCAGAAGCAATTGATCACTGGGCCCACCGTACACTTTGGTCTGGGCGAGCAAACGGGCGCGGACGTGGTGCGCATCGTTTGGCCCAACGGGAGTGTGCGCGCCGAGTTCGACCTCAAGGCGGATCAGGAAGTCGTAGCCGAACAGCGCCTTAAAGGCTCTTGCCCTTTTCTCTTCGCGTACGACGGGCAGAATATGAATTTCGTCAAGGATTGCCAGCCGTGGGGCGCGGCCATCGGCCTTCATATTGATACGCTCGACCCTAAGGGCGCGCTCAGCACGGAAGAGTGGTTCAAGATAGACGGCGACCGGCTCGCGGCCAAAGACGGCGCGTATGATCTACGCATCACGGCGGAACTGTGGGAGACGTACTATTACGATCATCTCTCTTTGATGGTCGTCGATCACCCAGCGGGCACGGACATCTTTGTTGACGAGCGCTTCTCCATCCCGTCGCCGGAACTTTCCGTGCGCACAGTCGAGAAACCGCGCGAGTTGGCCCAAGCCGTAGATGATCGCGGTCAGGACGTGTCTGATACCTTGCGCACACGCGACGGTCGTCATCTGGACACGTTCGGGCGCGGGAAATATCAGGGACTGACGCGCGATCATTATGTCGAAGTCGATTTGGGTCAGGACGCAAACGCCGGTGGGCCGCTGTGGCTGATCGCCACGGGTTGGCTGCATCCGACGGACGCTTCGATCAACATCGCCATTCGACAGGGAGGACACGAGCAGCCAAAGGACTTGAGCTTAGAAGTTCCGGACGGTCGCGGCGGCTGGGTCGAGAAAAAATCGCATCAGGGTTTTCCGGCGGGACGCAACAAAACCATCCTCTTTGACTTGAAAGGAATTTTTCTTCCCAACACGCCGCGCCGCGTGCGGCTGAGGACTAACTTGGAAGTTTACTGGGACGCGATCTGGTGGGCCAAAGGGCTGACCAGCACGGAGATAAAAACACAGAGACTTGCGCCCAGTACAGCAGAGCTGCGTTATCGCGGCCATTCGACGATCACGCAGCAGAGTGAGTCCTCGCCGGAGACGCCGGACTATAACAAGATGGCTGGAACTGTGCAGCGGTGGCGCGACCTCGTGGGCTACTACACGCGCTTCGGCGATGTGCGCGAGCTTTTAGAGAAGGTCGATGATCGCTACGTGATTATGAACTCTGGCGACGAGATGGCTTTTAAATTTGCCGCGCCTCAGCCGCCCGCCGCAGGGTTCGTGCGCGACTTTGTGCTCATCGGCGACGGGTGGATCAAGGATGGCGATTATAATTCGACCTTCTCGAAAACGGTGCTTCCCTTGCCCGCGCATGACATACATGATTACACTACTGTCGCCAGCCGTCTCGAAGATGACCCGGTTTATCGTCGTCACCCGGAGGACTGGCAGCGTTACCACACGCGCTACGTCACGCCTGATGGATTCCAGAACGCACTGAGAACGAAGTAAGTAAGAAAGATGAAGAGTCGTCTTCCCAAGATTTTACTGGCGATCTTTTTCATCGCGCTGCTCGCCGTGCCGCTCCTCATTCGTTGGACGAGCGCGCGGCGCGAGCGCGCACAGCAAGCGACAGACGCACAGACGGCGCTTTCGCGTTACGGTTTTCGTCTGGAAGAAGTCGCGAAAGCCTCTGGGATAAATTTTACGCATCGCGCGCCCCAGCTCGATTCACGCTTAAACCACATCATGCTGCAAGTCGCTTCGATGGGCGCGGCTGTCTCGGTCGTCGATTTCGACCGCGACGGCTGGCAAGACCTCTATGTGACCAACAGCGGCGAGGGAAGCCTGAACAGTCTGTATCGCAATCAGGGCGACGGCAGCTTCCTTGATGTGGCCGCGAGCTTGGGCGTCGCGGATGTCAACCATTTGGAGACGGGCGTCTCTATGGGAGCGGTCTGGGGCGATTACGACGGGGACGGCTACGACGATCTCTTTCTGTACAAGTGGGGACGCCCGGAGCTGTTTCATAACGACAATGGTCGCTCCTTTACGCGCGTGACGGAGAAAGCAGGCTTTCCGCAGTGGGCCAACGCCAACACTGCCGTCTGGTTCGATTATGATCGCGACGGTAGGCTAGACCTCTTCGTCGGCGGCTACTATCCGGAGAGCGTTAACCTCTGGCATCTCAACTCGACGCGCATGATGCCGGAGAGTTTCGAGTACGCGCAGAACGGCGGTCGTAAATATCTGTTTCACAACCTCGGCGACGGGCGCTTTGAAGAGGTGAGCGCGCAGCTTGGCCTTGAGAGTCGCCGCTGGGCGCTCGCCGCTGCCGCCGCAGACCTGCGCGGCACTGGTTATCCAGACCTTTTTATCGCCAACGACTACGGCGTCTCAGAGCTTTTTATCAACGAGGGCGGCAAACGTTTTCGCGATGTGGGCCAAACGTCGGGCGTCGGCTTTGCGCCCAAGAGCGGGATGAACGTCGCGTTCGGTGACATCCTTAATCAGGGCAGGCTCTCCGTCTACGTCTCTAACATCTCGGAGGAGGGCGTTCTTATACAGGGAAATAATCTGTGGGTTCCGAAGGAGACTAATGCTCAGGATAATCTTCAGTACGAGAATCTGGCGCGCGAGATGAATGTGGAGCTTGGCGGGTGGAGCTTCGGCGCGCAGTTTGGTGATCTGAACAACGACGGCGCGCTCGATCTTTATCTCGTCAATGGATATGTCTCTGCGACGAAGGGCACGAACTACTGGTACGATTTCTCTAAGATTGCAGGAGGCAATAGCACGATCATCGCGGACGCGGCGAACTGGCCGCCGATGGAGGGCCGCAGCCTTTCCGGCTACCAGCAAAAACATGTCTGGATGAATGACGGCGCAGGCCGCTTTATAAACGTCGCGCAGGCCGTCGGTGTAAGTGATGATTACGACGGTCGCTCTGTCGTACTCGTCGATCTGTGGAACAGAGGCGTGCTGGATGTCGTGGTGGCGAATCAACGCGGGCCGCTGCTGGTTTACAAAAACACCGTCGCGCCGGAGAATAAATGGATCGCTTTCGAGTTGGAAGGAACAGAGAGCAACCGCAGCGCCATCGGCGCACAGGTGCGCGTCTTCTGGAACGGCCGCGAGCAGTTGCAGGAGGTCGCAGGCGCGAGCGGTTTTTGCGCGCAGAACCAGCGACGGCTTCATTTCGGCCTGGGGCGTGATCAGCGTCTGGAAAAAGTGGTTATTCGCTGGCCTTCTGGTAAAATACAAACCCTCTCAGGGCCGGCAGTCGGCCAGGTCAATAAAATAAAGGAGCCCGCCTAAAAAGATGTCCGAGCTTAGCGCACAGGTACATCCCGCGCCCGGCTTAACGCAGGAGCAGACTGCTGTTACTGCGCCTGTGCGAAGCCACAGATTTAGCTTCGACAATCGTTTCCTCGCGCCCATACTGATTACTTGCATACTGCTGGGCGGGCAACTGTCCTTCGGCATTCTCGAAAGCTATCCGAAGACGTTGCTGGCGATCATGACCGCGATTGCGATGGAGTTGGTGCTCGCCAGACTGTTCACCGGAAAGTGGCCGCATCTCGCCTCCGCATACATCTCCGGCATCAGCGTAGGCATTCTCGTTCGTTCACCTGCGCTGTGGCCTTACATGCTGTGCAGCATGATCTCTATCACCTCCAAGTACGTCTTAAGAGTGCGTGATCGTCATATTTGGAATCCGTCGAACTTCGGCATCTGCGCGATGCTCTTGCTTGCGCCGATGGCCGTCGCGACGCTTTCAGTTCAATGGGGCAATTCATTGTGGCCTATGCTCATCATCTGGGCTCTGGGCTCTATCATCATCTGGCGATTGAAGCGTTTTCATATTACTGCGACCTACGTCCTCTCCTTTATCTTCTTCGCTTTTGTGCGCAGCCTGATCACGGGACATACTTTTCAGGCTGAGGTCGCGCCGATCACCGGGCCTATGTATCAGTTGTTCGTCTTCTTTATGATCACCGATCCGAAAACCACCGTACGCTCAAAGGCGGCGCAATGCGGCGTGGCCGTCGGCGTCGCGTTTGTCGAAACCATCCTGCGTTTAATGCAGATCGTCCATGCCCCCTACTACGCGCTCTTTCTGGTGGGCCCAACCGCAAATCTGATCGAAATCTGGTTGACTTCGCGTTTGCGCGTTGTGCCTGTGGCATCCCAAAGATAGTTAGAAGTCCGGAGGTCGTGATGAAAAAAGACCGTACAGGGATTGCTCGAAATCATCTCAGGCTGTTGCCCCTCTCGTTGATGTTGATCGTGGCGGCGGCGACTCCGCTGCTGGCCCAGCGCGACCGAAACAAGTCGCTGGCAGACAAAAACCGTAACAGTCGCGTCGCCTTTAGCGAGTGGCAGCGCACACACATGGCGGAGGTCGCCGAGAAACAGTTTAAGAAAAGACGGCTCTCTCTGTTGCCGCTCATCAAGGAAGATTTCACGCGCATTCAGGTCGTCAATAACGAGATGATGCGCAAGATTTTTGACGACGAAGTGCTCGACTACAAGCGTATTTCCGAGAGCATCGGCGAGATCAGAAAGCGCGCCACGCGGCTCAGAGAAAATCTCATGCTGCCCGAGACTGAGCCGGGCGATAAGAGCCTGCGAACGCTTGGGCCGACCCAGTCCGCTCTGCTCAAGGATTCGCTGCTTCGGCTAGATAACATGATCATGGCCTTTGTGCGCAACCCTCTGTTCCAGCAGCCGAACGTAGTGGACGCCAAGCTCTCTGCCAAAGCGGGCGACGACCTGAAGACGATCATTGAATTCAGCGGCGGCATACGCAAAGAGGCCGAGAAATTAAGCAAGCTACAGGGCCGTCCCTGAGGCTACAGTGCCGTCCTTTGATTGGGCCGACTGCTCTTCAAAGCGCTGCGATGTTTGGGCTTCGCGCCATCCTGTTTGACAACGCAGGCGACGGGCTCATACCATGCCCGCTTGTGCTCGCCTCTGTTTTTATGAGAGCGAGTCGAAGGCCCAA
The DNA here is from genome assembly GCA_035537255.1 of Pyrinomonadaceae bacterium. Lineage (GTDB taxonomy): Bacteria > Acidobacteriota > Blastocatellia > Pyrinomonadales > Pyrinomonadaceae > DASQYE01. The sequence goes on along the minus strand of DATLMN010000330.1, from coordinate 4,705 downwards.
GCTCGATGAGAATCAATAGAAGGAACTAATAAGGATGAGCGAAAACGAAGTCATTGCCAATCAGCAGAAGATCATTGCTAATCAGGAAGAGATTAAGGCGAACCAACGGACTCTGCTGGCAAATCAGGAGACAATCAAGTCGAATCAGGAAAGGCTGGACAAGATCATCGCCAACCAAGAAGAGATGAAGGCGAACCAGAAACAGATTCTGGCGAACCAGGAAAAGATCATGGCGAAATAGGCTTTTCACCTCAGCAGTGATGGTCGTCTCGCCAGGGGGCTGCTGTCACTGTCTTTCTTTGCTTAGGGCACTGAAAATTAATACAAACCAAAAATCTTGTTCCAAGCAGAGTCAGACCTGATGTTGCGTAGCCCTTTATCCTCTTCCCTTCTCCTACTCCTCCTGCTCACCTCAACGCTTTTTACAGGTTGTGTCAAAAACCAGAACGCGTCTGAGCAATCAAATACAAATCAGTCGCAAGCTGCTGAGGTCTCACCGCAAGCTCAGGCGAGTGCGGACGCGCCGCGTCCTTCCGGGCCGATAGAGTTTACGGACGTGACGGCCGCTGCGGGCATTCGCTTTAAGCACAACAGCGGCGCGTTCGGTAAAAAATATCTGCCGGAGACTCTGGGCGCGGGCTGCGCATTTCTGGATTACGACTCGGACGGATGGCAGGATGTGCTGCTCGTCAACTCCGCGAACTGGCCTGAGCAAAAGGGAGGGAAAACTTTTCCGGCGCTCTATCACAACAATCAGGACGGCACGTTTACGAACGTTACGGCGCAGGCTGGCTTGGCTCAGGAGATGTACGGGCTGGGCGTGGCGGTCGGCGATTACGATGGGGATAATCAACCGGACATCTATATCACCTGCGTCGGCGCGAATCGTCTGTTTCGCAATCTCGGCGGAGGCCGCTTCGCGGATGTCACTGCGAAGGCGGGCGTCGGCGATACGAGTATGTCTACGAGCGCCGCATGGTTTGATTATGACAACGACGGCAAGCTGGACCTCTTCGTCTGCAACTACGTCGAATGGTCTGTGGAAAAGGATCAGTTCTGCACGCTAGACGGCAAGAACAAGTCTTACTGCACGCCGCAATCTTACAAGGGGCAGAGTTCCACGCTCTATCACAATCGTGGCAACGGCACATTCGAGAACGTCACGGAGCGCGCGGGCCTTCTTGATCCGACGGGGAAAGCTCTGGGCGTAGCCCTACTTGATTACGATAACAACGGCTGGATGGACCTGTTCGTCGCCTGCGATACAGAGCCCAATAAGCTTTACAAGAATAACGGCAACGGCACATTCACGGACGAAGGAGTGGCGGCGGGCGTGGCCTTCAGCGAGGCCGGGACGCCGCGCGCAGGAATGGGCGTCGACGCTGCGGACTACGATTCTTCCGGGCGCGCAAGCATTATCATCGGCAACTTTACCAACGAGAGTATGGCGCTCTATCGCAACGAGGGCACAGGTCTTTTCACTGACGAGGCGCAAAGTTCCGGCATAGGCAAGATGAGTGCGCAGTCTTTGACCTTCGCCTGTTTCTTTTTCGATTACGATCTGGACGGATTGCCTGACATCTTCGCCGCCAACGGCCACGTCTCAGACGACATCTCCGTCGTCCAGCCCACGGTCAAGTACGCGCAGCTTCCACATCTTTTTCGCAATCGCGGCAAGCGTAAGTTCGAGGAGGTGACGGCGCGTTTGGGGCGAGCCTTAGGGCGCGCAACGGTCGGGCGCGGCGCGGCCTACGGCGATTACGACAATGACGGCGACCTTGATCTGCTGTTGACGACGAACAACGGGCCTGCCAGATTGCTGCGCAACGACAACGGAAATCAGAACGACCTGCTGCGCATCAAGCTCACAGGCACACACTCTAATCGCGACGGCATAGGCGCGCGCGTCAGTGTGCAGGCGGCAGGCGGCGCGCGTCTCTCCGCGATGGTCAAGACGGGATCAAGCTATTGCTCGCAGAGCGAGCTGCCGCTCACCTTCGGTCTGGGCAAAGCCGACAAGCCCTACACCATAGAGATCAACTGGCCCAGCGGCGGCGTCGACAAGATACCCGAAGTCAAAGCCAATCAAGCGCTCACCATCGAAGAGGGCAAAGGCATCACCAGCGCCGCACCAATCATCTTCGCCAAACCCGCGCCGCAACCTTCAGCTTCACCGTCGCCTCAAACACCCGCGAAGTAAAGCCAGTCCCGAACAATACCTATTCACACCGTAGTGCTTTGATGAACAAGTCCGATTTTATGAAATAGTTCGGACGGCGATGAAAAGAACGCTAATTCGCGCTTCGGTTGAATGAGTTGTTATGGGGAGACTCCGACACCCGCGCCTCGATTTCTCACTAACTCGCAATTTTGAAGTTAATACTATTGACATACTTCTTCTGCCTTATTTTTCCTAGAGTAAATGCAAGCGCAACATTAATTTCAACTGAGGCATCCGCTAGAACATGATTATTCTCGTCAACTAACCGCATAGAAGCTCTATCAAATCTTGATCTACGAGTTGGGTCAGAATCTAAAGCTACGCTAACTTGATCCAACGCCTGAGACGCATGAATTATAGCGTCCAACACTGGACGATTTAGCTGATCTCGTAGGATTAAAGTAAAAGTACGATTTCGCCTTTTATCTGAAAGGCAACGAAATCCTACTGTAGCAAGGTTGTGACACAATCCTGTAAGAAATGATTCTAACCGTATGGGTGGATCTTGAAGTCCAGCAGCTTTTAGTTCACGCATGTACTCTATGTAGATGATCACATTGCAGAGTCGTAGAGTAGTAAGCGCGCAGGTTGCCCAATTAAGAACTCGATCAACGCTCGCAGGAGTAAGTCTCTTTATATGTCTTGTTGTGCGCCCATATTCAATTTCTAGCGTCCTGCTCGTTTTAAGCATAAAACTTTTGTGTGCCGCAATGTTCCTCCATTGATTTACTTGGATTTGATGCTCTGGATCCTTAAGAAGCAGCGCGACGTTTGAGGCAATTGATACAGGAAACTGAGAAACTAAAGCGCCAAAATCTGCTGACATCACATTAGTAGGGAATATCCCTCCGGCAGACTTAATCGCGAACCCGTACATTAAGCGGAAGTGGTGCTTATAGGCTCCCTCCAAAATCGCGTCCAGCAAATCAAAGGTCTTGTATATACGATCATATAATGACGCACCTTTAGGCAGAGGCTCATGAGTAAGATACAGACTTATCCATTTCTCGTCTGCTATGACAGTACCCATAAAAAGAGGGTTCAGAAAAGCATAGGCATTACTTGGGTCTTTTCTGATTTCAGAGCGGTACATTTTTACCAACCGCGAAAGTAAATCTGTATATTCTTTGAAAGGCTGTATTTTAGCTAGATTTATCAGTTCACTTCTAAGCAACTCTCTTTCGGTATGTAGTAACGATTTCCGTCGGAAGTATTCCCCAAAATAGTGTTTAATTGACGCGTTCCAATCTTCAACGGTTACGCCAGCGGGAGCCTGCGCTTTATTTACACCTTCAATTACCTTCCTCATTTGTTAGACACCAGAAGCCGCATGACGAAATCATGGACTCGCTAAAAGAAGTGTTAGAACATGCCTTTCAGTACATATAATCCCTGCGAGGGTTAATTTGATGTAGTAACGCTGGCGGCTTCGGACATGGCTTCATTGCCAAGCGCGATGATCTCTTCGCGGATGGCGCGCCGCTCGACGAGCAGGCGTTTGAAGAACCAGCGGCGGGTGATAAAGAACAGCAGTGCCTTAGCACCGCCGACGAACTGGTCGAACTTTTCAAAAAAGCGCACGGCAGCCCAGCCCGCAAGCGGCGTCAAAAGAAGCGCGCCCGCTGCCCCTGGCCAACCCCAAAATTCGTAACCGACGATGCTGAGGCCGATCCACGTCAGAGGGAACAACAGCATGGCCGCGATGATCTTGATGGTCGAAACCACGTCGTCCGATTTCTGAGAAAATTTTATGGCGAAGAAGCCCGCCAGCCTGTAAGCGGGATAATGCAGGAGCGCTCCGGCCAGGGCTAGAGGGAGAAGGATGAGAAAGAGAAGAGAGCGCGTCAGGAGATGCGTCACTATCCCGACAGGAGTCGAACGCGGCGCGGCGAGGTCTTCCGGATCGATGCCCACCTGCTTTAGCTCCTCTTCGTAGAGGCGAAGGCGCGCGTCCAACGCGGCGAGCCGTTCGGGTGCGCGCGCACGCAGCCACGTGTATCCCTCTATAAAACGTCGCCGCAGTTGAAGCTCTCGCTCAAGGCTCGGCTCAACATTTTCGTTTCTGTCTTCGGCGGAGAAGATTCGCTCTGCGCGGTCAACCGTGGCGAGCGCTTCTTCATGTTCGGCGTTGAGGATGACTTCGCGCATCGCACGCTCTATCTGTTTTGAGAGGGCGCGCACGGCTTCGCGCGGCGGCTCGCCCGCGTCGTCCAACTCGACGGCTTCGACGCGGATTGGCTCGCCGAAGTAGAGGAGCGCGGCGCTGCGAAATGCCGTCTTCTGAGTGTAATAAAGACCGGCGGGCACGATTCTGACTTCGAGCTTTTCTTTAGACGAAGCCGCGCTTAGTGCGATGCGCGCCGCGCCGGTCTTTAAGGGCTTCAATCTTGGCTCGTTGTGCGAGACGCCTTCGGGGCAGATGGCTATGGTTCCGCCTCTCTTCAGGAGCGCGCGACTCAGCTCAAAGGTCTCGCGATTGCGCGC
>DATLMN010000329.1:0-17491 GCA_035537255.1 Pyrinomonadaceae bacterium | reverse complement strand
CGCTTTAGGCGTTGGCAGCCGTGGTTGATTTGCTGCGGCTGAGGCCCTGAATCTGCACGGGCTTCTCTGCCTTGATGTCCGCCTGCTTGAGCACCATCTCGTTGTAGAGACGACGCATCATCGCGGCCTCTTCAGCCGCCGTCTTGGGCCCTTCCATCTGCGGCTTGTGCGGACGCTGAAGGTCTATCTCGTTGAGGTTGAGGCCGTGCGTCGGATCATCGAGCCTGACCTCTTTGCCCTTGGCAAAGATTTCGTGGCGGCCATGCTCCTGATACCACTTCGCGACGGTCGCGTTCTGGTGCATGTTCTCGATGATGTTTCTCCAACCGATCCCGGTGTTGTAGGCGCAGAAGGAGATTTCACCTTCCTGCGTGCCGTACGGAATAATGCACATCTCCGTGCGGCGAAAATCGTAGTTGAAGAGGTCCTGAAACCACATGCCCGCGATAAAGAGGAAGTTCCAACGATCAGCGCGGCGCTTCTCAATGTCCTCTTTCGAGCGATTGCCGTCGACCTTGCCGTAATCCTTACCCGTCAAGCCGAAGGACTTGTCGAACTTCTTAAACAGCTCGTAGAGCGAGAAATGAGTCGGAGCCTTGTACGAGTTGTAGTGCTTCAGCAGCGTCAAACCCATCATCAGGTTCGAGAGCCATTTGCCGCGACCCGCGTCCGTGATCTTCTGCATATCTTTGACGAGCCCAGGGATGTTCAAAAACTCCGGCACGGGGCTCATCTCTTTGGTCTCTTTGTCGATCATCACGGCCGTGCCGACGCCGCAGTTCGGATGGCAGCCGCAGGAGACCTGTCCCCACTCCGCATCAGGCCCGTGCGCCAGGTCTGCGAAGTCCGCGAAAGCGCCCATCAGCGAAAGCGGGAACCAGTCGCGCGTAGGCTCTGTGATGCCGACCTGGCTTTTCACGTCGTGCGCCAGGTGCGACAAAGTATAGCGCTGCTGTAGGCGACGCTGTTCCGTAATCTCTTCGTCGCGCCCTGTAAAGGAGACGGGCTGGAACGAAAGGAACGCGATCTTCTTCGGATTCTCAAGCGCGAAGCGAATGATCGAGCCGACCTGATCGTTGTTGATGCCGTTGACGAGCGTCGTCACAAGCACGATCTCCACACCTGCTTCGTGCAGATTGTTGATGGCGCGCAGCTTGACATCGAAGAGGTTGCCGACCTGACGGTGGCTGTTGGCGTCGTTGCCGATACCGTCGAACTGCAAGTAGACGTAACGCAGACCGGCTTCGGCGGCTTCGCGGCAGAAATCCTTGCTCTTGGCGAACTCTATGCCGTTGGTCGCCGCCTGCACGCTGTTGTATCCGACCTTGCGCGCATACCTGACGGACTCTATGAAGTAGGGCGAGATCGTCGGCTCGCCGCCGGAGAACTGCACGGACATCTGTCTGCGCGGCTTGATGGAGATGGCGTTGTCCAGGATTTCCTTGATGTCCTCCATGCTCAACTCATGAACAAAGCCGACCTGATTGGCGTCCATAAAGCAAGGATCGCACATCATGTTGCAACGATTCGTCAGGTCAACCGTGAGCACAGAGCCGCGACCATACTTGATCGTGCTGGAACCGTGGTTGTGCAGCTTCTCGTCGTTGTGTGCGCGGATGTCGCGACCCGGAAACATCGCTTCGATGTGCGAGAGGAACTTAGAGTCAATCGCCATCATATCTTCATAATGGCCGTGCGTGGGACAATCCTTGACCATCCAGATTTGTCCATCGCGCTCTATGATCTGCGCTTTGATCTCGCCGACCTTCTCGTTGAGCAGGACGCTGACATCCTTCTTGCCACTGATGATCTCTTCACGCGCCTCTATCACGCACTTGGGGCAGAGCGAATCCGTGGTGCGCGGCCAGCCTAAGGTCGGCTTACTCTTCTGCCAGGACTTCAGCAGCGGCTTGTCAGACCACTTCGGCGTGAAGGCCGGAGCAGGCTTGTACTTATTGACGGATTGAATAGCATTAAAGAGGCCGCCGGCCAACAGGCTCAAGCCCTTCTCAGCATGTTTAATTGGTCGCATTTATTTTCCTTCTCTACCTGATTAATTATTGCTTTGAACTTTGAATTCGGGTTATCCAGCCGTGATAAAGGGCTATTTTCAACTCGAACGCCCACGAGGGCGGAGTCGAAACGGGCTGTATGCCTTCAGTTGATGGGAGCAGAACCGACCGTGGCAGGACTTTCCATCAAACCGTAGAGATTACACTCGATGGCCGCGTCAACGCAAGCAGCGCCCAAAGGGTGGAGCATTCGGATACAAAATCCGCTGAATGTTCCCCGCTTTCAAATAACCTTTACCTCTGGAATCCGCTTTTTTCCCGGCAAACGGCAAAACAGCAATCTTTTATTAGCAACACCCGTGCCCTTAACTTGACGCTGGCTTAAGTGCAGAAATAATTGAGCTTACTCCAACAACATGCTCCCTCGCCTAGCGTTCACCGCCCGAGCGTGTGGGTCAGATAAACTCACGCGAATCACTATTCGCCATCGCGTAGCATTGTGACACTCTGGGGTCTTCGAGCCCGAATAGATTTTTAGTGATCCTGAAAACGAGAGGTACACGGATAAAACTAATCATTGACTCGCCGTCTGATTTGGCATAGAAGCATCTTGCTCGATCAATCTCTAAAGGACAGAGTTCATCTACATGAAACTAATTCTCGCCATCGCCACGCTCGCATTTGCCTTGTCGTTTTGTAATCTCTCGGAGAGACTGGCGAACAAAGCCAACCAGAACAGCAACAATAAAAACAGCTCGACGGCCTCGGCGACTCCGGCCAAGACTTCTCTGAAGGATTCTTTCCCTCAGGAAGTAGGCGATTTCAAGTTGGAGAATACGTACGATAAAAGCGAAGTGGGCGGCGATGCGGATAAATACCTGCCCGGCGCAACGGACGTGCTAGGGGCGGTCTACAAATCCGGCAACAAGAAAGAGCAGGTCATGGTGGGCCAATATCCTTCCGAGGCAGACGCAGAGAAAGCCAGGGATAAAAGAATATCCGGCTCAAGCTATCCTTTGCGCTGGACAAAGGGGTCGCTGCTCTTCGTCGCCAGAAATCAAATCTTTAAGGATGAGCTTTAGAGAGCATCGTCTAGCGACAGAGAGTGGGATCTAGCGACGCGGCGCGTAGTAGCCTATGCGCGCCTGTACTTTTAAAGAAGGGTCTGCGGTCTCCACGCGCACGCGACGGAATCTTCCGTCCCGCGTCTTATCCAGAGGCGTGTAGTAGAGCGCGTACTGATGACGCAGCTCGTCCGCCACTTCGGCGTAAGTCGCGTCGAGCGCCTGAAAGCTCTCGGGCTTGTAGAGGCGTCCGCCCGTCGCTTCGGTTAGTTGAGCCAGATTCCGTTCGCTTTCGTCCAGCACTCGCAGGCCCTCTTGCAGGTCGCCTATGCGAAGCTGGTTGAAACGCACGGTTGAAGGCGGCCCGGCAAGCAAACTGTCAAGCTCCTCACGCTTGGCCGTGCGTTCAATCTCCGTATTGCTGACAACGTAGACGGTGGCCTGCGCTTCAAGAAGCGAGCGCAGGGCTGTGCTCAAGCTGGCGAAACCGCGGCCGCTGTCTATGCCGTCCGTCAGGACGATGATGGCGTGCCGTCCCTTGGCATTCTGAAACTGTTCGCGTGCGGCCAGCAGCAGCGCATCGTTGAAGCGCGTAAAGACTCCGGGCGCGATGCGTCGCAGAGAACGGCGCAACTGCACGCGGCTCTGCGTCCAATCCTGCAACAGCTCTATGCGGTCATCGAATTTGATTAGACTGATACGGTCGTCTGCGGCGAGACGCTGCGCGAAGCCCTCTACGGCGCGACGAAAATCCTCTATGTTGCGCGCCACACTCGAAGAGGTATCGATCATCAGGACGACATCGACGGGCACTTGTCTGAGCGCCAGATCGCTCAAAGGCTGTTCGCGTCCCTCTTCAAAGACGCGAAAATCTTTGCGCGTCAGCGCCGTCACCAGTTGGCCCTGCTGATTGCGCACGGTCACGGGCAGCAGCACCTCAGAGGTGCTGACGGAGATGACATCGCCTTCATCAACATCCTGATCTTCGGCTCTATCTTTGGCTCTGGCGGGAGGCATCGGCGGAGGCGGTGGCAGTTCATGTAGCTGCTGCGCCCGTACTTTACTTTCATTTGTCGAAAGCAGTTGCGTCGAGACGAGAAGCAGCAGGCTCAAAGCTAAAAGCGCAGGGATACGAAATCTGTTTCCCCTGCCTTTTACTTTTCGCGAACGATCTTTGTTCTCTGATCTAAACATCTGCACAGTCGGTGCTCGGCTTAATTTAGTTGCTCTCTATTTTTCCGGCCTGGCGGTCGGCGAAGGCGTGTTCGATGTCGTGTCAGCGCCGTCGCTCATCGCGGCGCGCATGGCATTGATGACGGGTTCTGAGACGCGACGGCGGCGCAGCTCAGCCAGTTTCGCAGGAGAGAGATCAAACTCCGCCGGGGACTGTTCTATGCGGCGGATAATCGTGCCTTCGGAGAATCCTGCTTCGACCAACTCGACGACACCGTCGTTGGTGAGCGTAGGCGTTCTTTCAAGCTTGGGCGTCGCGCCGCCTCCGGCCTCCGCAGGGGGACGCAAGATGCGCACGGTCGCGCTCCCCGTTGTTTGCGTGTCGCCCTGACTGCCGCCGCTCTGGCCGCGACCGCGTGTACGGCTGGAAGAACCGCTGCCCGAACCGAAGATGTCCGTGCCGCCGTCTGCGCCGCTGTTGCCGCCCGATTGACCACGCCTTGCGCCGGACGAACTGTTCGGCGGGTCAGTGAAAAAAGGATCGTCACCGAAGCCTTCATCATCTGTCAGGATATTTTCTTCACGCGCGAGCATAGCTAGGATCACGCGCTCGCTGACGCCACCACGTTTAAGCTCTATCAGGCGATCCGGAGAGAGATCGAAACGTGAGGGGCGCGAATGGATGATGGCGATCAGCGTCTTCTCTTTGAACCCTGCACGCACAAGCTTGATGATGGAAGCATTGGTGAGCGGAGCTTCAGCGCTCGGCTGCGTTTGCGCACGAGCGCCCGCGACCAGAAAGAGGCTCAAAAGCAGGCTTAAAGCGAAAGCGAAGATGATTTTCTGACGAGCGATTCTCATGGGGCGTGTGTGCCTTCCTTCGGTTTGATCTATATCTATAAAATGTCTAATGAAGGCGACTTTTCCGTTCAATCAGGCGCTCTATTTCAAGCCTTTCGCAGGTGCGACCGCTGCTCTTCCGGCGGCGGCAGTCGGCGCTGTGGCGTGGCTCGCAGCCGTCGCAGTAGGCCTGTTCCTTTGATAACGCGCGCTGATGCGTTTGACGTAGTTGCGCGTCTCTCTATATGGCGGTACACGTCCGCCGTATTTCATCACAGCGCCTTCGCCAGCGTTGTATCCGGCCAGCACCAGATCAACGCGCCCACCAAAATTATTGAGCAGCATCTTCAAATAACGAGTGCCGCCCATGATATTTTCCGCCGGATCAAAGGGACGCCGCACACCGAATCGCGCGCCCGTGCCGGGCATGAGCTGCATCAGGCCCTGCGCGCCAGCGGGCGAGACGACACGCGCATTGAAGTGCGATTCCTGCTCCATCACGCAAAAGATCAGGTAAGGATCGACGCCGTATCGCGCTCCGTTCTGACGTATCAAAGCATCCAGGCGCGCATTGCCTGTGCTCCAACCGCGCTCAGTCCATCTATGTTTCCCGTCCGTGTTTGCCACGACAGGCTCTCGCTCACGCTCTATGCGCTCGATACGCGCGCGCTCAAGAAAGATAGAGAGGTTGCCGCGTTTGTACCATGCGCCTTCGCTCGTCTCCGTCACGTCATCGGCTTCGACGCGCGCGCCGCCGACCATGTAAATCCAGACAGGCTGAGGCGGAGTGTGCGTCTGCGTGGCGTTTACTTCAACGATCTTTACCTTTGGCGCGGCAGCGACGGCAGCAGTCTTTGCTTCTTCCGTCTCGTTGGCTCGCACGATCTGTTTGACGCGCGAGCGCTCGACCAGATTGGTAATGCCACCGCGCTTGTACCACACGCCCTGCGCGTCTTCCCAAACGTCGTCAACCTCTACGGACGTGCCGTCGATCAGGCTCAAGCTTTTACGTAAATTCTCAACGGGCTGCGCGGTCGTTTCATCCGCGTCGTTGATCGCCTCGTCCTCGGAAGAAACGGGGACTTTGAGCCGCTGGCCGGGTCGCAGTTGTGCGTTGAAGACAAGATTATTGAGGAGCGCGATTTCGTCTGCCGTGATATTAAAGCGCTCGGCCAGGCTTTGAAGCGTATCGCCTGCGCGCGCCTGTATCTTGATCGATCTGGGAGAGTGGGATTGTGGGCGCGCACTGCTCCGTCTGGTCCGCCGCGATTGTGATATCGCGGTTGCAGAGCGTGTGTGCGCGCCCGCACGCTGCTGCGCATGTAGGGGAGCGATGCTACCAAGCAGCAACATCGCACATGCCAGCAGGATTATGCGCCAACGTCTGGGGGTTCGGGTCGTCATCTCTTTATCACTCTTTTCCTCTCCTGACCAACCGTGAGGGCGCGCGCTTGTCTTTGAAGCGAGGGGTGATTTTTTTTAAGTCACAGTTGCAGCGGCTCTGCGGCGACGCTCTCGGTAGCAGCAGCAGCCGTGGCCGCTTGTTCCTGCGCGTTGAAGCTATGAGCCGTGCCGAAGTAGTTGCGCCAGGCCGTATCGATCAGGCGCGGCGTCAACTCAAGCGGCTGTCCCTCAAAGAGACAGAGGTCTGTGACGCGATCAAGCAGGTCGCGCGGCTCGCAGCCCTTCATCTGGCGATGCTCGATCATATAGTTATTCAAGAGATGATCCAGACACGCCTGACTGCACTTAAGGCCGCGCGTGAAAGCCGCGCGTTTGAAAATCTCTATGTAGGCTAAGGGTGTTGGCGGCTCGACGCGCGCGCGATAACCCATGCGGCGCAGGAATGCTTCGTCCGCCAAATCCTTCTCTTGCAGATTAGTGGAAAAGATGACCAGTTGCTCGAAAGGCACTTCGATCTTTTTGCCTGTATTGAGCGCGAGGTAATCCACGCGCCTTTCCAGCGGCACGATCCAGCGATTCAAAAGGTCTGCTGGCGCGCAGCGCTGGCGTCCGAAGTCGTCTATGACGAGCGTGCCGCCGTTCGATTTCATCTGGAAAGGCGCTTCGTAAAATCTCGCAGCCTCGCTCCACACGAGGTCTGTGTTTTCGAGCGTCAGTTCGCCGCCCACGACGATCAAAGGCCGTTCGATCAGCAGCCAGCGTCGATCATGCTCGGCGGGCGTCTGCTCTTCGGAAGCCACGCGGTGGCTGTGTGAATCGAAGACGCGGATGATCTGACCGTCAATCTCAATTGCATAAGGAATCCAGATGCCGCCAGTCAGCGCCGAATTTATTCTCTCCGCGACAGCCGTCTTACCCGTGCCCGGGAGTCCCGTGAGAAAAAGCGAGCGGCGCGAATTGATGACGCACCCTAGAGTCTGGTAGAGCGTGTCGGGCAGCACCAGATCGCGAAAGGCTGCGCGCACGTTCTCCATCGTCGCCGGCTGCGAAGGGATTGCCTGTAGGCGCATCATGTGCGCGTAGTCGCGCAGCGAGACCGGAGCAGGCCCCGTATAGCCGCACATCGCCTGCACACGCGAAAGTCGCTCCCAACCGTGATCCAGCATCGCGTAGCGCGTCGCACCCATGGTCGTCTGCAACTTCACCTCGATCAGCTTTTCGCGATAGAGGAGTTGAAGAAGTTCTTCCGTCAAGGTGCGCGGCAGGTGAAGCCGCTCGGCGACCGCGACGGTCGTCGGATCGGAAAGCATGGCGACGTGCTTGAGCGCAAGGTCGCAAAGGAATCCAGTGGGGACGCCTGTCTCCTGCACCTCTTCCGGGACGGGTGGGCCCATGCTCTCTATCTCTGCGCGATTTAGAATGGCTGTCTGGGTCATCTCGACTTAACCTTTGGCTTTCGATGCGATTGATGTTGACGAGCGACGCGCTTTGTCGATGACGTGTTTGCTGACGCGCGCGTCGCTTCTCAGTAGCGATTACTTTTTTAGCTCTTCGCGACGGCCATCTGCCCGGAGAGCGTGGAGAGCGCACGACGAGCATCTTCTGCTTCGACGGTGCGTCCCATACGTCCGTAGAGATCGACCAGACGGCGCAGAGTAAATTCCGAATTCGGCTGTAGACGACGCGCGGCCTCGTAGTAACGAATCGCATCTTCATCGCGTCCCAGGCGTTCGAGCATCGCAGCCGTGTTGAGTCTGCCGGTCAATTCGCCTCCGGCGCGCGCGAAGTTTTTGTATGCATCTTCGTATTTACCAAGACGGCACTGCGCGAGCGCAAGATTGTTGAGGATACGCTGATCTGTGGGAGCCAGCCGCGCGGCACGCTTTAAGCGATCAACGGCTGCACGGTAGTTGCCGTTCTGGTAGAGAGAAAATCCTAAGTTATTCAAGGTCTGCGCATCGTCCGGCGATTCGTGCATGGCGCGCTCGTAGGATTCACGCGCACGCTCGCGCATTCCCTTCTGATCGTAAGCTAGGCCGAGCAGGCCGTTGGCCTCCGCGCTCAGACGCGCATCGAGCGACGCGGCCAGCGACAATTCGGCAATCGCTTCGTTGACGCGACCAGTGCTGAGCAGTGAGCGCCCGTTCATCAGGTGTTGCTTGGCCGAACCCTTCGCGCTCGGCGTGGGCGTTTCCAGCGTCACGTTATCGGAGACGCGCATCGTCGGCGCGCTCTCGAATTTCGCGACATCGCTTTCATTCAGGCGCTGCAATCTATTCTGATCGCGGCTGCCGCCGAACAGTTTGCTGATGGCTTTGAAAGGAGCTTTGAAAATTTTGGCGAACTTGTTGCCGCCCTTCTTGGGCGCAGCACCGTTGGTCGTCCCCGTCGGCGAGCCGTTGGAGTCGATGATGTTGGCGTCCGTGTCTCCGTCGCGCCCGGTCGTGTCCGCTGTCCACATCGTGGTCGCTCCAAAACAGACGGTAACGGCGAGAATAACGGCGATGATTGTTCTGATACGCATGGCTCTCATACAAAAAACTCCTTTACATGTTTTTGAGTGTGTCCATCAGTTGGAGCGCAGCCGGGCCGAGGATGGCTATAAAGAGCGTCGGAAAAAGAAAACAGGAGAGCGGGAAAAGAAGCTTGACGGCCGCTTTCTGCGCGGCCTGCTCTGCGCGCTGGCGACGCTTGGTGCGCAAAGAGTCGGAGTAGACGCGTACTGCGCGCGCGATGGAAGTACCGAAGCGGTCTGCCTGAATCAGCATCGCAACCAAACTGCGCAAATCGTCCACGCCCGTTCGCTCCGCGAGATTCCTGAGCGCCTCTTCGCGCTCGCGGCCCACCCTGATCTCAAGGTTTGCCATCTCGAACTCTTCGCAGATGTCCGGGTGAACGTCCTTTAGCTCTTCGCTGATGCGCATCATCGCAGCGTTCAATCCGAGTCCGGCTTCAATCGAGACGACCATCAGATCGAGCGCATCGGCCAAGCCCCAGCGCAAGCGTTGATGCCGCGAGCGGATCATGCGTCGCAGGATGAAACGCGGCATAAAGAAGCCTTTGACGAAGGCCAGCATGATAAAGACAGCCGCGCTGCTCAGCGGGCGTGCCGTCACGGCGCACGCGAACGCGACGAGGGCGGGATAACCGATCATCGTAGCCAGTTGCAGCGCGCGATAGATGACAGGAGCGTTCTGTCCGCGAAAGCCCGCCTGCATCAACTGCTTTTGCAGCTTGCGCGCCTCTGCGGCGGAAGCAGGCGCGAGCCGGTTGAGCGGCGTCGCCAGCCGTTCGGCGAAATCCGACGCGGGACTCTCCTGTTGCGTAATCGAAACGGGAGCGACCTGCGCCGCAGTGCCCTGCTCATTCATTCTTCGCAGCCGTTCGGTAGCCGCGCTCTGCGGGCGCGACACCAGCCAGTACAGACCGACCACAACGGACGTGATGCAAACGAAAGTGGAGATGGTAATGATGAGAAGCATAAGCAGTTTTCAGTAGTCAGTTTTCAGTTATCAGTTAGCGGCTTTCAGTTTCACGCAGCCAGTTCTTACTGAAAACTGACTACTGAAAACTGAAAACTAGATTTTGATTCGCAAAATCTTACGCACGACGAGCATGCCTGTGATCTGCATGAAGAGGGCCGCCGCGATCAGTTTGTGGCCGCGCGGGTCTGTCCATAGAATGCTCATGTACTCGGGATTCATGCCCGTGATGACGATGGTGATAAAGATCGGCAGACCACAGAGCAGCCAGGCGGACAGGCGCGAGCTGGTCGTCAGGGTCTTTAAGTCGCCGAGAATACGGAAGCGCTCGCGGATCGTGTAGGCCACCTTTTCAAGAATCTCTGCCAGGTTGCCGCCCGTTTCGCGCTGAATCAAAATCGCCGTCACGCACAAACGCAGATCGAGTAGCGGTATGCGCTGCGTCAGATTTTCGAGCGCGAGTTTTAGAGAGAGACCAAGGTTCTGTTCCTCGTAGGTCTTGCGAAACTCTGTGGCAATCGGCTCGGGCATCTCAATAGAAACCATCTGTAGCGATTCCGAGAAAGCATGACCGGCGGAAAGCGCGCGGCTCATCAGCTCAAGCGTGTCCGGCAGATGCTCTAAGAACTGCTCGAAACGTTTCTTGCGTCGCCAGAAGACGTGGATAAAAGGGAGCGACGCCGCCACCAGTCCGGCCACGATCATTATTAAGATCGAGATCGTCAGCACCGAAGCCGCCAGTGCCGCCAGCATCCCAGCCATCACAGAGAACATGATGAGCCGCGTGACTGTAATGTGCAGGTCTGCCTGATCCAGTACGCGCTTCATATGCGTGGCGGCCTGCAATTCGACCAGCACACGATTGATCCAAGGAATCTCGCTCATCAACTCTTGGCGAGCGAGGATGACTTCCACATCATCAGTGTGCGCCGAATGGAGCAGTGCTTCGGAGAGGCGCTGGCGCAGGCGCGCGCGTTTAGCGTCAGAGCCGCGCGTCGCCGCGAGGTACGCGCCGAGCACCAGAAAAAGACAGAAGATAAAAACCAGGAAGGCGGCCAACATCTCTTTTACATCTCCTCGAACATGATGCGCGGCATTTGCAGGCCGCAAGCCTTGAGCTTTTCGGCGAAGCGCGGGCGAATACCCGTCGGGCGAAAACGTCCGACCACTCGTCCTTCACGATCAACGCTCGTGCGCTCGAACTGGAATATCTCCTGCATGGTGATGGTCTCGCCTTCCATGCCCGTCACTTCGGAGATGGATGTGACGCGGCGCGTGCCGTCGGACAGACGCGCGGCCTGCACGACCATGTTGATGGCCGAAGCGATCTGTTGACGCATGGCGCGATCAGACAGACGCATGCCCGTCATCTGTATCATCGTCTCAAGGCGGGTCAGCGCGTCGCGCGGAGTGTTGGCGTGAATCGTCGTCAAACTTCCGTCGTGGCCCGTGTTCATCGCCTGAAGCATGTCTATGCTTTCGCCGCCACGGACTTCGCCGATGACTATCCGGTCTGGACGCATACGCAGAGCATTGCGCACCAGATCGCGCTGCGTGACTTCGCCGCGCCCTTCGATATTGGGCGGGCGCGTCTCAAGGCGCACGACGTGCGGCTGCTGTAGCTGTAACTCTGCGGAGTCCTCTATCGTCACGATGCGCTCGTCCTCAGGGATATAAGCCGAGAGGGCGTTTAAGAGCGTCGTCTTGCCAGCGCCGGTGCCGCCGGAGATGAGGATGTTCAGTCGCGCCTTGACGCACATCTCAAGCATGTCCGCGATCTCGCGCGTCATGGCGCGATTCTCGATCAGGGAATTCATCTTAAGAGGCTCTGCGCCGAAGCGACGTATGGAGAGCACAGGCCCGTCAATCGAGAGCGGCGGGATGATGGCGTTGACGCGCGAGCCGTCCTGTAGGCGCGCATCGACCATCGGGGAGGATTCGTCTATGCGGCGACCAACAGACGAAACGATGCGTTCGATGACGCGCATCAGATGCTCGTCGTCTTTGAAAGCGACGCTGGTCAGCTCAAGCTTGCCGCGCCGCTCGATGTAGATTTTGCCGTGCGTGTTGACGAGAATGTCTGAGATGGTCTGATCCGCGAGCAGCGGCTCAAGTGGGCCCAAGCCGAACAGTTCGTGGCGCACCTCGTTGACCAGGCGCTCGCGCTCGACAGTGGAGAGCGGCATAGCCTCGGCCGCGAGCATGCCTTCGGCCAGGCGCGAGACTTCGGCGTTGAGCTGTTCGGGCGCGAGCGCGCCGAGCTTGGTTAAGTCCATGCGGTTGATGAGCGCGCGATGCAGCCGCGACTTCATCTCTTGGAATGAGTGCTGGCCGTTGCCGTTCGTCATCTCGCCCGCGCCGCTTTGTCCAGCGCCGGCCAGAGAGCTTGCTTCTCGATCAAATCTTTCACGTAGGGCCATGATGTTTATCTTTTATCTGCTGATTGAAGGATGAAGAGTTTCCGTGACTTCGATTGTGCGTGACGCGGTCGTGGCAGCCGCGCTGTTGTTGGCACTGCTGTTGCGCCGCTGCCTTCCGAACAAAGAGCCCAGCAGTCCGCGACGCTGCGGCTGCTGCTCGACTGCGGGTACGCCCTCTCCAAGGAGCGTCGCCGTGATGCGTTTGATCTCGACGGCGATCTTTGAAGTGGATTCGGAAAGGACGAGCGGTTGGCCCAGATTGATCGAGTTGACGACCGGCTGGTAATCGCTCGGGACGAAACCGACGACCGGCTCGCCGAGGAATTTTTCGACCTGCCGCAAGTCCAGGTCGATCTGTTTGCTCCAACGATTGACGATGATCTTGACCTTCTTGCGCGGGTAGCCCAGGCGATCAAAGATTTCCAGTGAGCGCTGCGCGCTGCGAATCGCCGGAATGTCGAGCGTTAAGACGAGCACGATCTCGTCCGATTGGTCGAGGGCCGCGAGCGTGATCGCATCAAATGTATGCTGCGGATCGAGCACGACGTATTCATAACGCTCGCGCAGGCGTTCGAGCGCCTCAAAGACATGCTGCGGCTCGATGTCGTCAGCCGAGTCGGCTTCGCGCGGCGCGGCCAGCAGCTTCAAATTCGAAGAGTAAGGCGTCAGGTAGCTTGAAAGCAGCGAGTCATCCATGCGCGCGCGATTCTCTACCATATCGGCGATGGAGTATTTGGCGTCGACGCCCAGGAAGAGCGGCAGGTCGCCCGCCTGTAAATTTAGATCGACGAGGACTGTCGGGTGATTGGTCGCGGCGGCCAGATTGGTCGCGATGAAAGTAGTGCCGCAGCCGCCTTTGCTTGAAAAGACTGCGATCATACGTCCCTTCTTCTTCGGCGTCTCGACGCGCGTGGCGCAAAACTCCGTAGTGCGCGCAATGACTGTCGTGAACTCTTCCTTGATAACGGGAAGCCGCAGGAACTCTCTAGCACCGGCGCGCATACTGCGAAGGATCAACTCAGGCGAAGCATCCTGCGCGGCGCAGATTATCGCCGTCGGCACGGCTTCGCTCGTCAGACGCTCGATCAGCGCCAGGCCCTGTTCCAGATTCGACCCGAGAGTGATGATGGCTGCCTGCGGGCGTAGGTGTACGATCTGTTCATAAACCTGCTCGGGGTCGTCGCCGCCCGCCAGCAAGCGGCCATCGACTTCCTGTAGCGCGCCGCGAATCTCCTTAAAGCTGTTGAGCCCCGTGCTCAGAACAACGAATGTGAGTGGTTGAGTCATCATTTGTCCTTAAATTAAATGGTTCGAGTTCTCTTCCCTCAAAGAGTGACAGTCAAGGCGTGCGCCTTATCTTATGGAATGACGACGCCGGCGCTCTCGCCCGTCAGCGTCGTGCTGTATTTGGGCATGCGTAGCTTGCCGCCGACGAGCGGGATGCTGAAGTTAAAGTCATAGTTCTGAATCTGGACTGTCACTGTTCCCTTGTTGACGCCGAAGTTGTTGGGAGCGGCGGAGTATGTGACGACTATGTTGTCTGTCGTCAGGTGATCCACCAGAGGCTGTTGCGTCCCGCCGTTGGTGTTGCCGTACACAGCCATCTGCTTGACGTTCTCTTTGCTGGCCTCTGTGTTGACCACTGCGTAGCGCGCGCCGCGACGTGCCGCGTCAGAGAGCGCGTTGTGGACGTAGAGCATGCGACCGAATTCGACGATGGCGAACATGACGGTAAAAAAAACCGTCGCGCCGATGGCGAACTCCACCAGCGTCGTGCCGCGCTCCGTTTTTCTTGAGACTTTGCAACGCATCTTTCGACCCATTTCCTTTTTCAGATGACAGGCGTGTTAGAGAGAGCCTGCATCATCGTGCTCGGCTTGACCTGAATTTTCAGCGAGAGCGATTTATTGCCCGTCAGTTTGCCCAGATCAAAGATCGGCTCGTAGTAAAAGTTATCGATGCGGACGTTGATCGTCGCGGGAAAGCCGGGAGCGCCCCCCGCGCGATCAATCTTGACATTGCCCACTTTGAGGCCGGGGACGACCGCATCCGCATCCGCGCAGACGTTCGGATTGCCGCAGACGACTAGCTTCTGCGCGTTCTCGTCCATCAACAGCTCGGGCTGGCTCATCAGGTAACGCGCGCCCGTGCGTGTCGCCTTGGCGAGCGTCGTGTAGGTGTAAAAGAAACGTCCGAACTCTGCGGTCGCCGCGAACAGCAGAACAAAGATCGGCAGCACGATGGCCAGTTCAACCAACTGTGTGCCACGCTCTTTGCGAGCGAAACGGCGCAGGCGGCGCATGAAGAATAGGCGCGCTTTCATTTTCGGCTTTCACCTCACTTGAAGAGAACGGGAATACTCATCGTCGCACTGGCAGGCCCGCCCAGGGGGTCATAACCGCCGCTGCCGATCACCGTCGTGTCGCCGATGTACTCTGCCTGAATGTCGCCGCCGTTGCCGTTCGCCGCTTTCGTGCGCAGGAAAAAGAGGCCGAAGCGATCAAACTTCACAGTGTCGCGTCCCTGGTCGAACTCATCTTTTTTGATGATCGGGATGATAACGACGCGGCGACCCGCGACGCCCACGTGACCTGCGCTCGGCGGCTGCTTGGATGTGCCCGCCAGATAAGTCTTGTAGTCGATGCCTTCTTTGACGTTGGTGTCGGGCGGGTAATCCGAAGGATCCATCCCGGCTGCGTAATCATCGAAGCGCGTGTTGATGCCCTGCCTGACCGGGCCGGAGTTGACGCCCGGCTTGGTATCAACCTCGTAGACATCGCCCGGGCCTGCTTCTGTGTGAACGCCGCTCGCGATGCCTACGCGCAGGTCGCTGCCGCCACGACCCGCGACCGCCAGCGCCTGATAGTTGCCCGGAGAGACGCTGTTGTTCGGCTTGGCGCGAATCGTGTAGGTATTGCCCGGCGTCATAGGTATGTCGTAATCGATCACCGAGAGCGGTATCCAGTCCATAAAAGTATTGATCGGAGCTGCACCGGCGGTCGCCGTCGCCGCCAGATTCAGCTTGTCGCCGAGCACCATCGCGGCGAATGACATGCCGACGGGAGATTGCGGCGTCGTCACCTGCACGTAGCGGATGGTTTTGACCACGGCCGGTTGCGAAGCGGCGGCTTCATTCATGTAACCGCCGTTAAGGGTTGCGGAGAATAGAACGTTGGTGCGGGGAAACGTCACCTTGTTATTGTTGAACTCGTACTTGTTCTGAATCGTGATGACGGCGCGATCCACCGCTTCCGTAATTCCTGCGGGTGAAGAGTTCAAGGCAGAAGCACCGGCGAGCGCCGCCGCGTCGGCTGCGTTTTGCAGCTCTGCCTTCGCCACATAAAGGTGGCTCACGTCGACGCCAAGGCCGACGGCGAAGAGGAGGGCCAGCATCCCGAGCGCGGCCGTCGCCAGAACCGATCCGCGCTCTCCGTTTCGTTTCGTTCTTCTCTGCATGAGCTGTTTGGTCATCACTGTTCCTCCTCTCCCACGTCTTTGAATCGATTTGAAGTTTTTACCTTTGCGGGGCAGCGCCGACATCCAGACGGATGGGGGTGATGGCAGTGCCTATCGCTGGCGAGAAGGCATCGTTTCTGCCCGGCGGGATAAAGGAGATGACGCTGCTCGTCGATGGAAGCACGGCTGGCGCGCCTTTCTTCGGGCTCGTCGCAGGAGCTTGCGGAGCGGTCTGGGGCGTCTGTTGCGAAGTGCCCGTCGAATATCCGCTCTGTCCCTGTATGCCTTCGCCCTTGTTGGGCTCGACGCCGAGCGGAGAGCCGTCCTTGAGCCCGTCCACACCGCGCAGTCGCGGCAGGTCATCCGGGTTCATGGGCTTAACTAACTGCGCCGTGACGATGAACATCAGCTCCGTTTCCTGCTTCTGGAACGATTTCGATTTGAAGAGCGCTCCCAGGACAGGGATGTCGCCGAGGACCGGAACTTTCGAGAGCGTGCGCTGCTCGCTATTGTCCAAGAGGCCCGCGAGCGCAAAGCTCTGGCCGTCGCGCAGCTCTATGCCGGTCTTGGCGCGGCGCGTGCGAAGCGCCGGAATCACGAAGCCGTCGAATTTGACGCCCGTCGAAAAATCTATCGTCGAGACTTCGGGCTCAAGCTCAAGGCGTATGTGATCTTCATCGATGATCGTCGGCTTGAAGTTCAAGCGCACGCCGTACTCTTTAAAGACCACCGTGACGGAAGTGCGGTTGTCGCCGCTCTGCACGATGGGCACGGGAAATTCGCCGCCCGCGAGGAAGCTCGCCTGCTGGCCGTCCATCGCGATCAAGTTGGGCTCGGCCAAAGAACGCAGAGCGCCCTGCTGCTGAAGCGCGCGGATCATAGCCATCGTGTTGCCGCCCATGACGAAAAGATTGAGCGCGCTGGAGAGCGTGCCATTCAGGATGCCGTTTGTGACGCCGCCCAGAGAGCTTGGGCCGGAGCCGCCGTTGGCATACGCGCCGGAGCTGCCGCCCTGATAAGCGTAAGAGAGGCCCATGTCTTTCATACGATTGCGGCTCACTTCGGCGACGCGCACCATCAACTGCACCTGCGCAGCATTCTTGACGGGCGAAGCCAGCATGTTGACGGTCTTAAAGCCTGCGGCCTCGACCACGTTCTGCACCTGCACGGCCGTCGCGGGGTCTTTGACGCTGCCGGAAAGAACGACGGAGCCGTTAGCCTGGCTCAGGCGTATGTCGTCCTTGGGAAAGAGCGCGCGGATTTGTGAATCGATCAGAGAGAGATTGGCGCGGACGAACACATCGAAGACCAAGAACTTTCCGCCCGACTGTTCCCAGGCGATAAAGTTGACCTGCCCGAACGCTTTGCCGTTGACCAGGACTTGATCCGGCGCGACGAGGACGGCTTCGGCAATCTCAGGGTTCGAGACCGAGAAGCGGCCAATGGAGCGGTCGAAGTTGATGACACGCGATTGGCCCACGAGCACGTTCACAGGAATCGCTTCCTTGTTGTGCGAGAACGATGCGCTGTAAGAGGTCTCCTGCGCGCGCGCCACAGAGACGAGGGTGGAGACGATCATCGCCGCACAAAGAAGAGTGGCGATGCGTGCGATTGGGAAACGGGTCAGCATGATTCAATAG
>DATLMN010000328.1:0-33918 GCA_035537255.1 Pyrinomonadaceae bacterium | reverse complement strand
AGTCCCGGCGAGAGGTTTCTAGCCTCTCGCCCGGACTCTGTGTAAGCAACGATGAAATTCAGAAGAGGAGCAGGACGCTTCGCAGAAGTTAGTGGCTCTCTGTCGCCTGCTGTCCATTGTCGCCCGTCCGCACGCGTTGTTCGAGCGCGGCGAGTCGTTCTTCGAGCGTCTTCAATGTCGCACGCAGTTGTTCGACTTCGGCGATCTTCTGTTGCAGTTGGGCCGTACGCTCATCCAGCGCTTTGACGGCCGCGAGGCTCACGCCCGCCAGGTCTTGGACGCCGATTGAAGTGTTGTTAGTGCCGAGCCCGAAGGTTTTGTAGAAGTCTTCGGCCATCGGGCCCATGTGCCTGACTTGACGCCCTTCGGAGATGTAGTTCCAGGTGCTCACAGGTATGTTGCGCAGGCTGGAGAGCACGTCCTCGCCCTTGACGAGCATGAAATTCTCTTTCGTCGCGCGGCTCGACGTGCAGTTGAAAACACCCGAGCCAGCCGGAAGATTACAGCCGGTTGTGCCGCCGAGGTTGGTGCGGAAGCGGACGCCGCCGGTGGCGCGCACCGCGAACTCGTTGTTCGCCGTGTTGCGGAAAGTATCAGCCGCAGCCTGCGGCGCGCCGTCCGACCAGATGAAGGTTCCCTGAAAGCCGTTGTTCGAGGCGAACTTGCCCATCGCCGTCGTGTGATCCTGGTCGGCAGTCACGTTGTATCCGATGGCGACCGCCGCCAGTCCACGGATGTTGAAGGTCTCGGGGTCGCACTTGCCGTTGATGTAGGGGCCGCCCGACTTGGCGTTGTTGCCGAGCGCGACGCCGTACGTGTCGCACACGCGGTTGCCCGCGCCCGCCGAGAAGCCCGCCGCGCCCTTCACCTGGTTGCCGCTGCCGAAGACGATGCTCGAAGTGCTCTCGGCGGAGTTCGTGTCGCCGAAGGCGAGGGCGTAGAGGCCGCTCGCGGTCGAGTTGCTGCCGCCTGCCCATGAGAAGAAGCCGACGTTAGCGTCGTCCCACTCGTTGTCGGCGTAGCCGGAGCGGAACGCGCCCTTGTAGGTATGCCACGACGTGCGGTAGCCCTTGCCCTCCATCGGTGAAGTGCCGATGCCGAGGTTGCCCGTGGCGACGAAGCTGCCGTTCTGATAGACCTTGAAGAAGGCTGGCGTGTGGCCGCCGGGGCCCGAGCAGCAGGTCGAGCCGCCGCGCAGGTTAATCATGGTCGCCGTGCCGTTGGCGTCGCCGACAGAGAGCTGTTCGGCGCCGGGGACGAAGCGGACGAAGTTCGCGTCAACATATGCCTTGTTCGTCGCGTCGCCCGCGTTGAAGGGGTTACCGACGTTGGTGATCTGCGCGTTGTTGGCCGACAGACCCGCCGAGAAGACCTGCGTGGCCGTCCAGTTGTTGGGGGTGCCGACGCCGCCGGCGGCGCTCGTCTGCTTCGTGCCATCGGCGAAGATGAGGCCGCTGCCCGCGCCCGTCAGCCTCAGGTTGCCACCGACTTCCAGGCGCTCGGTCGGTGCCGTCGCGTTGATGCCGACGAAGCCGTTGGTGTGAATGCGCATCCGCTCCTGACCGTGGTGCGTGAAGGCGAAGGGCGAGCCCGGCGCGTTGACGAAGCCGCGATTGTTGTTGATGTCCCAACCGAACTCTATGCCCTGCGTGCTAGACGGCCCGACGTAGACTGACGCCGACTGGTTAGCGCCTTTCGAGACGGTCATCGCTGCGGCGACGAAGCCGGGCGCAATGTCCGGGCCGACGACGAGTGAGTAGGAGGGGTTGGTAGCGCCGATGCCGACCTTGCCTGCCGATTCTGTGATGATGGAGTCGCCGAGCGTGCCTGCGGGGCCATCTGTCCACTTCGTCATACGGTTCGTCGTCCCGTTGCCGCCCAGCGTCGGATGCGTGCCGCCGCCGCCAGTCCCCGTGCCCGTGCCGGGCGAAGTGACGATGGCCGACCTGAGCAGCGTGCCGTCGTCGAAGCGTATGCCGCCGCGCGCGCGAATCTCGCCCGCCACGTCAAGCGCAGCTTCCGGCCTGTCCGTGCCGATGCCGACGCGGCCGTCAGCGGTGACGCGCATTTGCTCGCGGTCCCTGCCCGCGAGGACATCGCCCGTGCGGAAGGTCAGATCGCCGCTCGTGCTCGTGACTTGCCCGTTCTGGCCGTCATGGGTCGTGACGGTGGCGGCGCGCGTCGTCCCGTCTTTCAGAATCGTGAAAGCCGTATCGCTTCCGGCCGCCTCTATTTTGTGCGCTTTTCTGCTTGCGGAGAGCGCCTGCTTCTGGGCAGGGGACAACTCCTCTTCGCGTACCCGACCCACAGACAACTGACCCGCCTGCGAAGAGATACTGCCGAACCTCTGGCTCAGCCGACCACTTAAACCTTTAACTGTGACGATTGCCAGGTACGAACCGTCCGTCATTGCAGGTCGAGCGTCCGTCGTCCTCCAGTCCAGTATATTCCCCTGGCGCAAACCTGAGTCGAAAACAGGATCGCCACTGTCAGAATATACCTCTAGCTGGATTTGCAGCACCTGCCCGGGAGAAGTAAAACGTACTCCTTCCCCCGCAACTGAGACGGTCACGGCAGGGGCGGACGCGGTTGCTGCTTGAGCAGGCGGCGTCGCTGCCTGAGCGTTCGGTTCGTGCTGCGCCGAGGCGTAGCCGGTTAGAAAGATTGACAGTAGAATCGTCGAGATTAGATTTCGTAAGTTAGTCATGATTTTGTGCTCCTTTTATCTCCTCACTTGCTAACGCGGATTTTCGGAGCGGAAAGGATCAGCTCATCTATGAAATCGTCCAAAGTTTCTGCCACACCCCTGATTTGAGGCATGCTGAATCAGTCGGAAACCCTCTAACATGACAATTGTTTAAGCTTTCTGGTGGATTAAGTTTTCTGGCGTACGGATTTTGTTTATACTTGCAGCCCGGGCCAAGGATTTCCCAAGGCCGGAACTCTGCCCGACATGAATGAGCCAAAGACGGAAAGCGTGACGCGGCTGTTGATCGAACTCACCCGTGGCAATCACGCGGCCATTGACGCGCTGTTACCGCTCATCTACGATGAGTTGCGCAGCCTTGCCTCCAACTATCTTCGGCGTGAACGCTCCGATCACACTTTGCAACCGACAGCCCTCGTACACGAAGCTTACTTGCGGCTGGTGGATCAGACGCGGGTCAACTGGCAGAACCGCGCACACTTCTTCGGCGTCGCCGCGCAGATGATGCGGCGCATACTGGTCGACAACGCGCGCGCGCACAGGGCTGAAAAGCGTGGCGCGGATTTTCAGAAACTCTCTCTGGACGAGAATATTGACAAGGCCGTGGAGAGCGGCACAGAACTTCTTGCGCTGGACGAGGCACTTAAACTGCTCGCCGAGATTGACGAGCAAAAAAGCCGCATTATTGAACTGCGCTACTTCGGCGGCCTCTCCGTCGAAGAGACGGCGGAAGTGTTGGGTGTGACGCCCGTGACGGTCAAACGCCACTGGCGTATGGCAAAGGCCTGGCTCTACGGAAGGATGAGGGCGGAGGGATGATGGATGAAAAGGATTGATTGATAGCTTCAACTGAATGATTCACTCAATTACTTCATCCCTCATCGCTGCCGCCCTCATCCCTACTCTTATATGCCCTCAAAGCGCTGGGAACAATTAGAAGAGATTTTCCAGAGGGCGATTGACCTCGCTCCTGAAAGGCGCGCGCCCTATATCGCCGTAGCCTGCGCGGGCGACGAAGAGTTGCGGCATCAGGTGGAAGCTTTGCTCTCGCAGTACGACGAGGCCGGTAACTTTCTTGACGAGCCTGTCTACGCACGTAGCGGAGTCCATGCCTTGGCGGCTCTCATAGACGACGATCCGGTCATCGGTCAGCGTATCGGCGCGTACCAGGTTGTCAGCCAGATAGGGCGCGGTGGGATGGGCGCTGTTTACCTGGCCGAGCGCGCCGACAATGCCTTTCAAAAGAGCGTCGCCATTAAGCTCATCAGGCGCGGCATGGACACGGATTTCATCCTGCGTCGCTTCCGTCACGAGCGACAAATCTTAGCCGCGCTCGATCATCCTTTCATCGCGCGCCTTCTGGACGGCGGCGCAACCTCTACAGGGCAGCCCTACTTCGTCATGGAGTACATAGAGGGGCAGCCGCTTTACCTGCACTGCGATTCGCGCTGCCTCCCTGTGCGCGAGAGACTGCGGCTCTTCTGCCAAATCTGCGAGGCCGTCGAGTACGCTCACCAGAAACAGGTCATTCACCGCGACATTAAGCCGAGCAACATTCTCGTCAGCGCCACAGGCGTGCCGAAGCTCTTTGACTTTGGCATTGCCAAACTGCTGAACCCCGAACTGACCTCTGACACGAATCCGCAGACGGCGACCGCCATGCGTATGATGACGGTCGAGTACTCCAGCCCGGAGCAGGTGCAGGGTCTGCCCGTCACCTTTTTGAGCGACGTTTACTCTTTAGGCGTTCTGCTCTACGAGTTGTTGACCGGACACCGCCCCTACCATTTTCGCAGCCGACAGCCTTACGAGATGGCGCGCGTCATCACGGAGGAAGAGCCCGAGCCTCCGAGCGTGGCCGTCGCGTGGGCAGACAATCTGCTGCCGGAAGCGGGAGCGAAACTTGAAACAATAACGGTCGGGCGCGCGTGTGAGTTGCGCGGCGAGACCCCAGGGGGGTTGAGCCGCGAATTAAAAGGCAACCTCGACCGGATAACCATGAAGGCTTTGTGCAAGGAGACGGCGGGGCGTTACCAGTCTGCCGCTGCCTTAAGCGAGGACATCACCCGTCACCTGCAAGGCAGCACCGTCCCCGCTCCCATTTATACTCCCGTCGCGGCCACAGGGCACACGGGCTCTGCCAGCGTTCAGAGCACGGAGGCCAAATCAATCGCCGTCCTGCCGCTCAAGATTCTAAACTTGAGCCCGAACACGGACACGGGCGACAAATTCATGAGCGTCGGGCTGGCTGATGCCTTGATTACAAAGTTAAGCGGCGTGCGTAGTCTGGCTGTGCGTCCGACGAGCGCCGTCTTGCGCTACGGCGACGAAGGAAGCGATCCCTTGCAGGCCGGGCGCGAACTCGGCGTAGACTTCGTGCTCGACGGAAGAATAAAGATCTTGGGCGAGCGCATACGCGTCTCCTTACAACTGCTCGCCATAGAGAGCGGCACGAGCATCTGGGCCAATCAATTCGACGAGCGGTACACGGACGCCCTTGAGCTGGAAGATTCCATCTCGGCGAAGGTCGCGGACGCGCTTCTGCCGGAGCTGACCGAAGGCGAACGCGGTCAATTGAAAAAACGCGGGACGGATAATCCGAAAGCCTTCGAGGCTTACATGCGCGGTCGCTATTTCTGGAACCAGTTCACCCCGGAATCTCTAGTCAAAGTCATAGAATCTTTTCAGGCGGCGATTAGCCTTGACCCGCATTACGCCCTGCCTTATGTCGGCATGGCGGATTTCTATAACTGGGCGAGCATCTACGGCATGATGCCTTCAGGGGGCTCGTACCCGAAAGCCAGGGCCCTGGCCCTTCGCGCTCTGGACATTGACGCAGACCTCGGCGAAGCCTACGCCGCGCTCGGCTTGGTCGCTTCGAGCCAGTGGGATTGGGCCGAGAGTGAGCGCCTTTATCGCAAAGCCCTGGAACTGAGTCCGAACTACTCTCTGGCGCACGAATGGTACGGGAGCATGCTGGTGGGCACTGGTCGCTTCGACGAGGGACTGAAAGAGGCCCGCCGCGCCGAAGAGCTTGACCCGCTCTCGCCACGGGCCATGACGCTGACGGCATGGAGCATTTACCAG
Source organism: Pyrinomonadaceae bacterium (assembly GCA_035537255.1). Taxonomy (GTDB): domain Bacteria; phylum Acidobacteriota; class Blastocatellia; order Pyrinomonadales; family Pyrinomonadaceae; genus DASQYE01. The sequence goes on along the minus strand of DATLMN010000328.1, from coordinate 28,124 downwards.
GCGCATCATTTTAAGGAGGCGCTCGCCAAGGCGCAGCAGATAATTGATCTGGATAAGAATTTCCCGCAGGGCTACTTCCAACTCGGAAATTGTCTGGAACAGATGGGGCGGGGCGGGGAGGCCGTCCGTGCCCTGGAAAAGAGCATACGGCTCATGCCTGATTCGACCTTGCCACAATATGCGCTCTGCTTTGCGCTCGTCGCCGCCGGGCGCAAGGGTGAGGCGCGCGAGGTCTTGAACGAAATGAAGATCAGGGCCGAGAAGGGTTACGTCAAGCCATATTTTATGGCGATGGCTCACGCCGCGCTGGGCGAACGTGACGACGCCTTCGAGCTGTTTGAAAGAGCGTTTGCAGAGCGCGACCACTGGCTGCTCTTGTTCTGCACGGAGCCTAAGCTTAATACCCTGCGCAGCGACCCACGATTCGTCAAGCTGCTGCGACAAATAAATAACCCTATGGCTTTGCGACAAACGGCTGTCACTCAACAGGTGAGGACCGACAGTGAGAGCACAATCGCCGTGCTGCCGCTCAAAGTCTTAGGCGCGAGCGTGCGCGAGGACAGTGGCGAAGAATATCTGGGCCTCGGTCTGGCAGACGCCTTGATTACGCGTCTCTCCAAGCTGAGCCGCTTCGTCGTACGCCCGACGAGTTCCGTCCTGCGTTACAGCAATCACTCGGACGCATTGGCCGCAGGCCGTGAACTGGGCGTGGAATTCGTTGTGGACGGCGCGATTCGCAACATCAATGGCAGAATCCGCGTCACCGCGCAGCTTCTCAGCGTCCGCGAAGGCACTGCGCGGTGGGCAGATCAGTTTGATGAAAAACAGGCAGACGTGCTTGAGCTTGAGGATTCCATCTCGGAAAAGATAGTCGAATCTCTTATCCCCCAATTGACGAATGACACTCGGCGGCGACTGGAAACAAGAGCGACCGACAACGCGGAAGCTTACGAAGCATACTTGCGTGGCCGTTTTCATTGGAACACCCTCACGCCCGAAGGCTTCAGTAAAGCCATCGCCTACTCTGAGCGTGCGATTGCGCTCGACCCTCTTTATGCCACGGCTTACGCTTCGCTCGCAGAGTATTATTGCTGGCTGGCGATCTTCGGCGTGATGTCGCCCGGCGAAGCACTGTCAAAGGCGCGACGTGCGGCCGCGCGCTCAGTAGAGCTGGACGACCGACTGGCGGAAGGGCACACGGCGCTAGGCTTTGCCCTGCTGGTCTACGAAGCGAAATGGGAAGAGGCCGAGCGCCAACACAGGCGCGCACTGGAACTCAACCCGAACTATCCTTTGACGCGCGTCTGGTATGCAGACCAGCTCACAGCAGAAGGGCGTTTTCGTGAGGCGGACGAAGAATCCGCGCGCTCTTGCGAACTCGATCCACTCAACCCGTTCAACGCATACAACCGCGCCTGGTGTCTTTATCAGGCACGCCGCTTTGAAGAGAGCAGCCAGACTAATCGCGAGCTGGCTCGAACAGACCCGCATTACTCGCCAGCATACTTCGGCTTGAGCTGGGCTCTCAGGCGTACGGGCGCGCACGAAGAAGCGATTCGGATGGCAAGAAGGGCGATTGAAACGGGCGGCGATACGCCGCTTCTCTTAGCGACGCTCGGCTGCGCGTACGCCGAAGCGGGACTTGAAGAAGAGGCGCGGAGTGTGCTGGACGGGTTGAATGCGCACGCCGCCGAACGCTTCGTCACGCCGTACCACCGCGCCCTCGTACATCTACATTTAGGTGAGCGGCAAGAGGCGCTTCGCTTACTCGAAGAGAGCGTCACGGTCGGCGAGCCCTGGGCCATCTGGCTCGGCACAGAGCCACAATTGGACGCGTTACGAAGCGAAGAGCGCTTTAACGAACTCTTAAAGCGAATCAATCATCCATCCGCACGCGCCGACGCTGGCTAAAAGTTCGATCACGGTCAGCGACTGGCCGGTGACGAACGATAGTCGGAGGCAGCGATCAAGCTCAATCCAATGGAAGCCTCAAAGCCATCACTCCCATGAGGGATTTTCTCCGTTTGCTGGGTCTCACCCAACTATGATACTTAAAAAAGATAAAAGGGGGTAGACACGCTACATGCATAGATGTAGAATGTCTACATGCCTAAAAAAGCTCATTACCAAAACCGCATAGAGTTACTACAGGGAACGCTTGATCTGCTTGTGCTACAGACCTTGCAGTGGGGGCCGCAGCATGGTTATGGCATCAGCCAAGCAATTCGCACCAACTCAGGTGAAGTGCTGAAAGTGGATACGGGCTCTCTCTATCCTGCGCTGCATCGGCTGGAACGACAGAAGGCGATCAGTTCGTCTTGGAAGGTCTCTGAGAATAATCAGCAGGTCAAGGTCTATCGACTAACGGCGAACGGGAAAAAACAGCTGGCAACAGAACGATCACGCTGGGAGCAGCTTTCTGAGGCCATCGCCCGTGCCTTAAATCCACAAAGCGAGGAGAGCGAGGCATGAGACTAAATCTGTGGCCGTGGCGGCAACATCGTGAAGAAGAGCTGGACGAAGAACTTCGCACCCATTTCCGGATGGCCGTGCAGGATCGTATCGAGCGCGGCGAGACGCGTGAGGAAGCAGAAGCGGCAGTGAGGAGAGAGTTCGGGAATGTGGTGATGGTCAAAGAAGTGACGCGTGCGATGTGGGGATGGGTGTGGCTTGAACAATTGATGCAGGACCTCAGATACGGACTGCGTTTTTTGCATCGATCGCCGGGCTTCACGTTTGTCGCCGTGTTGACGCTCGCATTGGGTATCGGTGCGAGCACGGCGATTTTCAGTGCCGTCAACCCCATTCTGTTCGAGCCCCTGCCATATCCGCACGCCGAGCGTGTCCTGATGATCTGGGACTTCGGCCAAGACGGATCGCGTCTCTACACAACGTTCGGAACCTACCGCGAAATAGTGGAGCGTAATCGTTCCTTCGACGCCATCGCCGTGATGAGGCCATGGCAGCCGACTATGACCGGGCCCGCAGAGCGTCTGGATGGTCAGCGCGTGAGTGCGAGCTACTTTCGTGTCCTGGGCGTGCCGCCGGTGCTCGGGCGGGACTTCGATCCGTCAGAAGATGAGCTTAATGGGCCCAAGGTGGCGATCATCAGCGAGGGATTGTGGCGGCGACGCTTCGGCGGCGAGAGTACAATCATAGGCCGTCAGATTACGCTCGACGACAACCCTTATACTGTGATCGGTGTGATGCCGGGCGCGTTCGAGAATCTACTGTCTCCGACGGCGCAGCTCTGGACTCCCTTGCAGTACGACAAGTCTCTCCCACCAGAGAGCAGGGAGTGGGGGCATCATCTGCGCATGGTGGGGAGGCTGCGCCCGGGCGTTGGAATCGACCAGGCAAAACAGGAACTCAATACGATTGCGCACAATGCGGTGATGGAGTTTTCCAGACCGCCTTACGCGGCGCTTGAGAGTGGGTTGATCGTCTATTCGCTCCAGGACGACATGACGAGCGGCGTCAAACCGGCACTGCTTGCCGTCCTTGGTGCCGTCATGCTGGTGCTGCTGATGGCCTGCGTGAACGTGACGAATCTGCTCCTGGCGCGAGGCGCACAGCGGCGTGGTGAATTCGCCATGCGTGCCGCGATTGGCGCGACGCGCGCGCGCCTGATCCGACAGTTGCTCACGGAGAGTCTGCTGCTGGCCATGATCGGCGGCGCATTAGGGCTGCTGGTGGCGGCGTTTGGAGTAGAAGCCTTGGTAGCGCTCAGTCCGGAAGGTCTCCCGCGCGCGGGCGCGATTGGCGTCGATGGCAACGTCTTCGTCTTCGCATTCTGTATCGCTACGCTGGTCGGCCTGCTGGTCGGGTTGATCCCGGCCCTGTACGTATCGCGCGCTGATCTGCACGCGGGGCTACAGCAAAGCTCAAGGCGTACGGCCGGCGGTCACCAATTGACGCGACGCATACTCGTCATCGCGGAGGTCGCGCTCGCGCTCGTGCTGCTTGTCAGCGCCGGGTTGCTGTTGCGCAGCATGCAGCGTCTGTTCGCGGTCGACCCTGGATTGGATACATCGCACCTGCTCACGATGCAGGTGCAGACTTCGGGGCGGCGATTCGACAAGGAGACAACCCAACGTTTCTTCGAGCAATCCCTGGAAGCGGTACGCCAGGTTCCAGGAGTTACCGCAGCCGCGTTTACTAGCCAGTTGCCGCTGAGCGGCGAGATTGAAGACGGCTACGGCGTACATTTCGAGTCGAGTCCGACCGGCAATCCCGAGGCGGATAACAGCGCGTTCAGGTATGCGGTGAGCCCGGGCTACTTTGAAACGATGGCAATCCCGTTGCGTCGCGGACGACTGCTCAATGAGCATGACGTAAGCGGCGCACCGCCGGTTGTTCTGATCAGCGAGTCGTTAGCGAAAAGCAAGTTCCCGGGCGGTCAAGATCCGATTGGTCAGCGCTTACGCATTGGGCCCAACGACGGGCCTTGGTTCACCGTCGTCGGCGTGGTCGGAAACGTGAAGCAGACCTCATTGGTGATGAGTCAGTCGGACGCGGTCTACATCACTAATACGCAGTGGCAGCTATTCGCGGACAAGGCGCGATGGCTGGCGGTTCGCTCACGCGGCGACGCGGCGACACTTGCACCGGCCATCAGACAGGCCATCTGGTCTGTGGACAAGGATCAGCCTGTAGTACGTGTTTCCACTATGGACGAGCTGCTCGCCGCCTCGGCAGCCGAGCGACGCTTTGCACTGATCTTGTTTGAGACGTTCGGCATCGTCGCGCTGGTGCTCGCGGCCACAGGCATCTACGGTGTGCTCTCCGGCAGCGTCACAGAGCGAACGCGCGAGATAGGGGTGCGGTTGGCCTTGGGGGCAACGCGCCGTAACATCCTCGCGCTGGTGTTTCGTCAAGGGATGACGCTCACAGGGCTCGGCATCGCGCTCGGCCTTGGCGGAGCAGTGGCCGCGAGCCAGGCCATCATCACATTGCTCTATGGCATCTCGCCCCTCGACCCGATTGCATATTTAGGAGTGGTCGCACTGCTGGTAGGCGTGTCTGTCATCGCCTGCTGGATGCCCGCGTGGCGTGCCGCACGGGTAGACCCCTCAATCACGCTCAGGGCGGAATAGCCATCCACGGAAGAATAAAGGCGAGGCAACCGCCCTGAAGCGACTAGAGCATGAGCGCATATCGGCCGGCACGCCGGCGCTTCCTTATCGGCATCCCTCTTTGAGGCCATCACCCGTGTCTTAAATCCACAAAGCGAGGAGAGCGAGGCATGAGATTAAATCTGTGGCCGTGGCGGCAACATCGTGAAGCAGAGCTGGACGAAGAGCTGCGCACTCATTTCCGGATGGCCGTGCAGGATCGTATCGAGCGCGGCGAGACGCGTGAAGAAGCAGAAGCGGCAGTGAGGAGAGAGTTTGGGAATGTGGTGATGGTCAAAGAAGTGACGCGTGCGATGTGGGGATGGGTGTGGCTTGAACAATTGATGCAGGACCTCAGATACGGACTGCGCTCGATGCGCCGCGCGCCGGGCTTTACCATAGTTGCCGTGCTGACGCTCGGCTTAGGGATTGGGGCCAACACGGCCATCTTCAGTCTGGTCAATGCAATCTTGCTGCGCCAACTCCCTTTTAAAAATCCGGAGCAGTTAGTGGCAGTGGATTCTAAACGCATAGACCCCGGCAAACATCCGTTCACCATTCCCGACTTCGTTGATTACCGTGACCAGAATCAGACTCTGGATCAGATAGCGGCGTTCGCAAACTGGAGCGCCAGCATCACTGGGAGCGGTGATGCGGAACGAGTTCAGGGAATGCGGATTTCGGCCAACGCTTTTCAGCTCCTTGGTGTGGAAGCGGTAGCAGGGCGCGCTCTCGTCCCCGAAGACGACACGCCTGGACGACAGCACGTCGTGGTCTTGAGCCAAGGCCTATGGCAGCGCCGTTTCGGAGCCGACCCACGGACGGTCGGCCAGACGCTCGTGCTCAACGGTAACAGCTACACGATAGTCGGCGTGCTTCCGCCGCAATTCATCTTCCCGATTCGGGACGCTGAACTCGCAGTCCCTCTAGCCCCGGACGCAGACCCTTGGCGTTCGGCTCGAACCTCGACCAACTTCCTGCGCGCGATTGCGCGACTCAAGCCGGGTGTCACCCCGGCGCAAGCCGAAGCCGATCTGACCTCAATCGCAGGGCGCATGCGGCAGCAATACCCTGCGGCCAACGAGAACAAGAATAAACTGGGCGTGACACTCACACCGTTGAATGATGTGGTGGTGGGTGATTATCGCCACGCGCTGTGGATGCTGCTGGGGGCTGTGGGTTTCGTGCTGCTGATCGCGAGCATTAACCTGGCGAGCCTGTCGCTAGCCCGTGCTTCAACTCGTCATAGAGAGATGGCGATCCGTACGGCGCACGGTGCGACCAGGTGGCGTTTGATTCGTCAGATGACTACAGAGAATCTGCTCCTCGCGCTCACGGGCGGACTCTGTGGTTTACTGTTGGCCTGGTGGGGTATTAATTTTCTGCTCGCGCTCAGCCCGGCGGGGATGCCGCGACTATCTGAAGTAGGATTGGACGCGCGTGTGTTGTTCTTTACTCTGGCCATCTCGCTTTTGGCGGGCTCGATCTTCGGCATTCTTCCGGCGGTGAAGGCTTCCAGGATTGATCTCAACGAAGAACTCAAAAGCGGCGGTCGTAGTGGCAACGACGGGACGGGCCGCAATCGCGTGCGAAGTTTCCTGGTCGTCGCGGAGATCGCAATATCGCTCGTCCTTCTGCTCAGCGCTGGCCTGCTCATCAAGAGCTTCTCACGGTTGCAGGAAGTCCGGCCCGGTTTCGAGTCGGAGAATCTGCTGGCGGTGCGGCTGTCGCTGCCGAAATCCCGTTATGCTAACCGTGACGCTTTGATCTCTTTTGACGATCAGTTGCAGCCTCTGCTCGAAGGTCTGCCGGGTGTGAGCGCGGTCGGCGCGGTCTCTGCTCTCCCTTTGAGCGGGACGCGCGCCAGCATCGAGTTCACGATTGAGGGGCGACCATCGCCGCAGAATGAAGTTTGGGTCTCGGACTATCGCATAGCCAGCACAGGCTACTTTCGCGCGATGAAGATTCCGCTGCTGCGCGGGCGCGAGTTCAGCGAGCAGGACAAAGCTCACACGACGCCGGTAGCGATTATCAGCGAAACCCTCGCACGCCGCTTCTGGCCGGACGGAAATCCTGTCGGCGCGCGCATCTCTATAGACGATAACAATCAGGGCCCACGCCCGGTCGAGATTGTCGGCGTGGTCGGCGATGTCAAGCACCTGAGCTTGGAGGACGAGCCGACGCCGCACGTCTACCTGCCACTGCGCCAGTTACATGAAGATGGGGTCGTGTGGATGACTAACAACCAGTACTGGCTGATTCGCTCTACGGTGAGCCCTTTGAGTTTGGCCTCTGCGGTGCAGCGCGAAATTCGCAAAGTAGACCCGGATGTCCCGGCTTCCAACATCAAAACTATGGAGCAGTATCTCTCCGCCTCCGTGTCACCGCGCCGATTCAACCTCTGGCTGCTGACGGTGTTCGCCGCCGCTGCTTTGATTCTTGCCACCGTAGGCATCTACGGCGTGATGTCTTACACGGTCGCGCAGCGCACGCGCGAGATAGGTGTTCGCATGGCGCTCGGCGCTCAGCGCAGCGACATCTTCAGGATGGTGGTCGGTCATGGGATGATGCTTGCAGTAGCGGGTCTCGCCGCAGGGCTGGCCGGTGCTCTAGCCCTGTCGCGGCTGATGGGCGGCCTGCTATATCGGGTGAGCACAACTGACCCGGCGACCTATATCCTGCTTACCCTTTTCCTGCTACTGGTCACGCTCGTCGCCTGCCTGGTGCCCGCGCGCCGCGCGACGAAGGTCGATCCGATAGTAGCTCTAAGGTACGAGTGAAATTTTTGCATCACCCTACTTGATTTTAACTGGCTCATTCATGACGCAAGGCGACCAGCGGATCAACGCGGGCGGCACGGCGCGCAGGGATGTAACAAGCCAGCAAGGCAACAGCAACCAGTAAGACCGTGACGCCAACGAAGGTGACGAAGTCAGTCGTGCCGACGTCTAACAACAAGCTTGCTAACACGCGTGTCAATGCGAACGCGCCCACCAATCCCAGCGCGATACCAATCAAGACCATTCGCATCCCCTGACTCACGATCAGTCGCAACACATCTCGCAGATTTGCGCCAAGCGCCATGCGAATGCCGATTTCGTGCGTGCGTTGGCTAACGTCATACGTCATTACGCTGTAGAGCCCCATCGTCGCCAACACCAACGCCAGCACTCCAAACGTCGTGGCCGTCCCCGCCGCCAGATTCGGCCCCCAGTAAGCTATTGTCATATTCTCTTCAGCCATCATGACACCCACGACCGGCAGCCGCGCGTCCATTTGTGCGATCTCGCGGCGCGCGCTGTCCACCACCGCGTGTAAATCGCCAGCCGATTGTGCGCTGATCAGCAAAGTCATTCCTGTTCGTGGATGCTGATAAACGGGCAGGAACATGAACGGCAGCCGGTCTTCATACAAAGTGCGATAGCGTCCGTCTTTGGCAATGCCGATGATCTCCATCAGCGGCGCTCCCTGCGCAAAGCGAAAGCGTCTCCCCATAGCATTCTCGGAGCTGCCATAAAACCGGCGAGCAAATTCCTGATTGACGACCACGACGGGGGGCGCATCGGCGGTATCGCGGTCTGTGAAATCGCGCCCCAGCACCAGCGGCGTCTTCATCGTGTCGAAATACTTCGGCGTCACAAAATTGCAATCGGAGTTGACTCCCTGATTCGGCTGGGGGTCAGGTTCGCCCTCTTTCACAATCGGGCCGCGTGAGAGGTTCTCAACCATCAGCGGCATCTCGTTGACCATCGCAGCCGAACGCACGCCTGGCTGCGCTTCCAGTCGGCGCAGGAGTTCCGGGAAAAACCGCTTGGTTGTTTCATGCTCATCATAGGCAAGCAATCTGGGATTGATCATCATCGTCACCAGATTTGCGGTCTCGAAGCCCGGATCGGTTTGGCGTGCCTGGCGCAGGCTGCGAATAAACAGCCCCGCACAAATCAGCACGACGAGGGAAATCGTCACCTGCGCGATGACCAGCACGCCGCGCAGATTCCAGCGACGACGACTATGGGACGGGCTCGCCGCGCCTCCTTTGATCACGGCGACCAGATCAGTTCGCGAAGCCAGCAAGGCCGGAGCCAGACCAAAGATCACGCCCGTTAACAGCGACACCACCAGCATCCATTTCAGCACATAGCCATCCGGCGAAAAATCAAAGCTGACAGGATACGGCACGGGCGGAAAAGAGGCGCGTATCATATCCGCTCCCCAATAGGCCAAAGCCCAACCAAGCACGCCGCCCAGCAATCCCAGCAACACGCTTTCCGTCAGGAGTTGCCTGACGATGCGTCCACGGCTTGCGCCAATCGCCAGACGAATCCCGATTTCTCTGGCGCGCGTGGCAGCCCTTGCCAGCATCAGATTCGCCACGTTGGCGCAGGCCAGCAGCAACACCAGACCGGAGACACACAAGGCCAGCAGTCCGCCGTATTTGATTACCTTGGTCGCACCCGTATATCGCCCATCAACTTCCGTCGTGAGCTGGATTTTGGTGTCAGCATTCTCAAGAGGATAAAGTTTCGCCAGATTGTCTGCTACCAGATTCAAATCCGTTTCCGCCTGTGCCATCGTCAGGCCGGGTTTCAAACGCCCGAACACATTCAATAAAGGATAGCTGCGATCCGTATTCCATTCCGCGCGTCGACCAAATTTTTGCGCCATCATCAAAGGTGCCCAGAAACCTTTGCGTAGAAAAAATGCCGAGCCTAGAAACGATTCCGGCATGACGCCGACGACGGTGAAGGGCAGGCCGTTGAGGTAAATCGTCTTGCCTACAATCGCCGCGTCTGCATTGAAGCGCCGCTGCCACAATTGATGACCGATCACTACCACCGGATGAGCATTCGGCGTGCGATCTTCTTCAGGCAAAAAGCCGCGCCCCAGCACGGGCTTGACGCCCATCACGTCAAAATAATTGCCGCTCACCAATTCTCCCCACACGACCTCCGCACGCTCGCTGTCGCCCGCATTGCGGCTTTCGCTGGAACTGATGCCGGCGGAAGTCTCCGTCCACGCGCAGAGGGCGGAAAAGCTTTTATTTTGCTCGCGCAAATCCAGGTAGTTCGGATAAGAAAATTCCCCCCAAACTTCCTTGTCAATTTTTTTGCCCCAGTATGTAGCCACTAACTCTTCCGGGTTTTCCACGGGCAGAGGGCGCAGGACAAAGCCGTTCACCGCACTCAAAATGGCTGTATTCACGCCGATGCCCAAAGCCAACGCCAGCACGGCAACCACCGTAAAGCCTGGATGTTTCGCTAAGATGCGCGTGCCATAGCGCAAGTCCTGTAGCATGTCGGCCAGCCACCGTGTCCGACGAACATCGCGGCACATCTCTTTCACCTGCTCCGGGCCGCCTAGAGTAAGGCGGGCCTGTCGTCGCGCTTCCTCGGGAGTGTACCCTTGGGCGATCAGGTCACTCGTATGTTCGTCCAGATGAAAGCTCAGCTCCTTTTCGAGTGCCTCTTCATTCTTCCTTCGTTGAAACAGGCGATGCCACCAAGTCATCACGCCCCTCCTTCAGATAATTTGAGGATCAGACCGACAGCTTCAGTCAGTCGCTGCCAGCCCGCAACTTCGGTTTCGAGTTGTGCCCGGCCTTTGCGCGTCAGGCGATAGAACTTGGCCTCACGCCCGGTCTCTGTCGCCTTCCAATCGGCCGCCAGCAGGCCACGATTTTCGAGTCGATGCAGCGCCGGATAAAGCGAGCCCTGCGGAATCTGAACCACGCCGCGCGAAGCCTGGTCTAGGCGTTGCGCAATCGCATACCCGTGAACAGAGCCGAGCGCGACAACTTTTAAGATCAGCAAATCCAACGTGCCTTGGGGAAGATCAGATTTCGTCTGCGTCATTACTGTTACCTCCTGCTTCTACATATTACTGTGGCACGTGTAGAAGCACAAGGCATAGTACGGAATCGTAGAGGAGAAAGTTCAGAGGCATTTATAGCGTCGCCTTGCCAATTGCAAAACAGCTTACTCCAAGCCCCGGATTGAGCCTGGCACTGTTGTTGAGATGGTAAGCGTAATCAGCAGCGGGCTTATTGTGAACAACAAGTTGGGCTAAATTTCTGGTTTGCGGCAAGCAGACGAGCGCTCTTCGATGGCTTTGAGGAAAGAGGTCAGCCGGTGGGTTGGGCAACGCGACGCCAGACCTCTTTTTCACCTTCTGCGCGGATCAGGGCGCGCACTTCGTTGTAGGCGGCGGCATAGAGGGCGCGCATCTCTTCAGCGGAAGCGGGACGCGCAAGCTTTCGTTCCAGCTCTTCGCGCGTCCACTTTGACTTTTGCCTGAAGCGCAGGAGCATAGGGCCTTCGCCCGCAAGGTGAACGGCCAGACCTTCCGCAAGCCAGCGCGGAGTTCTTCCGCGTCCCAAAAGCTCTATCACAAAGTGCGCGTACTCGTGACGCAGAGTCGTCTGTAGCACGCCGCGACGACGCAGCAGCGCGAGCGGTTGCAGCTCCATACGCGAGCCTTGCGAGGCAGCGGCGGCCCATCCGGGTTGGCCCGTGGCCGCGATGAATTCGGCGGTCGTCTCGCTAATCATCACATTGAGCATGCCCGCTCCTGTGAGCGTCAGTCTTGCCACCGCCAGACGACGCTCAATATCCATACGCGCCGCTTCAAGAATGCGAAGCACAGCCTCGACTTCACGACGATCCGTGCGCGCCACGTAGCTCACGCGAAAATGCTCGCTCGACAAACTCAGCCGACCGCTCTGCGAGAGGTCAATAGTCTGAGTGTTCAGCGCGGCGGGAACTAGATAAGACGCAGGCCGTATCAAAGGAGACGAAGACGAATCGCCCAAGGTTGTGGACGCGCGCTCCGGCTGCGTCGTATTCTGATTAGTGACACCTGTGCCCGGAAAATACTTTGCCACGATCTGCCTGTAGTTTGAGCCGCGCGAGGCCATGACGTGCGCGCCCTCCTGACAGAGACCGAGCCCGTGACCGAAGCCGCCGCCTCGAAACACAAAGTTTGTGCCCACGCGCGCGACCACGAAGCGCGAGCTTTTCAGCAAGTTCCAACCGAGCGCGCGCCCGACTATGAGCTTAAAGTCCCAGCCGCGCACAGTCCTTCGTCTTTCACCTTCAAGTGTTATCAGCTCGGCGCGCCCCGTCGCGTCCCTTCGCGTAATGACTATGTCTTTGAGCCTTGCCCCGACATCGGTTTGCGGATCGCTGCGCAGAGCCTTGAGCAGTTGCGCGGCCGCAATCGTATCCGTCCAATGACGGTGCGGCATCGTCGCGCAGTAATCGTCGCGCACTGCTCCGCGCAAATACTGTGGCGCGGCGTCCGTGCCCCACAATGATTGAATGTTCGCGGTCATCCCGCCGCAGGCGACGCTAAAGTAGGAATCAATTAGTTGCCCACGATCATCCTGCAAAACTTCGCCGCGCGTCTCAACCACAGCGCGCTCGATGGCTGCGCTGTTTGAAGGTGCGCGCCGAGCGCCACCTGCGCCGACAAAAGAGTAACGCTCGCAATGCGTCGTGCTGCAAAAATCGAAGCCTTCCTGCGAATGACGACCGCGATTCCTGAGCGCGAACGTGCGTATCACGACGGCGTGTGCTTTGAGCGCTTCCAACTCATTCTCCGTGCTGGATTCCGCCGCAAGCACGCCTGCCACATACTCTTCCAGTGTGACGCTTCGCATAGTGCTCGTGACATCACCAGCCCCGTCCTCGCGCGCCGTGACTTTGACGCGAAAGAGCGTTGTGGATGAAGTGTTGCTAGGTTCGCCCTCACCCTCCGTTGCTGTGAGACCGTCCTTTTCTTGAGCACTCGTTTCCTTGCGACCGGCGACGAGTGATCCGTCTTCCTGCTTAACACCACTCTGCGTGCGCAGGTACTCTTCAAAAACCGGGCGCGCGATCTCTGCGCCTTCTGCGCCGTGCGCGCGTCTGAGGAAGACGAGCACGAGCAGGCGTGCGCTCTCTGGCCTGGAAGCGTTTCCCTGCAAGGCATCGTCCGCGATGCCGACGAACCAACCCTGCGTGCGAAAACCGTTGCTCGAAGATGACGTGCCCGTCTTACCGTAAATTTGCAGGGGCAGCGTGTCGAGGTGAGCGCTTGCAGCCGTGCCGTAATGAACCGCGCCGCGCATGCCGTTGATTAGCAGAGAGCGGTGTGCTGCCGTGATGTTGATATGTGTAAGCTGCTGAGCGTTGAAATTGTTTGCGGCGACGCGTTGCGGGCGATAGAGATGGCCGCCGTTTACGAGCGCAGCATACGCATTCGCAAGTTGAATGGGAGTCACAAGCAGGCGCTCGCTTTCGCCTATGACATCACCTGGGCGAAGCTCTGTGCGCCGCAGTGTGCCTGGCGATTCATTCAACGCGTTGACGCCAGTACGCTCGCCAAAGCCGAAGGAGGCGAGCACAGTGTCAAACGCGCCCGTGCTCAGGCGCTCGCCGATGGTCGAGAAGTAGTAGTTGCATGAATGACCGAGCGCGTGCGCCAGATCGAGCGGCGCTTTGCTCTTCGGATGTGTACAACTGATGTGAAAGCCCTCGTGCTCGTAATGCGCCGGACAGAGCTTTTCGGTCTCGGCATCCAGAAGCCCGGCGCGCAGCGCGGCCAGTGCCGTAAAAGGCTTGATCGCAGAGCCCGGCGGAAACGCCTGCTCAAAAGCTACGCGCGGATTTATCACCGCGCGCAGACGACCCGTCTGGGCGTCCACGATAACGATTGTGCCCTCACGCTCGCCGAGCGCAGCCTTTGCGGCACGCTCAAGCGCCGCGTCTACCTCGTCTTCGTTAACCTTTGCTTTCGTCGTCGCGCCCGGCGTATCTGGCATACCACCATCCCGCGACGTAAAAGAACACGAACAGGAGATGAGCAAACACAGAAAAGCAAGGAGCATAAATAAGGGATGAGGGCGGAGGGATGAGGGATGAAAGGAATGCTTCAAGGCATGCTTCAACGCCTTGAATGCTTTCTTATTCATCCTTCCGCCTTCATCCTTCATCCTTGCTCTTGACTCTTTTATTCCACGACGGGCTCTGAGGCTTTTGCCTCTGCCGCGTTCGTCTCGGCTGCTGCTGCTTCCTCTTCAAGTATGGCGCGCTCCGTTATCTTCTCATCGGGACTGATGATTGACAGCGCGCCGAGAGTGACGAGCCAGCCGAAGAGCATAAAGAGCGAGGCCAACAATAGGCGCGTGCCTAGAAGAGTAAGTTGCGTCCACGCGCCGCCTCTCGTATAGGTCGTCGTAATCAGGAAGTAAGGAATGACGCCGAAGAGCAGAAGGCCGATTGCATAGACGAGAGCCGCGCCGGGCGCAAGCGCGCCTGCAAGTACGCGCCCGGCATTCCTAAACGCCCCCTTCAATCCGCGCCGCGCCGCAGCGATCCATAAATGAATCGCTATCAGCGGCAGCACCAGACCGAAGATCAGAAAGCGCAGAGTGGTTAATAAAACTTCCTTCCATGAAAATAGTTCTGCGGCCGTGGGCACTGCGGCGGGACGCGCTGCTGCGGCGGCGGTTGCTTCCGCGCCGGTTGCGGCCGCCGGAACATTCACCTGAAATTTACTGAAGAGGTAAGCCAGAAGCCACGCCAGCAAAAGCAAAGGTATGGTCGCGACCAGCAGCTTCCAAAAATCACGCACAGACCAACGCAGCAAATCCTTCGTCCGCACATCACGCTCCGAATACCGGACGCCAATGGCTTGTATGACGAAGAAGATCACAGGTATCAATGCTGCGAGCAGGAAAGTTGCCATCACCTGCCAGACGCTCGCTTCGCGGACTGCGATAAAGAAGTAGAGCGAGGCGAGCATGACACTGTACAAAAGCAGCAGGATGAGCAGAGCGCGCCAGTTGCCGAAGAGCCTGCGCGCCGCAATGCCTATGGCCTTTAAGCCTTGCAGCGGCGAAGAGGTTTCGGCAGACTCCTTTGCGTCTTCTCTGTCCGTCTTCAAGCGCTCTGCTTCCGACCTTGCGGCGTCTTCGTTGGTCGCCATCTTTTTATCTCCTGTCCAGAATCGTCATTGAGGAGCTGGCCGTGTTGGCCTGCACACTCGGCTGATACATGAACTCTGCGCGCGCCGGTGGAACGCGGAACTGACCAGGCACCTGCACACGCATCGCGTACTGGAAGGTCGCGTCGCCGTCAAACGTGCGCAGGAAGATCGCCGTGCGCTGATCGCGGAACTCGCGTGTAGAATACCAGTCCGTCCATTTGCCTTCGGAGTAGTTGAGATTGATGCCGCTCGTGCGCTCAATCTGCTCGCCGCCCGCAGGGATAGGGTCTTCGATCATCAGGTACTCGCCGCGCGTACCCTGCACATGTAACTTGACGACGATCAAATCGCCCGAACGTATCTCGCCCCTGATGGGCTCTATGGCCCACTTGCCCGGCCCACCGTCTTCACCTTCCGTGACGCGCAGGCTCAAGTACTCGCGCGTGATCTTCAGCTTGTCAGAGGATTGAGCGGCCGCCACGTCGCCGCCCGTGTAGAAATCGAGACTGCCGCTCAAATAGAGCGCGCCGCGTCCGCGTTTGACGACACGAACTTCGTTGTTGCCAGCGACCTCTTCACCTTTGCGAAGGACTATGAAGGGCTGCCCGGCGGTCGCATCGGCGGCCGTCATGTGGCGCGACAAGACCTGCTGGCCGTTTAAGTAAACCTCGACCGTGTAATCAGGCTGTAGCTCACGGCTTACCTTCAAATAATCGATCAGGCCGTAGATAGCAAAGGCCGTGTCACGCGTAGAGTCCCAGCGGTCGCCGTAGCGACGGCTTGAGACCAGCCAGCGCACAGCTTTGGGAAGCAGCTCGCTTTGCGGCGAGATTTGCGACAGCGCCTTGATAGACATGGCCGTAGCTTCGAGCGTCTTGTTCTCGACGTAGCCGTAATGAGATTGACGGCTGGATTCCCAGTAAGCATTTGCGGCGTCCGCTTTGGCAGAGCGTTCGATCTCGCCCGCGACCACGCCCGGGCTTCCGTCGCCTTTCGATTTCAGCGCGAGCGCCAGAAGCGCACGCCCGTAGGGTTGCAGCTCGTTGCGTCGATTATAAAGATCGTTGAGCTGGACACCATCAGCGCCGCCCGTCACACTCATCGCGTAGATCATGTAGGCGCGCGTTTCCAGATCGATCTCCTTATCCTCGCCGTCACGGTTGGCGTCGAGCATCGCTTTCAAGTTGTCTCGCCCGCGATTCAAACGCCCTTCGTCAACAGCGTAGCCCGCCTGGCGTGCGATCTGTAGTCCGTCAACGACGTAGGCCGTCATAAAGGCGTCCGTCTTGTCATCCCTCCACCATCCCCAGCCGCCGTCGTCGTGTTGATAAGCGTAGAGACGATCAAGTCCGCGCTGCACCTTCTCCGCGATCTTGTTCGTATCGCGAAGCGAAGCGACCTTAACTTCCTGCAAAGTCTGCGAGACGATGACGTTGGGCAGGAAGCTGGACATCGTCTGCTCCGTGCAGCCGTAAGGATAGCTTGTCAGGTAATCGAGCGCGCCAAACAGCGTGCCCGCGACGGAAGGCGATGCCTCTAATCGCAGGTAACGCGCCTGCGGGTGCGCGCCCGCCGGGAGATTCAGTGCGAAAGATTTTTCCGCCTGCTCTTCTGTGAGCGAAGTTAGCTCAGAGCGATTCTGACGAAGCCCGCGCGGCACGACATCGAGCGTCATCTCGACAGCATCGTTCTCCGCATCGGTCAAAGCCTTGGCTAGTACACGCACCTGACCGATCTGATCGGCATTGATGCGCCAGTCCACGCGGTACTCTCCGTCCTTCGCGATGTTGACGCTTTGCGTTGGCCCATCGAGGAGCTGCGCGCCCGTGACTTCGATGGAGATTTGCGTCTGCTTGGCTGTCTTTAAGTAGTTGTGAACGATGCCGGACAGCGTGACCGTATCGCCCTCTGTAAAGAAGCGCGGCAGCTCGACGCGCATAATCAGGTCTTTGCGCGCGAGGACTCGGCCCACGCTTGAGCCAACGCGCGTGTCTTCTGTGACGGCACGCGCCGTTGCTCGCCAGGTAGTCAGGTTGTCAGGTAATTGGAACTTGACCTCTGCGCGTCCTTCCGCGTTCGTCACGGCGTCCCCTTGCCAGAATGCCGTGTCCTTGAACTCCTTGCGGATCGTCAACTCTGCGTTTTGGCCTTCGTTCTTGAAATCCGCGAGCTGGAAAGCTCTGCGATTCTTTGCCAGATTGACGGCATCTTCGCCACTTGAGCCGGAGAAATAGTAGGAGACGGCGAAGTTGGTCTGCACCTGATTGTAGCGATGGCCGTAAAAGCTCTTGTGTATGTCCATCATCTGTTCGGGACGAATGCTGTAGATCGCTTCGTCCACGACGCCCAGACTTATTTCCGCTCCGGCGGCGGGCGTGCCGTCGGCGTTGCGCGCGAGCACTGTGTAAGAGGCAGTCTCGCGCGGCTTGTACTCGTTCTTGTTCGGGATAATCTCAAGACTCAAACGCTTATCGCGCGCAGGGACTTTGAGCGAGCGGTCACTGGTGTACATCTCGTCGTCCTTAATAAAAGAGACGCCAAGGTAAACGTTCGGTGCGTAGCGCGCTTCAATGGGCACGTCGATCATCACTGCGCGCCCGGCAGTATCAAGGATGCGCGCCGTCAGCACGCTCTCCATCTCTGTCGTGACAAGCAGATGCGCTTTATCCGTGGGCAGCATCGCCAGCACGTGCGCCGTCTCGCCGGGCTGATAAGATTTTTTATCGGGCACGAGCTTGATCGAGCCGTATTCTTCGTTGAGCGAATCCATCCATGCGTTACGCTCGTCAGTGATCCACAGGTAGCCGCCGTTTGAGGCGTACTGTTTACCGTTCTCGCTGACGATGGTCTTGATGTAGAGATTGCCGCCAGTCTTGATAGGATAATCGTAGCTGCCCTGTCCGTTGGCGTCCGTCTGGACGTTGGCCGATGCGAGCTTTGTCTCGCGCAGCTTGTACTCGAAGCCGCCGCCCTCTACGGGAGACTTGTCCCATGTGCGCTCGACAAATTCCAGCGTGACCTGTGCAGACACAGGCTTGCCTTCGTAGCTCGCCGTCTGAACGTTGATGCGCGCCGTCTCGCCCACGGCATAGACATAGCGGTTGGGATTGGCGTTGGCGACGACGCTGCCGCGCGTGCCGACAAAGCTGGCAGAGCCTTCGATAGTGCGGCGCGCGGCATCCGTCACCTGCGCTTCCAGACGATAGGTATAATCGTAAGGATCGTTCTCGTCGGGCTCGGGCACTGTGAACTCGACCTCTAGCCGCCCCTGTTTGTTGAGCGAGCCTTCGCCGTCCTGCACCATGTCGTTGCCGTAGCCGTAATAGTATTCGCTCTCGTCCTCGCCTTCGCCCTCTTCACCCTCGTCTTCTTCGCCCCACCAGCCGTGATAGTAGCGCGAGCGATAGACGTAGTACTGCACGTCCGCGTTCGTCACGGGCGCGCCGAAGAAGTATTTCGCCTCGACCGTAAACTTGACGGTACTGCCGACCCCGACAAATTTTTTGGGCGCGGTGACGCTCACTTTGTATTCGGGCTTTTTGTATTCCTGCACCTCGAAATAATCGCTGGCCGAGGCGTCGCCCGCGCGCGCGATGATGCGATAGCTGCCGAGCGCAGCTCCGCCCGCCAGATCGACTTCGCCGTTAAATGTTCCGCGCCCCGAGAGCGGAAGCTCTTTTTCCAGAAGCTTGCCGCCGTTCGGGTCTTCGACTGTGACGGTCACGCTGCGTTCAGCGAGCATCTCGTAACCGTTATCGCCGAGGCGGCGTAGGATGCCTTTGAAATAGACTTTTTGTGCGGGACGGTAGACGGGGCGCTCCGTGTAGATGTATCCGGTCACGCCCTGATCCACAGCTTCTTCGCCGTCCTCGCTCATGCCCAGCGACAGGGATTCCAGGTCTGAGACGGCGAAATGATCGCTTTGCGAAGCCATGATGAGAAAAGAGTTGCTGCGCTCTGTCTCGTCCTCCGCGTCGGCGTCGGGCGAAGGTGAAGGAGTTGCTGTCGGAGAGGGAGACGGCGAAGGCTGCGTTTTCTCTTTCTCGATGCGCGTGTGAAAGACGCCGTTTTTGTCTGTCGTTCCGGTAGCAAAAGTTTTCTGGCTGCGTGCGATCTCTACGCTCACGCCAGCGCGCGGCGCGCCCGTCTTACGATCAGCGGCATAGACGAGCATGTCGCCGTTGGGCGCGGCCTTATTAATGACGGTCAAGTCTGAGATGACGGCGATGGTGTAGGCGCGCAGGTCGCCGTTGATGGCTTCGACCAGATAGACGCCGGGGTCACGCTTGCCCAAAGGGATCATCAGCGTGTCATAAGAGTAATCGAGCGGAGCAAGCTCTTCGCGCCAACTGCTCACCAGTTGATCCGGATTAAGGAGCGGCACGCGAGCATAGTCCGCGACGTTTAAGGGCGTGCGATCTTTCTCTTTGCGAAACTTTTGATTGAAAGTCGTGCGCGTGTCGCGCGCCAGCTGCCCGCGCAGGTAGTTCTTAAACAGGCGAAAGGCCGCGCTCTTAAAGGTGCGCAGGCGCTCAAGGATAGAAGGCGAAGTGCGTAGCGAGGACGTGACCTCCTTCTTCTCACGCTCTCCCATCTCGTGCGGGTTATCGAGTTGTTTGAAAAATTTCGCGGGATCACTGACGCGATAAACGCGAAAGTCCAGATTCTTGATGCCCTGATAGTTGATCCACACGCGCGGGTTCTTCGCAGTGCCGTAGGTGCGATTGGTCGAGAGCGTAAAGGCGGGCTTGGCCTCCGGGTCTGTCAGCGACCCGGCGTCGGAGCGTGCGCGTGCGGCGGCCAGATCGGCTTCGCCCTCGCGCCGCACTTCTGGGTCGTCGGACTTTACTTTGCGCTCGGCTGTGGCGATCTCCTGCGCTCTGCGCTCCGTCTCGCGTGCGCGCGCGCGCACCCTCAATGCGATGACGCTCGTAATGGCAATAGCGAGCAGGAGGTAAATCAAAACGGCTGTAATGACCTTTGGAGGTTTCATCTGTTTTGTCCAATCTCAATCCAGTATTTTGAGACGGTAAAAGCCCAGAAAGTTCGGGTTGTTCAAAAGGGGACGCCATCGCTTGTCCGGATGCTCCGCAAGCACTGCGAGCCGGACTTTCTTGACCGTCCCCCCATCTTCGGGGCGAGCGCCCGTGTGATAGACCACCCAGTCGGCCGCGCCCTCCGAAGCGATCTGAGGCTTGCCCAGAAAAATCATGATGTGATAGGGAAACTTCTGCACCCAGGGTTGATGAAAAAAGATTAGGTCGCCGGGCTCTGCCTGTCTAATGTCGCGGCTGACAAAGACCGTGTTGAAATTCTTGAGCGTGCGCGCGTCGGCGAATTGTTGGAAGGTCTGATCTGCGAGGTCGCTCTCTTTGAAAGAGCCGTAGGCTGTGCGAAAGAGACGGTCGCCGAGCATCCCCTTTTCCAGTTCGTAGGCGCGCACGTCCGGCGCTATCCCCTCGTAACCCTGACCCATTTTTTGAAACCAGAGACGGTCGTGGCGGCGTAAGGCCTCGCGCCAACTGAACCTGACCAGACCTGCGCAATCACGCTGCTCTGCGTTCCACTCTTCGCTCAAACGATAAAACTGCATCTCTGCGATGCCTGTGAACCAGCGGCGAAAGTTTTCGCGGTCACTGTGAGCGTAAAGCTCCGTTCCTTCAGGGATGCCGTCGTGGTCTGAATCGCTCAAGCGCGCGGCGGTGACGAGCGACACAACATTTCGCGCCGTCGCCGTCGAAGCAGACGTGGTGTGCGTGCCGTCGGCTGTGGTGTGCGCTTGCGGCGCTCCTCCGCACGACGCCGCCAGAAGGGCGCAGGCGAGAGTCAGGCAGTAGAGAATGGGGGAAGACGATTGCACGGAAACTTTAGCCTCTGAGCTTTTCCGTCCGCAGCGCTCTGCACAAAAGATGCAAGGCGCGTTTGAGCTGTGCTGAATACCCCTTGATCGTCGGAAAAGGCGGCGCGGGCCGCCCGGCAGCACCGAGAAGTGCGCGGGAGAAATCAACTGAAGTCCGTTTCAATGTAGACCGACAATGCGCGTATTTAAACACGAATACGCCGCGCACAAAAGAGAAAAGTTAAAAGACCCTTAGGGGAGACAAGAGTGAGTTCTTAACGTGCAGCCCTTGCAAGGAGCGCAGAAGCTCTACACACTTCGACCCTTGTGACGGCGCTCAACGAAATTCTTGCCGATACAGATTGAAAATTGATTGTGGAGGGACTGAAAGGTCTTGGGAAAAGAGAAGCAGGGAGGACTGGTTTGCTGGTGCGCTCTTTCGTTTAGTAGGGTGCGCACCAGCGGTTTGGTTTGAGTGTTTGAGCGACTATCTGCTGGCCCGGCGGGGTCTGAATGAGCGACGACCCGTAAAGCCAACGGCGCGCTTGGCCGGACTAAGCGGTCTGTTTCCAGCGCCCATCGCGGGACTGATTCCGCCAAAGGCCGGAAGTACGACGCGTTCGACCGCCTGTCCCGTCAGACGTTCGATGGCGCGCATGTTCATCTCCTCGACGGGAGTGACCAGCGTGATCGCGCGTCCGACGTTTCCTGCGCGTCCCGTGCGACCGATGCGATGCACGTAGTCTTCGGGAGCAGCGGGCACATCATAGTTGATGACATGCGAGATCGAATCGACATCTATCCCGCGCGCAGCTATGTCCGTCGCCACCAGCACGCGTGTCCGCCCGTCCTTAAAGCCACGCAGAGCGGCCTCGCGTTGCGGTTGTGTGCGGTCGGCGTGAATACGATTGACCTTGTGCTCGCGCGCTTCGAGGATGTGCGAGAGACGTTCTGCGCCGCGACGCGTGCGCGTAAAGACCAGCACGCGCTCGAAACGCTCGCGCTCCAGGAGGTCCAGCAGTAAAGCCGTCTTCGATTCCATCGCGACCGGATAAGCCGTCTGTTCGATGGTCATGGCAGGTCTGCCGCGCTTGCTCACTTCCACAAGCTTCGGGCTCTGCATGGTCTTGCGCGCGATCTCTTCGATGGCGGGCGACATCGTCGCAGAGAAAAGCAGCGTCTGTCGCTTCGCCGGAAGCAAAGCCAGTACTCTGCGAATCGCAGGCCAGAATCCCATATCTAGCATACGGTCTGCTTCGTCCAGCACGAGGACTTCGACCTGTGAAAGATTGATCGTGCCGCGCTCTATGTGATCGAGTAATCGTCCGGGCGTTGCGGCGACGATGCTCGCACCACGCCGAACCGCTTCAGTCTGTCGCGCCATGCCAGCGCCACCGATAATACGGGCGCAGCGAGGGCCTTGCTTCGGGACGAGTTGGCTGTGCATTTCGGCGATCTGCGTGGTCAGCTCGCGCGTCGGCGCGAGGATCAGCATGCGAACGCCGGGGCGCGGACGCGCCATCATTCGCTGAATGGACGGCAGAAGAAAAGCGGCTGTCTTGCCCGTGCCCGTTTCAGCACAGCCGATCAGATCAGCACCGCTCAGGACAACGGGAATCGCCTGTTGCTGAATCGGTGTTGGTTCAGTGTATCCAAGGGACTCGCAGCCGCGCACCAGCGCCGCTTCCAGTCCCAGTTGAGAAAAATTCATGAGCTTCCTTAGCTTCCTAGTAGATGCTGCTCCCGCTTATCGGCAGAAGCACATTTGATACTGAAAAAAACAGAAGCGCTCCCGGCAGAAATTTAATTTTTGCCAGGAGCGCTTTCGAGAAAAGAGTCACTGGTGAAGAGCGTGTGAGGTCTTACCAGCGGGGCGAGCGATCTCCGCCGCCACCACCGTAGTTGCCACCGCCGCCGCGATTGCCGCCGCCGCCGCCGTAGCCGCCACGACCGCCACCGCCGCCGTAACCACCGCGACCGCCACCGCCGCCACCGCTGCGATTCTCGCGCGGCTTGGCTTCGTTGACCGTCAGGTTGCGACCGTTGACTTCCTTGCCATTAAATTGCTCGATGGCCGCCGCGCCCTCTTCCTTCGAAGACATCTCGACGAAGCCGAAGCCGCGTGAGCGACCCGTGTCGCGATCTTCGACGACCGAAGCCGACTCGACCGTTCCGGCCTGTGCGAAAAGCTGCTGCAAATCATCGCTCGAAGTCTGGAACGAGAGATTGCCGACGTAAAGTTTCATAGACATAAGTATATTCCTCTCCTTTTGGTCAGGAGTATTTAAGAGAAGCTGTCGAATTGAAGTTGGCTTCGGTGTAACGGTAGCAGCGAAGGCTCTTGGTTCGGATGCTCTTTTTGCGGAGCGGCTTCTAAGTTGAAAATCAGCCTGCTCTCGAACCATCCAAAACGCCGTCGTCTGTACTTAGCACGGGGGCGCATCACCGTTGATGCGCGAGAGAAGGATTAACCAACAGCTATGATGCACTATGTTAGTACATAGTTGCAAGCCTACACGGGCTTTCCCACCCCTCATACGGAATTGTTTTTCGCCTTCCGATTTGTGATACGCTTGGGCGTGCGATGACGGATGACGCGAAGAAGAGGATAGCGGAGAGCGGCGACGGCCTTATTCCGAAGCTGCGCTGGCTGATCGTGGGCCGCCTGTTTGCTTCCGTTTTGCTGCTGCTGTTGAGCGCGCTCTGGGCGCAGGGACGATTCGGCGCGACGGGCTCGGGCACAGGCATCCTGCGCGGCGCACTTCCAATCTTCCTCACGGTCGTCGCTTCAAGCCTGATCTATTTCCTGGCGCTCTCTTTCTTCGGACGACTACAGCTTCAGGCCGGTATGCAACTTTTCGCGGACGTGCTGCTGATTACGTGGCTCGTCTGGATTACGGGTGACGTTTATTCTCCGTACGTCGCGCTGTATGTCATCAGTATTGCGGTCGCCAGTATTTTCCTGGGCCCACGCGGCGCTCTGTTTACTTCCGTCGGCTGCGTGGTCGCTTTTACAAGCCTTGCGCTGGCCGCCGTCACGGGTCTGATTCCACACTACACGCCAGCACCCGTCCTCGTTCCGGTTTACAAAGCGGTCGAGACCATAGGCATCAACGACGTAGCGTTCCTCGTCGTAGGGCTGCTCGCCGCTCGGCTCTCTGAGCGGCAGACGCGCTCGGACGTGCGCCTGATCGCGGCGACGCAATCCTTGGCAAGCCTTCGCGCGCTGCACGAGCGAATAGTCGAATCGATTCGTTCGGGCGTGGTTACGACAGACCTTGAGGGACGCATCTATACCTTCAACGCGGCGGCCGAAGAGATTACAGGTTACAGGGCCTTGGATGTGCGCGGGCAGGAAGCTTCGATTCTGTTCGGCGATCTGGCCGACCACATCAGGGATTCGATGCAGGCGGCGGAAGCGGGCGAAACGAGCCCGCGCTTCGAGTCAGATTGTTTGACGCCAGAGGGACTGCGCCTGCGTCTGGGCTTTAGCATCTTTCCGCTCTTCGCCGAATCGGGCGAGACGACCGGCCACGTCATCACCTTTCAGGATTTGACGCAGGTGCGCGCGCTCGAAGAAACTTCGCGCCGTCAGGACAGGCTGGCGGCGGTCGGTCGCGTCGCGGCCTCCATTGCGCACGAGATCAGAAATCCTCTGGCGGCGATGCGCGGCTCGATTCAGGTCTTGCGCTCTGAAGTGGACGGCGACTCTTCGCAGGCAGAGTTGATGGAGATCATCCTGCGCGAATCCGACAGGCTCAATCACATCATCACGGACTATCTGACCTACGCGCGCCCGCGCGCCTCCACTCTCGCGAGCGTCGACGTGACAGAATTGTTGCGCGAGACGTTTACGCTCCTTCGCCACAGCAACGAGATTCACGAAGATCATAAGCTGGAAGCGGATTTACCCGCTGAGCCCGTCATGGCTCAGGCAGATGCAGCGCAGCTCAAGCAGGTCTTCTGGAATCTCTCTCGCAACGCCCTGCAAGCGATGCCGAAGGGCGGAACACTCAACGTCGAGCTGACGCGCGAGAAGACAGGGCGACTGCGCATAGTCTTTACGGACACTGGACGAGGGATGACGCCAGAACAGGTAGAGCATCTCTTCGAGCCTTTCTCTTCGACGACGGGCGGGACGGGGCTCGGCCTCTCGATTGTTTATCAGATCATTCGCGAACACGGTGGTACAATCAACGTACGCAGCCGTGAAGGGCAGGGCACGACCATCACGATTGAGTTGCCCGGAAAGAGGTTGGAAGGGAGAGGCTAAAGAACAGATGTCAGATACTGGATGCCGGATGTCAGTGAAAGGCTTTTAACCAGCATCTTACTTCTGACAATCTAACATCTGAATTTTTATGGCTAATCTTCTAATTGTCGACGACGAACAGAGCATGCGACAGCTTTTGACGCTCGTCTTCGGGCGCGAGGGCCACAGTGTGCGCTCTGCGGAAAACGGGCGGCAGGCTCTGGAACAACTGCGCCAGTCTCCGGCAGACCTGATCATCTCGGATGTCAAGATGCCGGACATGGGCGGCATAGAGCTGCTGACGGCGGCGCGCCAGTTATCGCCGGACGTGGTGATCGTGATGATGACGGCCTTCGCCACGGTCGAGACGGCGCGCGAAGCCTTCAAGCTCGGCGCGGACGACTTTATTCAAAAGCCCTTCGACATAGACGAACTCAAATTGATCGTCGCCAAGGGCCTTGAGAAGCTCGCGCTCAAGGAAGAGATCAAGACGCTCATCAAAGAGCAGCGCGAGCGCGGCAACCTTGGCAACATCATAGGGCGTTCCGACCGCATGCAGGCCGTTTACCAGATGATCGAAACGGTCGCGGAGGTTCAATCCACAGTGCTCGTAACGGGCGAATCTGGTACGGGCAAGGAACTGGTCGCGCGCGCCATACACGACCTGAGCCCGCGTGCAGAGCGTCCTTTCGTCTCGATCAACTGCGGCGCTTTCACAGAGACGCTGCTCGAATCCGAATTGTTCGGTTACGTCAAGGGATCATTTACGGGCGCGAACTCAAACCGCAAGGGACTCTTTGAGGCGGCCAATCGCGGCACAATATTTTTAGACGAGATCGGCGAGATGTCCGCTGCCATGCAGGTCAAGCTACTGCGCGTCCTGCAAGAGCGGCGTGTGCGTCCCGTCGGCGCGCACGAAGAGTTGGAGATAGACACGCGCGTCATCTGCGCGACCAACCGCGATCTCTCCGCGATGGTCAAAGACGGAAGCTTTCGCGAAGACCTCTTTTATCGCGTCTCCGTTATCCCGATTGAGTTGCCGCCCTTGCGCGAGCGCGCCGAGGACATCCCTGAGCTGACCGAACATTTCGTCAAAAAGTTCTGCGCGCAGACAGGCCGTACTCTGACGCTTAGTGAGAAGGCTCTCCGCCTGCTCGAAGCTTATTCGTGGCCCGGCAACGTGCGCGAGCTTGAGCACACAATTGAGCGTGCGGTCGCGCTTGAGCGCTCGACCTCTATTCAACCTGAACGACTGCCCGAACAGATCACCAATTACAATCCCGAATTCGCGCGCCGCCGCGATCAAGACCCCTTTGAGCTGCCGGAGAGCGGCCTTAATCTGGTGGCCCACCTGGAACATCTGGAAAAGAGCTACGTGCTTGAAGCGCTCGAACGCACGGGCTATAGCCAGTCGCGCGCCGCAGAGTTGCTGCATCTATCCGTGCGCTCGCTCAGACATCTGCTGGACAAGTACGACATACGCAGCCTGACGGCGCAAATGCGCGATGACAATCGTCGCGGCGCGGAATCCACGCCCCGCCGCCGCGCGACCGATGCGGAGCCAAGACGGCGCGCCACGGACGATCCGCCCGCCCCTGATCGTACGGACAGCGCCGCCGGTAGCAGCTAAAATATTAATCGCCAGTATTAAGCAGTAAGTAAAGACGCGTCGACGCGTGGAAGAATTTCTTCAACGCGCCGCGCGGCTATGCGAGTGATTCTGTCTAAGGACGAGTTAATCCGTTATGAGATTCGCCAAAGTAATCTTCCTGATCGCAGGTATCTACGGCCTGATTGTGCTTGCGCCGCAGTATTTTCTTGAGGATAAAAGCGGACGTGATTTTCCGCCCGCGATTACTCATCCGGAGTATTACTACGGCTTTATCGGAGTGGCGCTGGCGTGGCAGGTGCTCTTCCTGATTCTCTCGCGTGATCCTGTGAGATACCGCGCGATGATGATTCCGTCGATATTGGAGAAGGCGGGATTTGGAATCGCCGTGATCGTGCTGTTTCTACAGCACAGCGTCTCGCCCGTTATGCTCGGCGCGGCGATCATTGATTTGATCTTAGGGTTTCTCTTTGCCTTGGCTTACTTCAAAACGGCGCGTGCGGATGACACTTAAATCCCCGCGCCGTCCATAAACTGATCCGGCGTGTAGTGTCCCACTTCGGAGCTTCCGACCTTGTAGGTGTTAAGCACGCCGAGCGGCGGCGCGTAGAGATGCATCGTGATCAGGTTCTGTCCGCTGACTTCAGGATTCCCCAGTTGATGAATGTCCGGGACGGCTGCGCCCGTGACGCCACCTTTGGGCCATTCGCGCGCCGACTGATAGTAAAGCTCCTGCGCTTCGTTCAAGGCGAACATCGTCTCCCACATCACGCCTTCGCAGATGCGCACAGCGCCGTGCGAGCCGTTGTGATCATGTATGGGCGTGCGTTGTCCGGGACGCCAGCACAAGACCAGCAACTCTGCGAAGTCGTTGCGAAAGACACGATGACGCGCGTACGTTCCCGCTTTGAAGCCGATGAAGGGACGCAGATCGTCCATCGCGACTTCCACTTCACCGAGCCAGCGGTTGAGTTCATCAAGCGCGGGCACTTCGTGCAAAGCTTCCAGCTTTCTTCTGAGAGCCCTGAAAGATTGAGGGAACGTCTCGTCTTTCTCTACAGTCAAAGGAAGGCTATCGGACGGGGTGACGTTGGTCGACATCAGTTAAATACTCCTACGGGGAAAAATCTCTCGCTCTAAAAAATTTTGAGCGCTGGCCTTCGCGCGCCGCTCTTGAGAGGTTTTATAGCCGCTCACGGGTACGCGAGTCAATAACCTGAAGGCGTCGCATTATCAAAGCTAACTTTAATCGACTGTGATAAGAGCGCGCATGGCACGAAAGCGCCGGTCGCTGATGCCGCGCACGACAAGCAAATGCTCTGCGCGGCGAAAGCTTCCGTACAG
>DATLMN010000327.1:0-4099 GCA_035537255.1 Pyrinomonadaceae bacterium | reverse complement strand
GAGGGTGGGCAGTCGATGATGACATAGTCATATTCAAATTCCAGACTTCGCAGCACATCTCTAAGCTTATATTCCCGTTTCTCCGCATCCACCAGCTCGACTTCCGCACCGGTCAGATTTTTATCCGCCGGGACAACCCTTAGGAGGGGCAGCTCCGTGTTTTGAACTATATTAGTGATCGGCTCGTCGAGGACGAGGCCGTGATAAAGACTCCGGCGGAAACTTCCGCGTTGTATGCCGACGCCTGAGGTAGCGTTGGCCTGCGGGTCAGCGTCAACAAGAAGGACACGCACTTCCGATACGGCCAAGGCCGCAGCCAGATTCACCGCTGTGGTGGTTTTGCCGACGCCCCCTTTTTGGTTTGCCACTGCGATGGTTTTAGCCATTTTTGCGAGCCTTAACCAATCCTTTTGCCGAATGTCACGTAAATTAACACAAGATTGCCTGACACGCTACATTTTTCATGGGCTAAAAGGTTTCACGTACCACATTTTTACGGATAAGCCACGAAAGATGGTTTCACGTGGCGTAAAGCCGAATTTGGGGATACGTGAAACATTGGTGTGCCGCAAATTAAGCGGCGCGTTGCATATTGAGATGAACCAGCAGAGTGGAAATAGAAGCAGGGGTCAGGCCGGGGATGCGCCGGGCTTGACCGAAAGTTTGCGGGCGGGCACGCTCAAGACGCTCGACCATCTCGTGGGAGAGGCCGCCGATTGAGTGGAAATCGAAGTTTGAGGGAATCAACAGCCCGTCGTGCTGATGCAGACGTTCAAAAGCAGCGCGTTGGGTCTCTATATAGCCGCTGTAAAGCGAGTCGGCGAGGGCTGTTTCCAGTTCGCGCAGGTTTACGTCGGAGCGCACATCTGCGGGCAAGAGTCCCTGAATCATAGCGGGATTGACGTTCGGGCGCTGTGCTAGCTGAGCCAGGGTGATCGAATCCCCAAGGTCTGTGCCGAGCATTCTGGAAAGAGAAGAATAAACTACGTCCGAGCGTTTTAGACGAGTATGGTCGAGCGCTAGGCGCAGGCGGGCAAGTCGATCCTGTTTCTGATTAAAACGCTCCCAATCCGTGTCCCCGACCAGCCCGATCTTTTGACCGTAATGCGTGAGCCTCGTATCCGCATTGTCGTGACGCAGGGCAAGGCGATATTCGGCGCGTGAAGTAAAGATACGGTATGGCTCATCGACTCCCTGTGTGATCAGGTCGTCAATCAGGACGCCGATGTAGGATTCCTCGCGCTGGAGGCGGAACAAATCTCGCCCCTGAACGCTCAAAGCGGCATTAATCCCGGCGATCAGGCCCTGGCAGGCGGCCTCTTCATAACCCGTCGTCCCATTGATTTGCCCGGCGTTAAAAAGCCCTTTGAGACGAGATGTCTCAAGATAGGGGGTGAGTTCGCGCGGGTCTATGTAGTCGTATTCGATGGCGTAACCGGGTCTGATGATGCGTGCCTCGCTCATTCCAGGAATCATACGCACCAGTTCCTGTTGAAGCTCTGCGGGCAGGGAAGTTGAGAAACCGTTTAAATAGACTTCGTTCGTGTCATGTCCTTCCGGTTCCAAGAAGAGCTGGTGGCGGTCTTTGTCAGCGAATTTGACGACCTTGTCTTCAATCGAGGGACAATATCGCGGCCCGATGCCCTTGATTTTTCCGGAGTAAAGAGGCGATTCATGTATATTCGCGCGGATAGCAGCGTGGACAGCGTCAGTCGTATAACCTATAAAACAGGTGATTTGCGGCTGCTCTATGCTTTCCGTGGCAAAGGAAAAGGGGACTGGTCGCTCATCCGCAAGCTGTGGCTCGAAGGCATCCCAGTCTATAGTGCGACCGTCAAGGCGCGGCGGCGTCCCTGTCTTCAGGCGTCCGACGGGAAAACCCAAGCGTTTGAGGCTCTCCGCCAGTTCGATGGATGCAGGTTCGCCCGCGCGTCCTGCCGTATGGGTTCGACGGCCCGTATGAATCAATCCGTTGAGAAACGTTCCGGTAGCGACGACGACGGCGCTGGCTCGCAAACGACGTGTGTCCTGTAGCTCGACGCCGTAGACTCTGCCGTTTTCCACGATCAGGTCAACGACCATGCCCTGCCGCAGATGAAGATTTGGCGTCGCTTCGAGCGTGCGCCGCATCTCCTTTCTGTACAAAGCCCTGTCAGCCTGCGCTCTTGGAGATTGCACGGCAGGCCCACGCGAGCGATTGAGCAGGCGAAATTGAATCCCCGTGCGATCAATAACGCGCCCCATAATCCCGCCCAGAGCATCGATTTCACGTACAATATGGCCCTTCGCGATTCCACCCACAGCCGGGTTACAGGACATCTGGCCGATCAAGTCCAGATTTAGCGTCACGAGCGCAGTCTGAGCGCCAAGCCTCGCCGCAGCAGAAGCGGCTTCACATCCGGCGTGCCCCGCACCGATCACAATCACATCAAAAACTTCATCGAAACTCATCAGCTATTTCCCTATACAGAAAGTCGCAAAGATTTGCGACAGGACATCCTCAGGCGTCGTCTCGCCGGTAATCTCGCCTAGAAAACGCAGCGCGTTGTAAAGACCGACCAGCACAAGTTCTTCACTGGCACGCTCGCTTAGCAGACCGGCGGAGGATTCCAGGGCTTGCCCGGCGCGTCGCAGCAGATCGAAATGGCGCGCATCTGTAATCAGCAACCCCGTATCATGCATCCCTGAAGAGGCAAACGGCTTCAGTATAGCAGCCCTCAAGGCTTCAAGTCCCGCGCCTGTTTTGGCGGAGACTGCAATCAAAGGGGAAGCTTCCGATATGCGCTCAAAGCCGTTGAGATTGAAAGAGCCCAGATCGCTTTTATTGAGAGCGATAATATGTGGGCTCTCTGCGACCTCGTCGAAGACCTCCTGATCCTCTCTAGTCAAAGGCTGAGAGCCATCAAGCACCAAAACAATCAGGTCAGCATCCGCCATCGCACGCCGGGTACGCTCTATACCCAGGGTTTCGATCCTATCCACGGACGCCCGCACGCCAGCGGTGTCCGTCAGTAGAACCGGAACGCCTTCAAGGCTGATCAGCTCACTCAAGCTGTCACGCGTAGTTCCCGGAACATCTGTGACAATGGCTCTATCTATCAAGCTTAACCTATTGAAAACACTAGACTTACCTACATTCGGGCGACCCGCCAGTGTGACCTTGAGCCCGTCTCTTAAAAGCCTCCCGGAGCTAAAAGTGGAGGCCATGGTTTCGATCTCAACGATCAAGCTCGTGAGTTTTTCTTTAATCGCGGCGGCGGCCACTTCCGGCAGGTCGTCTTCGACAAACTCTAGGGAAGATTCCAGGGGAACAATGATGTCTAGCAAGGCATCTTTGAGCGGTTGGAGTCTCGCAGAGAGTTCGCCGCCGAGTTGGCGCGCAGCCTGACGAAGAGAAGCATTCGTTTGCGCGTTGATCAGGTCGCGTATGGCTTCGGCCTGGCTCAAGTTTAATCGTCCATTCGAGAGAGCGCGTAAAGTAAATTCACCCGGATCGGCAGAGCGCGCATCTAGACTTAGAATTAGATCGACAAGATGACGCAGAAGAATTGGCGAGCCGTGACAACTCAGCTCGACGACATCTTCGCCTGTGAATGAATGAGGCGATTTGAAATAAGTGATGAGCGCTTGATCTAAAATCTCTCCGCTCTTCGGATCACGAATCTTTTTCAAAGTGGCGTGATGAGATTCAGGAGCGAAATGATCTTCGCCTGTCAAACGTGAGGCGATCTCAAGGGAGTGTGCGCCGCTTAGACGAATCACGCCGATACCGCTGCGGCCCGGCGGCGTTGATAAAGCGACGATGGTGTCTGCTTTGGACACTGCTGAAGAGAGAAGAGAGCTTGCGTCGAAAAAAATTTCGCGCGCGCAAACTCTTTAAGTGAAGATTACTACCTGGGGGAAGATTTGAGACTTACCTTTAGTCTGCGCGCGTTGCCTTCACCGATTGATTCCGTCAAGAGGTCTTCTTCGTTGGCGAGCGAGAGATGAATGACGCGACGCTCGTTTGAATTCATGGGCCCAAAGGTGAAGGCGACGCCGTTGGCTCTGACTCGATCAGCAGCATGACGAGCCATCGCGCGCAGTTCGGCTTCGCGCG
>DATLMN010000326.1:0-12123 GCA_035537255.1 Pyrinomonadaceae bacterium | reverse complement strand
GACGTGCGCTTCGACCATCTCGCAGAAGGCGGCGCTTGCAGCCTGGACTGACGAAGCCGAGCACGCGCGCCGCGAGCACAGAGGTATCTTCGGCGAGCGCCGTGACTATCTGCTCGACTTGATTCGCAGCCGTCTTGACCTGAAAGCCGTCACGCCGGACGGCGCATTTTATACAATGGTCGACGTGAGCCGTTACGGAAGCTCCATAGAGGTCGCCGAAGCGATGTTGGCCCAGGGCGTAATCACAGTTCCGGGCTCGGCCTTCGGCAAGGAAGGCGAAGGACACTTGCGCATCTCATTCTGCGCAGAGCTGCCCGCTCTGGCCGAAGGCGTGCGGCGCATGGGAGAAGCCCTGGCCGGATTTTAATGTGGCGGGAGATAAGCATGTACGAAACGCCCTTCACCACAGAGACACAGAGGACACGGAGGAAGCACGGAGGCTTGAATCTCTAACTCTCTGTGTCATCTCTGTGCGCTCTGTGTCTCTGTGGTGAGTCACGACGTTCCTGATATTCAATTGAAGACGAAGTTAATCTTTGAGGCATGATAATGAGTCGAAAATATCGTGTGGGAATCCTGGGCGCGACTGGGAATGTGGGGCAGCGTTTTATTCAATTGCTGGAAGATCATCCGCAGTTCGAGGTGACGGCGTTGGCGGCCTCTGATCGCTCGCAGGGCAAAGCGTACGCGGAGGCTTGCGCCTGGCGGCTCGCGGGCGAGATGCCCGCGCGTGTCAGGAATCTGATGGTTGAGACGCCGCGCCCGCCGCTCTCCTGCGATCTGGTCTTTTCCAGTCTGCCCTCGGACGCGGCGCGCGAGGCCGAAGAGGCTTTCGCCAGAAGTGGCTATCCCGTCATCAGCAACTCAAGCGCGTACCGTATGGACGAGGATGTGCCGCTGTTGATTCCCGAAATCAATCACGAGCATCTCTCGCTGCTCGATCATCAACGCGAGGCGCGCGCCTTTGAGCGCGGCTTTATCGTTACCAACCCGAACTGCTCGACGATCATGCTGGCGCTCATCCTCGCGCCGCTACATGCGCGCTTCGGCGTCGAATCGGTAGTGGCGACGACGATGCAGGCGCTCTCCGGCGCTGGCTATCCGGGCGTTGCCTCTCTGGACATCACGGACAACGTGCTTCCCTTCATTGAAAGCGAAGAGGAGAAGATGGAGACAGAGACGCTGAAGATTCTAGGCCGCCTGCAAGACAACCATGTGACGGATGCGCCCTTTAAGATGAGCGCGCAGTGCAATCGCGTCAACGTCTCTGATGGACACATGGCGGCGGTGCGCGTCTCTTTGAAGCGTCAAACGGAAATCTCCGAAGTGCGCGAAGCCCTTTCGTCCTTCCGCTCGCTCCCGCAGGAAGTTGGTCTACACAGCGCGCCAGAGCGTCCCATCATCGTGCGCGACGAACCGAATCGCCCGCAGCCAAGACTCGACCGCGACGCAGGAAAGGGTATGAGCGTGACGGTCGGGCGCATCGCGCATGACAGGGTTATGGACTACCGCTTCGTCGCGCTCAGCCACAACACGATTCGCGGCGCGGCCGGTGCTGCCATCCTCAACGCCGAGTTGCTTATACACAGAGGCCGCCTCTCCTTTATGGCCTGAAACCTGCCGCGCAGGATTTGCGTATCAGCCAGTACGCTTCTGGAAAGCGTAAGCCCGAACGATAAATTTTTAATCACTGTCTGAACTTAAAAGCAAGCTGTTCAGTTTTTTGAACGAACGACCTTTCGCTTGATCTCTTCGTTCGTCGTCCCACACAGCAGGTCGAGAGAGAGCGCGCTTTTGTCTCTCTCTGTGTCTAATTTTCTGTCCGTTCATGGAGCCGGACTAAGGGGCGCTTAGCGCCCGTCACAAAAAACAGACGAGGTATTCAACGTGAATAAATTGAACCGGAGAGGCGCACACCTGCTGGCACTGTTGCTGGGATTGTGCCTGCCCTTAAATACGATCATCGGCCAGACGAGCGCCAGTATTACTGCTCCGACGGCGGCGGGAACGGGGCGCGGCGTGAGTCCCAAATACATGGACACGGCGACGAAGCCTTGCCAGGACTTTTATCAATACGCCAACGGGAACTGGCTCGCCAACAACCCCGTCCCCGCAGACCGCTCGGCGTGGGGCGCTGGCAGCGAGCTATCGGAAAAGAATTTTGAGGTGCTTCACCAGATTCTAGAAGACGCGGCCAAAGACACAAACGCGCCGAAGGGCAGCGCACGTCGTAAGGTCGGAGACTTTTACCGCAGCGGCATGGACGAAGCGCGCATAGAGGCCGAAGGAGCCAAGCCTCTGGCCCAGGAGTTTGCACGCATCGACGCGATCAAGGATGTGCCCACGCTTCAGGAGACAATCGCACACCTGCACAGATTAAATATGGCCCCCGCCTTCAACTTCTTCGCGTATCAGGACTACAAAAACAGCACGCGCATCATCTCCTGGCTCTATCAGGGCGGACTGGGGCTGCCCAACCGCGACTACTACACCAAGGAAGACGAGAAGTCTAAAGAGATACGCACGCAGTACGTCGCCCATATCGCGAAGATGTTCGAGCTGCTCGGCGATAAGTCGCAGCAGGCGCAGGCCAGGACAGTGATGGAGATGGAGACGCGTCTTGCCAAAGCCTCCATGACGCCCGTCGAAGAGCGCGACCCGAGCGCGACTTATAATCGCATGACGCTCGCGCAGTTGAACGCGCTCGTGCCGGGCTTTACCTGGAATCGCTACTTCAAATCTTTAGGGCTGACAGACCCCGGCGACATCAACGTCGCGCAGCCGAACTTTTATAAAGAGGTCGGGCAGATGATGCAGAGCGTGCCCGTGGCAGATTGGAAAACATACCTGCGCTGGCAGCTTCTCAACACGCAGGCCCAGCGCCTGAGCTCTGCTTTCGTCAACGAGGATTTTAATTTCAACGGGCGCATCGTCAGAGGCACGAAGGAATTGAGACCGCGCTGGAAACGTATCCTGACGGCGACGGACAACGGGCTCGGCGAGGCTTTGGGCCAACTTTACGTCGAGCGCAATTTTAGCCCGCAGGCGAAAGCCAAAGCGCTTGAGCTGGTGATGAACCTGAAGGCGGCGCTGCGCGACCGTCTCAAGGTTCTGGACTGGATCAGCGAAGGCACGCGCCAGCAGGCTCTGAAAAAACTTGACGCCATCAATGTCAAGATCGGTTATCCGGACAAATGGCGCGATTACTCTGCGCTCAACATAGACAACAGCTCTTACGTCACGAACGCGATGCGCGCAGACGAGTTCGAGTTTAACCGCAACATCAACAAGATCGGCAAGCCCGTAGATCGTACAGAGTGGAGCATCACGACTCCGACGGTAGACGCTTACTACAATCCGAACTTTAACGAGATAGTCTTTCCGGCTGGCATTCTTCAGCCGCCGTTCTTCGACCCGACCGCCGACGACGCGACGAACTACGGCGGAGTCGGCAGCGTCATCGGGCATGAGCTGACGCACGGCTTTGACGATCAGGGCCGACAGTTCGACGCCGAAGGCAATCTCAAAGATTGGTGGACTGCCGAAGACCAGAAGAACTACAACCAGCGCGCGGCCATCGTCGAAGCGCAGTTCAACGAATACATTCCGATTGAAGACCTGCACATTAACGGCAAGCTGACGCTCGGGGAAAACATCGCAGACCTCGGCGGATTAAAGATCGCTTATCTGGCGTTCCAGAAATCGTTAGAGGGCAAACCGCGACCGCCAGTGATCGACGGCTTTACGCCGGAGCAGCGATTCTTCCTGGCGTTTGCGCAGAACTGGCGACGCAACACGCGACCGGAAGCCTTGCGCCTGCTGATTGCCACAGACCCGCACTCGCCGCCGCGCTTTCGCGTGCTCGGCCCCGTCTCGAACATGCCGGAGTTCTTCGAGGCGTTCGGCTGCAAGGCGGGCGATTCCGGAATAAGGGCAGAGAATATTCAGGTGAAGATTTGGTAGGAACGAAGGGATGAGGGCGGCAGTGTGAGGGATGAAAGGAATGCTGATTCAAGCTGAATGCTTTCCTTTTCATCCCTCATCCCTCCGCCCTCATCCCTTCTTTAATACTTCGGGACGCTCGGGTCGACTTCGTTTGACCAGGCGGTGATGCCGCCCTTTAGGTTGATGAGGCGGCCCGTGTAGCCCGCGCGCTGGAGGGTCTCAATCGCCTTGGCACTGCGGCCGCCCATCTTGCAATGCACGACCGTCTCGCGGTTGGGGTCGATCTCGTTCATGCGACCCGCGACCTGGCCGAGCGGGATCAAAGTGGTATCGGGAATGCGCGCGATCTCGTACTCGTTCGGCTCTCTGACATCTATGATCTGAATATCGTCTCCGCGATCAAGGCGTGCTTTGAGTTCGGTGGCGGTAATCTCTTCCATCTTTTGCTCCTCTCCTGCTCGATTCGTGACGGCTTCGGGCTGCGGCTTCAATCCGCAGAACTCTTCGTAGTCAATCAACTCTTTAATCGTCGCGTGCTCTCCGCAGATGGGGCACGACGGGTCTTTCTTCAGCTTCAATTCGCGAAAGCGCATCGCCCATGCGTCGAACAGAAGCAGCCGGTTGATGAGCGGACGACTGTCGCCGCCCAGAATGAGCTTGATCGTTTCGTTGGCTTGAATCGCGCCGACGATGCCTGGCAACACGCCCAGCACGCCTCCTTCTGCGCAGGAGGGAACGAGTCCGGGCGGCGGCGGCTCAGGATAGAGACAGCGATAGCAAGCACCGCGCTCTGCCCAGAAGACGCTGGCCTGCCCCTCGAAACGAAAGATCGAGCCGTAGACGTTTGGCTTACCCGTCAGGACACACGCGTCGTTGACGAGATAGCGCGTAGGGAAATTGTCCGTCCCGTCGACGATGATGTCGTAATCGCGAAACAGCGCG
Source organism: Pyrinomonadaceae bacterium (assembly GCA_035537255.1). Classification (GTDB taxonomy): domain Bacteria; phylum Acidobacteriota; class Blastocatellia; order Pyrinomonadales; family Pyrinomonadaceae; genus DASQYE01. The sequence goes on along the minus strand of DATLMN010000326.1, from coordinate 7,236 downwards.
AGCGCATTCTCGCTCGTCAGGCGCGTCTCGTGTGTTTCGATCTTGACGTGCGGATTGATCTCACTCAGGCGGTCACGCGCCGATGCGATCTTGGGCCGACCGACATCGCTTGTGCCGTGTATGATCTGTCGCTGCAAGTTGGATTCGTCGACCACGTCGAAATCCACTATGCCCAGACGGCCTACGCCAGCGGCCGCCAGATACATTCCGAGCGGCGCGCCCAAGCCCCCTGTGCCGATCATCAACACGCTCGCAGCCTTCAGACGACGCTGTCCCTCCATGCCGACCTCCGGCATGATGAGATGGCGGCTGTAACGCGCAATCTCCTGATTCGAGAGCGTGGGGCTATTGCTTGCGACCTCTTCTTCGGTGGTCGCCCCGCCCGCAATCGAAGGCACGATCATCACTGTATCGCCGTCTTTGAGCGGCGTCTGTGCACCTGCGCCGTGTCGTATGTCTTCGTCGTTGACGTAGACGTTGACGAAATTTCTGAGCGCGTTCTGATCCGTGTAGAGATGCTTGCGAAGCTCTGCGTACGTGGAGGTCAACTGCTCAAGCGCCTCGCCAGCCGTCTTTGCTTCGACCTCTATCTCCGAGCGTCCGCCGGCGTACTGCCTGAGCGCCGTCGGAATGGTGATTGTCACTGACATGTTCGAAACTCCTTACTGTTTTCCTTCTTCTGATGCAATAGCCGCGTCATCTTCCATCATCTCATCTGGTGCGTATGGATCAGGTAATGCAGCCCCTGCGGGAACAATCCATACTTCCAGCGTGTCCTCTTTATATTCATCCGTAGCGGTTGGTATGACGGTAATGCGGTTTTCTTTGACGCCGTATTCTTTGCCCAGTTGAGCCTTCCACTTTTCGACCAGTTTCATCAGATCAACATCGGGCGGCTCATCGGCCGAGGCCGAAGGGTCTAAGAACGGGCTTCCTTCTCCGTTTGGTGGACGAACGATGAGGCAGACGCTCAAACGCTCGTTGGCCCGCAGCACGTCGGCGAATCCTTCCAGTATCTGTCGCTCCTTATCCGGATACTTCAACCAGTAACGGCTACTAGAGTCAACGATGCGCACGGCCTCAGTCGGCTCTCGCTCCGGCCCTGCTTCTTTCACAGGCGGGGGCGCGTTCTTCGGAAGAATCCAAAACTGCATTTTATTCCCGAGGATTTGCTCCTCTCCCTTAACCTGTTTGTCATATCCGGCATAAATGATCTCTATGCGATCCGGCTTGATACCGTAATGGTTTTCAAGATCGTTGGCATAACGCTTGGCGACGCGCCGCCATGAACCGGGAGTAGCATCGGGCGCGTTGAAGGCGACGATATAGGCGCGTGTCTCAGGCTGTTGGCGCAACGCGTCGGCAAAAGCGGCGAGCGTGACATTGCCCGCCGTAAAACCATCGCCTTCGGGAATCCCATCCCAGGCTTCAGTCTCGACGAACTTTCCTGTAATCGTCTTGATCTTGGTACGGTAGAGCTGAGGGTCAGGCGCATCAGCGCCGTGTGGAACAAGCCAGAGTTCGGTCCATACTTGATCCATCTCCTTGTAACGCCCGCCGTAGATCGGCTTGATGCGCTCTTGCTCCATTCCACGGGTGTTGATGAAGTAATCCTTGATCCTTTCCAAGAGGTTTTTTCCAGTTCCGGACCACTCGCCCTCCGGGCCGTAGACGATCACATAACCCTCCATCGACAGGTCATCCTGTAACTGGATCGCAAAATTATCGAAGCGCGCGCCCCAATCGCACCCGCGAAGCTCGCCGAACTCGTCAAACTTACGCGCGACCTGTTTTGCCCCGTCGCTCGCTTCCTGTGCCGACGCAAGAGGCGCGACCAACGCCGCTAGAAGCAGCAGGCCGACCGATAAGAGCAGCGATTGATTACGAGAGCATCTTCGCATCATTGCTTCTTACTCCCCGTCAGTTCTTCTTCGTCAAAGCGCGAACGGTCAGAGGCCATCTCCCAGGAGCGTAAATCTTCGGCGCGCCCTTCGCGCACGGAGACGATGATGTAGGACCAGGTGGGCCAGGCGTGTTCCAGATCGAACGCAGACGGCACGGCCGGGTGATCGGGATGCGAGTGGTAATTCCCGACAACGTCCAAACCCTTTGAGCGCGCATGACGCTCGCCGCGCATATATTCTTCGGGCAGTATCAAGGAACGATTATGACGCGCTTCCTCCTCGCGCGCATTCGAGATCGGGTAAACCTCCGAGACCTGTTTGCTTCCGTCTTCCATCAAACGCCCTATCAAAAGTCCGCAACACTCTTCCGGGTACTCCGCTTCACCTTGACGGCGAATCTCATCCCTTTGCTGCTCTGCAAGCGCGATCATCAGTCCTCTTCCCAGAAAGCTTCGCTCAAGTATTTTTCTCCGCCGTCGCACAGGATAGTCACGACGACTGCCTCGCGTTTAAGTGTGCGCGCGAGCCGCAAAGCCGCGAAGACGTTCGCGCCGGAGCTGATGCCGACCAGCAGCCCTTCTTCTCGCGCGAGACGCCGCGTCATCTCCTGCGCCGATTCAGTCGCGACCTCTACACTCAAGTCCGCAAGACGCTCGTCATAAATGCCCGGGACAATCGCCGTCGGCATGTGCTTCATGCCTTCAAGGCCGTGAAAAGGCGAATCCGGCTGCATAGAGACGACGCTGATCTTCTGATCGTACTCTTTGAGGCGGCGCGCTGTCCCCATAAACGTCCCCGAAGTGCCGAGCCCCGCGAGAAAGTGCGTGATGCGCCCACGCGTCTGTTCCCAGATTTCCGGCGCAGTCCCGTCGTAATGCGCGCGCCAGTTAGCATCGTTGTTGTACTGATCAGGATAAAAGTATTTATCCGGATTATCCGCGACCATCTCTCGCGCGCGAAGCTGCGCGCCGTCGGTCGCATGCCTTGGGTCTGTCAAAACAAGTTCTGCGCCGTAGATGCGAAGGATGCGCTGGCGCTCCCGGCTGGCATTCTTCGGCAGACAAAGCGTGACGGGGTAGCCGCGCGCTGCGCCGATCATCGCGTAGGCAATGCCCGTATTACCGCTCGTCGCGTCGATGATGGTTTTGCCCGGGGTCAGTCTTCCGCTGCGCTCGCCGTCGAGAATCATACTGAGCGCGGCGCGATCTTTGACAGAGCCGCCGGGGTTCAAATGCTCCGCCTTCGCATAAACTTCGACGCCTGCTGGCAGCTCGCGCGTGACGCACCGAAGACGAATCAGCGGCGTTCCTCCTATGCTGGATAAAAGCTCTACGGAACGCGCGCCTGCCTGCGGCTCAAGCGTTGTATGATTCATCAAGAATTACCCGCCGCCGAACGCAAGAGAACGTCGGCGACCACTACACTTTTCCCTCTACTATTTTCAGGCTGCTCGAATCTTACTCTGCCATTGTGACGGCACACAAGCATTGTTTCTCTGGCGGCGACCACATCGGAAGCGCTGAGAACCTTTCGGGCGCTTTCATTGTGCGCCGGGCATGCCTTCTGTCTGATTAAGCTCGATGCCGCCTGTGCGCTGGTCTTCAGCCGCAGGGATGTCTGCGGCTTCGATGGTCTGTAAAACTTCTGCGTTGATCTCTGCAAGCTGGACTATGCGATTGGCCTGAAGACTGATGGCCGCTTCAAACAGATTGCGCGCCGTGCGTGCGTTGCCGAACGTTTCGTCGCGCGCGGCCGTCATAGTATCGAAAAGCGCTGTGAGCTTCTTCTCCGCCTCCGGCGTCACACGGAAGTCGGCCTTTTTGCAGAAAGATTTAAAAATCTGTACGAGCTGCGGCGAATTGTAATCGTCAAAGTGTATGAACTTATTAAAGCGCGAGCGCAGTCCCGGATTCGAGGAGAGAAACTGATCCATACGTTCAGTATAACCGGCGGCCACGACTATCAGATCGTCCCTGTGATCCTCCATCATCTTCAACAGAGTCTCGACCGCCTCATGTCCGAAGTCGTTGCCGCTGCCCGCCGGAGGACTGAGCGCGTAGGCTTCGTCTATAAACAGAATGCCGCCCAAAGATTTTGTGACGACCTCTTTGACCTTGATGGCCGTCTGCCCAACGTAACCGGCGACCAGCGCGGATCGGTCAGTCTCCATCAGATGCCCACGGCTCAAAATCTTTAGCGAGCGATAAATCTGTGCCAGCAGTCGCGCAATCGTCGTCTTGCCCGTGCCAGGGTTGCCGGAAAAGACCAGATGCCGCGAGACCGGAAGCGTCGCCAAACCCTTCTCCTCGCGCATCTGCTGCACCTTGAGAAAGTTGGTCAGTTGTTTGACCTCCGCCTTGACGCTCTCCAACCCGACCAGCTCGTTTAGCTCCGCGAGCAGCTCTCCGAGCGGGCGCGGCGGAGCATCATCATCAACGCCTTCGCTTTCATGCTCAACGGACGAGTCCTCTTTTTCTTTCCCCTTAGCCAGAGCGTCTTCGGGCGGAGCACCCATGCCGCGCGGGTAGAGCGCCTGCTTGAATTTCAGCAGCTCTATGGTTTCGGTGTCCGTCACACGGCCGTCCGATTTGATGACGAGATTGGTAAATTGAAAGAGAGCGTGGCGCGCGCGGTCTGCGAAGTTAGAGCCATGACGGGCATCGTATTCCTCAAGGTAAGAAAGGATGACGGGCGCGCGATCAAGCTTGTCTGCGATTGATTCGCTGAAAGAGTGTCTAAGGGGAAGCGGAAAAGTGTTGCTCTCATATTTTAATTGAAAGGCGCGGCACAGCTCTTCGTAATAGCGCTGTTTCTCTTCCGCTCCTGCTTCACGCAGATTGACGAAGCGCTTGGCGATTGAGAGCAGTTGGTTATCGAGCACGAGTTTAGCTGCGGGCGGCGCAGTCGTGCCGCGCCAGACCGTGCCTATGCTCGTCTCCAAAGGCGAGAGCAGCTCGGCGAAGGTGCTGCGTAAGCTGGCGACCAACTGTTTATTGCCGGAACTCAGTGGCACTGAACTTCTTCTCCTCAGAATTTTGCCATACGCGGAACGATGGATTATAGCATTGACGTGCGCTCTGGAAATTTATCCGCGCAGATTTTGAGGTCGCATGGCTTTTAGAATTTTTTGAGCAGGCAATCGCGCGGTGAAAAACGAATCCGTCATCAGGCAACCAGAGTTGCGGAAGCAATCATCTGGTAATCGGAACAAAAAAGTTCTTGACATCGTAATGCAGTTTGCCTTATACATGCGCGGTTGCTTTCACCGAGCGAAGTTGAAAGCGAGAAGAAGAGAAACTTCAATGCGAACGAACCGGACAAACCTCAAATCAAGATTGGCGCTCGCCACATGGCAGCCGTGCATATGCATGCGCTCTGCGGCGAAGTTTGCCAATTGTCTGAGTTCGTTAACGACCTACGGAGTCGTCGGCGGTTTCAATCAAAGGCAGGGGCAAACTATTGAAAGCCCTGAACTTTCGGATCGTCGCACACATCAGTTTTAGCATAGCGGGAGCGGCTCCCGCTCCCAATTCAAAACTTAAAGTTTAAGAGAATTGCTTGGAGCGGGCACCTGATTTCCCTGTTGAAATCAAAGTGTTTCGCTCCATTTGTTATTTGACAATCGAAGTACCTTTTTGTGTGAGAGATGAAGGCAGGGAGCCTTCAAAAGGACGACTGCCCCGGTTGCTTTGCGAGAGTCCACAGGGGTCGCCGTCCTCAGTAGAAGTGTGCGCCGAAGTGTGTCTTGCGGTGCTTAAACTCTCTGCCTTCATCTATTTTTTAGCATAACGAATTCATTTTTGCATGTGTGGCTGAGCAGCAAAAGCACCTGACTGTAAATCAGGCGTCCCGTGTGTGACTTCGTAGGTGCGAGTCCTACCGCATGCACTTTCCAGGATCACATAGGAGCATGGTGTAAATGGCAAACACAGCGGTCTCCAACATCGTCGATCTCAGTTCGAATCTGAGTGCTCCTGTTACGACTTTTAAATTACGATCACGGAGGGTTCGCCTAATTGGAATGGCACCGGTCTCGAAAACCGACGGGCTATCAACAGCCCATGCGAGTTCGACTCCCGCACCCTCCGCCAAAAACAAGGGATGAAGGATGAGGGATGAGGGATGAAAGGAATGCTGTAACGCCTTGAATCCTTTCTTATTCATCCCTCATCCCTTCGCCCTCATCCCTGCTCTTGAACCTGTAGCTCAGCGGAAAGAAGAGCGCAAGTATGCGAAGCTTGAGGTCGCACGTTCGAATCGTGCCAGGTTCATTTCTTTTGCAATGTCGTTCAACCGGCAGGACAACGGTCTCTGAAACCGTAGATTGGGGTTCGAATCCCTGCGTTGCAGCCAACCTAAACCTCTGCGCCCCTATGGTCGAGCGGATGAGGCACTGGTCTCCTAAACCAGCACACGCAAGTTCAATTCTTGCTGGGGGCATTCCTTCATTCTCAGCCGCAAACTTTTCTTTAAGCCGACGTAGCCCAACGGTAGGAGGCGCTAGTCTTAGAAACTAGACAGTGATGGGTTCGAATCCCTCCGTCGGTATTCGCCTTAGCGACGCGGAAGTGATGCAACACGGTAGACATGCAAGGCTCAAAACTTTGTTTCTGAGAGGCGCGAATCTCTCGTTCCGCATACGAGTTTTAATCTCAGCGCGTGTAACCCAACGGTAGAGGTGGCGGGCTTAAAACCCGCAAAGTGAAAGTTCAAATCTTTCCACGCGCACCAGCCATCAACTTTTTATGCGGGGCGTTAGGCAAGATGGATTAAAGCCGCTTGATTTTCAATCAAGAGAAGCGTGGGTTCGAGTCCCACACGCCCTGCCAAACTTTTCATGTTGATCGTAGCTCAAAACAGGTAGAGCACTGCGCCGTGAACGCAGCACTGTACGGGTTCGAGTCCCGTCGATCAACCCAATTCAATGGGGCGCGTTAGGCAAGTCAGGACTCAAAGCCACTTGGTTCTCAACCAGGCGATCATCGGTTCAAATCCGATACGCGCCGCCAACTTTGTTCACAATGGAACTGTGGCCGAGGGGTGAGGCACTTGCTCGTCAAGCAAGACGATGACGGTTCGAGTCCGTTCAGTTCCGCTTTCTTTGCCTCCGTAGCTTAGCATGTGCAGAGCGGTGGACTCTTAATCCATCAGGCGTGAGTTCGAATCTCACCGGGGGCATCCCTTCTTTTTACGGAGTGTAGCCTAGAGGCTTTGAGGCACTTGTTTTGGGAACAAGATTACGGAGGTTCGAATCCTCCCACTCCGACCAATCTTTGCATCGTTGGTCCAGTTCGGTTCAAGACGCTGGCTTGCCATGCCGGAAACATTGGTT
>DATLMN010000325.1:0-4865 GCA_035537255.1 Pyrinomonadaceae bacterium | reverse complement strand
AAGAGATAACGAAGTGAGAAGAAGCGCTTGCGCATTTTCACCTTAATCAGGTAGCGCAGTTGATCGTCGCTGGTGTCAATCAAACCGAGCGTCTTGCGCAGCTCCTCGCGGCGTGCGCGCAGGTCTTCGATGAGCAGCGGGTCGCCCTCAATACTTGTCATAATACGCGGCACGATAAGGTAGCAACCGATCCCGAAGATGCCGGAGACGATGACCAGATCGAATGAGACCATCAACAGGGAAGTCAGCAGACCGCCCGAGGCGCGGCCACCGTGTATCAACAACACAATGCCCGCGATCAGCCCCACGTAGACGTGCGCCAGCATCCAGTAGCGGAGCGGCCCGCATCGCCGCCTGTAAATTTGTTTGCGTGCCGGATAGGTCATCACAAACGCGATGCTCACCAGGCCGATTAAGCCCGTCCCCCAACGTACGGTCAGCCAAGTCCCGGCGAGATGCCCGTCCATCGTATACAGGCGCGCGGCCCAGAGCGCCGCCCACGTGATAGCAATGATTGCCAACACGCCGCACAGGTGAAAGATTCTGGCCGGTATGTCTCGCTTGTGGATGTTGCGTCCGATGGCGTGTGTTTGGTCTCTGAAAACAATCCCGATGCTATTTTTCGCTTCGCTGAAGTACTCGCGTGGGTTGACGCGCACGAGTGCGCCCGTCGGGCAGTTCTCCTGGCAGGAGTAGGCCGCACTTTTAGCTCCCTTCGGATTGAGCGGGGTGTTCTCACATAGGTTGCACTTAACCGCCAGCAAATCATCAGTCTCAGTGACGGGGGAAAGCTCTTTGGGCGGAGCCAAACTAAGCCAGCTTTTGAGTCTGCCGGCGAGACCTGGCGGGGGCGGCACTACTGGGTTGCGCGGGATCATCGAGATGGCGTTATAGGGACATTGCGTCGCGCAATCACCACATCCGATACACGTCTGCGGATGAATATCAATGTACCCTTCTGGGTGACGCGCGATAGCGCCCGTCGGACATCCGGTCAGGCATTCAGGGTCCTGGCAGTGGAGGCACACTGATGGTGACAGTACGTGTTGCTCGGCTTGGCTATTCGGTTTCACCGGGCGTGAGATGTGGATTCTGCCGCGTCGCAAGAGCCTTGAATGCCCATGAACTTTGTGGCAGGCCAGCGAGCAATTCCCGCAACGAATACATAGATCCATATCCATCACAAGCAGGTTCGTGCCATCCACAATCCCGGTTTCAATCTCTTCTTCGAGAGCTATCACACTTCTCGTGTCCGTCGGCGGCTCAGGCGGTTTGTTATCGGCATCTGAGAATTGCTGAAAATGTTTATTACTTATGCTGACTAGCGCAGGGTTAGACCGCAGGCGCGCAATCTCAATTTCCAACACCTCCGTGCGCGCCATGATGATCGCGCTATACGGCCATGTGTTATGGTCTTTGTCGACAACTGCATCAAGCCCTAGCCAATTACCGTCACCGAGATAATCCAACCCTACGTCCGGGTACGATTTCGTGATCGTGTCGGCAAGCATTGGTCTGGAAGCCAGGGCACGCGCCGTCGCCAGACTCGAAGCAGGGCCACGCACACGACGCATCCATCCGTTCTTAATGAAAATGATCTTGTCAATCGGATCTCCCTCCAGAAAAAGGATGTGATCCTTCGCATAGACCGTAAACCGTGTCGCGTCCTTGAACTTTGTGAGCAGTTCTGAAGTAAAGGAGTTAGGGGGTGGCTCTTGCGCCTTTAAGAGCGAGCGGTTAAGTCCGTGCCGACGATAATTCTTATAGAGCAGAAGGCCGAACGTTCTTAGCTTGCGTAGTAGGCGCAGCGTCGGACGCTGCATTTCGCCGGTCGCCTTTTGTACCTCTTCCATCGTGCGGTCAAGGCCGTGCTGTCGATACTTCTCGTCGAGTTTGTCGCCGAATCTCTTCAACTTTCGGAGCAGGCGAAGCGCCGGGCGTTGAATTTCGAGGACTTTTGCTTCCGCCTCATCCGATACAACCACGGTGGCATTGCTCACTTGACCGGAAAGCATAGACATCTCGCCGAATGGGTCTTGCGGCTGAACCTTGCCGATCTTCCTGGTTCCCCCCTCAGCTTCATTGACATACACGTCGAGCATGCCCTCAACCAGAATGTAAAAGGCGTTACCTCCCCATTTCCCTTCACGGATAATCTTTTCACCGGGGCCGTAAACAAGCAGACGGACGTAAGGGCCAACCTTATTGCCTGCATAGTTCCGGCCATACAAAATCACTTCCAGATCCAGCTCATACTTGTAATGGCCTTCGTGTTTCTCAACCAGTTCAGAGATGATGCCGCTCCGACCGATTGCTTCAAGAATTGAGTCGTGATGCGTGATTTCGCGAGGCATAGAGTATCCTCTCCGGGTTAAAGAGGTTGTTTGTATCAAAGGCCGCCGAAGCATAAAGATCAGCTTCTATCGGCGGCACACGTGAGATATTGGCTGTAGTATTTATAGCATCAGTAAGCTTAAAAAAAATAGAAATTCTGTTGATTGCGAATTTAATCGGCAACCATTTGCGGCCGCCGCCCGCCAGTCGGTGTGTGAAGGCTAACTACTTCGTTTGTGATTTCAGCTTATCAAGGTCAGAGCGGAGCTTGGAGAGAGCCTGGTTTGAGGGATTGGCCTCCCCGAGTCTGGCGATCATCTCTTCGGCTTCTTTGGCATTGCCGACGCGCGTGAGGGCCGCGACCATATTCTGTAATGTCGGCTCGTGGCGTGGATCGCGCTCAAGCGAAGCGCGGTACTCCTTGATCGCGCGCTCTGCGTCAGGCGGGGTGCGGAAGAAAAAAGTCAGGCCCAAATCTGTCCGCACGTTGACATCATCGGGGTTGATCTTGAGCGCTTCCGTGTACCACTTTTCAGCCTCTTCGAAACGCCCGGAATCAAAATAGACATTGCCCAGATTAACCAGAGGCTCGAAAGCTTGTGGCCGAATCTGGTTGGCGCGTTTCAGAAACTCTAACGCTTCGTCGAAGCGTTGAATCTGGTAGTAGCTTTCCGCTGCCTTCATCTGCGCATCGAAATTGTCGGGCTGGTCTCTGGCTAATTTGAGCGACGCCTGTATGTCGGCCTGCATTGCGCCCTGCGCGCCCGCTCCACTCTGGATCGGGGGATGATCCGGCGGGAGCGCGGGGTTCTGCGGCGCGAGGGTGGCAGGCGGCGGCTGAGAGGCGCGCTGGTTGGCCGAGTTGGCGAACATAAAGCCGATAATAAAGCCGAGGAGCAGGCCGATGATGCCAATAAGAATGTTATCTTTATTCATGATTGGTTGTGCCCTCGGTTTGGCATGTTCAGAGCAGAGAGCTCCCTCTCATGCCCGTCCTCGGCCCGTTCGGCTGCTTTATGTTTACTCAACACTATGGCATTCACGTTTCTGGCTTTCTCTAAGCGTATGAATGCAGGCCCGGCAGCAGGTAACTGACGCCCAGGTAGGTGAAGATCACCAGAAGAAATCCGACCAACGCGAAGTAGGCGGAGCTTCGTCCTGTCCATCCGCGAGAGATGCGTGTATGAAGGAATGCCGCGTAGGTCAGCCAAGCGACCAGCGCGCCCGTCTCCTTAGAGTCCCATCCCCAGTACCTGCCCCAGGACTCATTGGCCCACACCGCGCCCGTGATCAGGAGCATCGCCAGCCCTGCGAAGGCGACGCTCGCCGTCTTATACATCAGGCTATCGAGCTTCTCTTTAGGCGGGAGCACTGCGCGTAGGCGCTCTGTGCGGAAGCTGAAGATAATCACGAAGAGTGTGGCGGCGGAAGCCGTAATGAGTGCAGCCAGCTCGACCGGGTTGGCATTGATGCTCAAGAAAAGCTTCGAGCCGTTCTGTTGCACAAATTCTGTGGCGACTTGTGCCAGACGCCCTGCTGGAATCTGTGCGATCTGCTCAGGCTTTAAGCCTTCCCCCTCGGCCATCCAGCGACCCAGGCGTTCATACCCGAGCGGGTCGCCAGCGAGATTTTGCTGAACACGTGGGCCAATATCGGAGAGCGTCTTGATCTGCGAGACAAGAAAAGCGATCCCTGCCGCCTGCACCACCAGCGAGAGCTTCAACAAATGATGCCCCCATGTGCGCGCACGCTCGTCCGCTTTCGACAGATAGACTGAAAACGCGATGATCGTCGCGACCAGCAATAGACCGGCGAGGACAAGCATCGGCCCAACCCACGGAATATCAACGCGCAATGGTATTGGCATGCGCCCGCCCTTATCCGTCGGTAAGAAAACGGAAGCGCTGTAGCTGAGCGAAGTAAAAACGGAAAAGCGACTTATGGTCGCAAACACTGCGATGCAGAAGATGCTTGACCAGATCGCCATCGCTTCGGTCTTCACGCCGTCCTTTAGTAGATAGAGGATCGCGACGGCAAAGCAGACGAGCGCCACGCCGTAGGAGAGCGAGGCGACGCCGACGTGAATCGGTCGCCAGTAGGAATCCAGCACCGGCGGCAGATCGATAAACTCGTTGCCGATAAAACGCGCGAGCAGCAGAATCAAAGCGGCCAGCGGGAGCGTCACAGCGCCCAGCGAACGAAAGCTCTTGCGATGCGCGATCAGGAGAGTCGTGATGCCAGCGCCGAAGGCGAACGCCAGACTCAGATCATAAAGATTGGCGAACGGGATGTAGCGGAAGAACCAGGGCATCTGATCCGGCCCGTAGCCGTTGCGCGACAGGATTGCCAGCTCGCGATCATGCGCCGCGATCCAGCGCACGCCCCAGCTCGACAGGTTGAAAAAGACACCGGCTGTCGCCGTCCAGAGCCCTACGCGCTGGGCCATCTCAGACGGCGCATAGAGATTCATCAGATGAAAGACGGCTGCGGTCAGATAACAGGCGAGCGCCAGCATCATCAATGCGCCGTCA
>DATLMN010000324.1:0-28521 GCA_035537255.1 Pyrinomonadaceae bacterium | reverse complement strand
GCTTGAGAACGTCATCGAGCGGCTTGTGGTCTTAAGCGTGAGCCCAAGGCTCGGCGTGGAGTTTCTGCCGGAGAATATGCTGCGCAGTCTGCCCGACGCGGCTATTCATGACGAGACGACGCTAGAAGGAGCCATCGGCGCGCTCAAGCGTCGCCTGATCGCCGCGGCGTTGCAGAGCGCTGGCGGCAATAAGGTGGCCGCCGCGCGCAGACTCGGCATCAGCCGCTCCTACCTGCATAGATTAATCAGCGAGTTTGAAGCCACAGAGCCGCAGCCCACGGAGAAGGGATGAGGACGACAGCGATGAGAGATAAAATAAGCGCCTTTATTGCTTATAGAGTCACTTTCATAGCCTGTTGAATCTATGGTCAAGCATCTCATCTCAGTCACCTCACAAAATCGCCTTGCCTGATTGCCGGATCAAGCTTTATCTTAATGCCTGTCGGAATTTGATAGATGCGTCTTTGCTGGTATGAATAATATCAAAAACATTCTCACTATCATCGCCTTTATCCTTGGAGCTATCGCCGTGCTGTCTGTGGTCGGCATGGTTATCACGGCAATCCAGTACCTGTTCTGGCTCGGGATGATCTGTATCGCGGCGTTCGTGGCCGTCAAGCTGTTCAAGCGGACGGACGCGCCTCAGCTCGAAAGCAAAAGTCACACGCAAGAGTTAAAGAGCGCCGAGCGCGCTCTACAGGAATACAAACGGCACACCTCTTCAAAGCCATAGCAGACTCTTTCTCTCTGCTTCTCTGCGCTTTATTTCGCTAAGCTCAATCGCGCAAAAACTGCTGTTCACCTCTGTCTACAAATGTGGACAGTGTGGCCGACTCAATGTCGCCTGCCGTGTACAGGTAAAATTTTTTGCAAGCGTCGGGCGGGCGCGATTTTCCTAACAAAAGGCGCATCACCATCGCTCGCGCTCTTGATGGTACAAGCGTTGCAAGTATCAAGATCAGCTTGAATTGAGAGAGATTTGAATGAAGCCTAGAGTTTTAATTGTAGATGATGATGTAGCGATCACGCAGCAACTGTTCTGGACGTTGTGTGATAATTACGATGTGACGACGGCCAACGATTTACAGACGGCTCTGCGCCGGGCGACTATTTACGAACCAGAGGTCTCTATACTCGACCTGCACCTGCCGCCCGTGTTGGACTCGCCCGAAGTGGGCATGCGCATCCTGGGGTTTATCAAAGAGCGCTTTCCCTTATCTAAGGTGCTGGTGGTCAGCTCGGCCTCGGACATGGAGATGCAGGAGGCCTGTTTCAAAGAGGGCGCGGACGCCTTTCTGGGCAAGCCCTTTGATGTCGAGCAGCTTCTCGCGGCGGTGCGGCGTTACGCGCCCGAATACAGACTCGACGCCGTCTAAAAGGGGCACACGATTTTTGTTGGACGCGAAGGCAAAAGACTTCTGCTGAAAGCGTCAAGGATGACGATGAGCAAAGCTGAATATACATTGCTGGCGGTCGTGATCGGATTTTATGCGCTGCTCTTTGCGTACCTGTTGACGAGAGCATGCGCCGCAACCCTCAGGGCCATGTGGCCTGCGGCCAAGAAGGTCGCAACGGTTTCGCCGACTTTAAGAGAGCGAAACAGCAGAAACAGCAAGGCCTGGACACGCGCCGTGTGGCGCGGCGCATTAGCGACGGAAACAGAGCAGGGCAAGCGGGCGGCGGCCATGACCGCCTGAGAGAGACAACGAAAAGAGTCCGCGCGAGAGTTCTTTGCCAAGGAATAGTTACGGCCGCTCGCCCCACTTGAGAGGCCGTCAGTGCCCCGCGCAGAACGGAATCCCCTCCCGTCGCACGGAGCCACGAAGCCCCCGCACCTAAATGACTCCTGCCCAGAGTCGCGGGGGCTTCTCTTTTTGCCTGTTCATGCAAACTGGCGAGCTTAGAGAGCATCCCGATGGGCCTAAAACCAAACAGATCATGGCAACATTGAAAGAGATCGAAAGCTCATTTCCGACCGCCAGGTATATTGATAAAATACGGGCTGGTTTCGCTAAGCAGCGTGCTCTTCTTGAGAAACAACGGAACAAATGAGCTTCCTCCTATATCGGACTGTGTTGCGGAAACTATGTGACACGAACAGACGATGGACGGATAACGCTAATGAGTGAAGTTTATAAAATGATGCAAGATTGATAAAACTCTTCTCATCTTAAATTAAGCTGGGCAGCTTAACGACCGAATTAACCCGGCCCGCGCGAATGGCATTCAATCTACACCATAATGAGAGATGATAAAAGGGAAGCTATCGCGATTACCTGGATATAAGAAAGCCCCGCACGAATCAGCCATTGCCGGTTCTTGCGGGGCTTTTGGTTTAAGGCCGGGGAGAACTCTTACCACATAAACATCAACGCAGCACCATCCCTTCAAGCGCCACTACGTATTCTTTCTTGACCGGGTCATATTTGATGCTGTACCTGGTCGGGTAATAGCCCGGCTTGGCATACTTCGCAGGCAGCTTGATGTACTCGCTCACGTTAACCTTCGTCTCGAGAAACGCCCTGGTAATCATCGGCTCGTAGAAGATGATCTGGCCGTCGTAGTTACCGTAGAGAAAGGTTCTGGTGAACGCCGCGCCCTGAAACTCGCCCGCCTTCGGATCAACCCAGTGTGCGCCCATGTTCGGCACTGCCGTGCCGGGTGCCAGGATGTAGCCCGCCGGAGCGTACTCTGCCGAAGGCTCTCTGTAGGTCTTCGCCAGATCGTCGCCCTGCGCGGTAATCCGTGCGCGCTCTGCGGGCGTGATCGTGTAAAAGTGCAGGTCAAAGTGCGGCACATCGTAAACCTTCTCCGGTTCGTGCCCGCGCGGATTCCAGCCAAAGCCAACATGGTCGAAGGCTGTGGCCGCCGCTTCCGCAGGCAGTGCCAGGTTAAACTCAACGCCTGGTTGCCCGCTGGGTAACTCCGTCGGCGCGCTTTTCAGCGCCGCCTCACTGATGGTCACACCGATAGCCGCCGGTTTGCCATCCTTGTCCAGAGTTACCCAGGAACGCACTGTGCCGCGCCCCAAGGTCTTCGTGGTTCCAAAGAACGTCCCCGCCGCGCTGCTGGTTGAAACAACTCGGTAATTGGTCGAATGTCGATCCGTGCCCCCACCCTGCGTCGCGTTTTGCCCCAACGCCAGCGCGGTGATGGAGAGCAAGAGCGCCAACGCCGTAGACAAATATCTGTAATGAGAAGTCCTGTGAATCATTGTTTAATCACCTCCTGTTTTATCCTTCTCATTAACTAACGCGGGATCCGGCAGCAAAAAGTATCACGACTCTATCTTTTGGCTGATACCAACTTGCAATCTAAAGACTGTGAGGATGACAATACAATCTCATTAGCGGAAATGTGTGAGTAAAGTATTTTTGTGTTAGTAAGGATGTCAATGGATTTGATGAGGATATTGAAGCGCTCGCTCTGACCTTCTCCAAAGTGCAGACCAGCGATAATGCTTCACAAAATATTTTCGCCCCAGCCGATATTCGTCCGGTATATGATGGGGGCGGGCCGCCTACCGTGGCGGGCACGACGAGCAATAACAATTCTGATATTCCCATCAATTTGCATGTTAGCGTAATCTTTATCGATCCTCGCTTTTTTCGTCGGCCGCAACCGCGTCTCTTTTCTCTTAACCGAATTCGCAACTAAAGTATCCGGCTTTAGGATTCTGCGGTCACAGATAAATCCACGCCTCGCGCTCATCCGTATCTAGTAATTGATGAACGCCACAAACACTGCTCAGCCCCTGGAAGCACCAACCGTAAGACGCCAGCTCCCCCTGCTGCGCCGAAGATGGCTGCTGATCGTCCTCGCCCTCGTCTTGCTATTCCTCGCATGGGCGGCGATTGACCTCTACGGCCCAAGGCAAACAGACGTTCGCCGCTTCGACCCGGCAGAGGTCGCCCGGCTAGATACGGAGATGTGGCGCTCTTACTACGCCAGGGAACGCTTCCTGCTCTTTCGCCAGCTCGCGGAGTTGTTGCGAACCCAATATCGTTTACCATTTCTGCGCTCCAATCTCGTCGCCTACAAGGCCGCCAAAGCCGCCTTCGTCTTTAAGGAGGGCAAGAGCCGCAGTGATTACGAGAAGGCTTTACCTTACCTCTTGAGCTTCTACGCGGAAATCTGCAAGGTCAGCAACGTCGAGTTCAACGTGGAGCGCGCGGCGCGGCTTGAGCTTGAGTGGTGGATCATTCATCGCGAGCGCGCCAAATATCAGCCGGACGATCTGGAACGCGCCCTGGCGGAAGCGGCAGCCGAGATTTACCAGGTGCCCGTAGAGACGCTGTCGGAGCACGCGTACCTACGCACCGAAGCGATGAGGATTCGCGACACGAAAGCTGAAAGCGGCGGCGTCACGGAAGAGGATTGGAAGCAGATTAATGAGCTGCTGCGCGCCTCCTGGCTCTCGCTCTCGCGTGTTGTTAATGCCTGGACGCGGGCGAAAGATTGAGCCCTTAGTCTTTGTCGTCGGTGCTTTGATCTTACTCTGCCAATCCGTGCCGAATATCGTATAATGTCTCTACGATGAAATTTCTTCACCTGGCCGACATACATCTGGGCTGCCGCCGCTACAATCTGGAAGAACGCACGAAGGATTTCTTTCGCGCCTGGCATGATGTCATCACGAGGACGGCGATTCCGAACAAAGTCGATTTCGTGTTGATCGTGGGCGACTTTTTCGACCGCCGCAATATAGACCCGCAGGCCATGAACCACGCGATGGCAGGTCTTGAGCTGTTGAGGGAGGCGGGCATTTCCGTCGTCGCCATAGAGGGCAATCACGATCAGCGTGATGCGGTTTCAGAGCATAGCTGGCTGCGCTCTCTCTCCGGGTGGGGCTTTCTCAAACTGCTTGAGCCGACGCGCGACGAAGAGGGACACATTGCGCTTGTGCCCTGGGATGAAGAGGAGCGCACGGGCTCTTACATAGATATTGCGGGCGCGCGTATCTTCGGCTCGCACTGGTACGGAGCGAGCGCCAACGCCGCCATCCCAATCCTCTCGGACGCGCTCAGGCGCGCAAGCGAGCGCGGGCTCTTCAATATCCTGATGCTGCATACGGATGTCGAGGGACAGATCAATCGGCCTATCCCCGCGCTCTCGATTGCGAAATTGCAGGAGCTGAAACAATTGACGGGCTACGTGGCGCTCGGCCATACGCACAAACGATTTGACGTGGACAACTGGGCCTTTAATCCGGGCTCGCTCGAACCGACTTCGATTGACGAATACAGGGAAGAGCGCGGCGTTTACCTGGTCGAAGTCGACGAAGATCACAACATCAAAGCCACACACGTGCGTGATTACGTACAGCGCCCCTTTCAGCGTCTCTCCTTTGACGTGTCCGGCGTAGAGGATGCGGAAGCAGTCTTTAACGGCGTGATGGAGAAGGTTGAAAGCGAAGCGCGCAAGCACACGGAATCCTCCGCAGGGCCTGCGCCGATCATAGAGATTACTTTGCGCGGGCAACTGGGTTTTAAGAACTCTCTGCTTGAGATCGCACGCATGCGCGAAGAGGCGCGAAAGCGCACCGGCGCGCTCCACGTCATGATGCGCAATCAAAGCGTGCCCGTAGAGTACGCCGTGGCAGCAGGCATGGATGCGCAAGCGCCGCGCAGCGAGCGCGAGCGACGCATCATTGAAGATTTGATCGCCCGCGACAATCGCTACAAGGGGCGCGCGCGTGAGGTGGCCGAGCTGGTCATCGAAGCGAAGCGCCAGGCTCTAGGCAACGAGTCGCCGGAGAAGATTCTGGATTTGATCGAGCGCAAGCTGGAAGAAGACGGCGTATCGCTTGCCACGGCAGGACAGGCGGAAAAGAGCGCAACGGACGCCGCGACAGCCGCCGGGCACAACGCGCCGACCGCCACTGCCCTGAGCGCCATCGAGCGCAACGCCACAGCAACGAAAGGGATGAGGGCGGAGGGATGAGGGATGAATCAAAAGCTTTGAGTGAACGGCTCAATTAGCTATTGCTTCAACCCTTTCATCCCTCATCCCTCATCCTTCATCCCTTCTTATGACTGACGCTATGGACAGAGTGCGGGGCGTGCGCGAGTTGCCTTTGTTTCCCTTGCCGGTCGTGCTGTTTCCGGGAGTCCCGCTGCCGCTGCACATCTTCGAGCCCAGTTACAGACAGATGCTCGCGGACATACGCGCGCGCGATAGTCTGTTCGGCCTCTCCTTTTTTGATGCGAGCGCCGCTGTGGAACATGAGTTCCCGCCCGCCGGACACGTCGGCTGCGCGGCTGAAGTGACTGAGGTCGAACCGCTGGCCGACGGTCGCTTCAATATCATGACCATCGGATTGATACGCTACCGCGTCGAAGCCTATCTGGATCAGGGCGATCCGTACCTCCTGGGCGAGGTCTCTTTTTTTGAAGACGAGCAGGAGGATGAATCGCTGCTTCAGACGCGTGCGTCTCAAGTGACGGACATCTTCCTGCGGATTGCGCGCGCCGTGCGTATCCTCAACGACGAGCGCGCGGCGCTGCCCGAGTTGCCGGAGACTGAGCCCGAACGCCTCTCTTTTCTCGTCGCGGCGGCCGTCGATCTGGATATAGAAGTTAAGCAGGAGTTGTTGGAGTTGCGTTCTACCGCAGAGAGATTAAAGCGACTGCGCGATCTGCTGGGGCGCGTCGTCGCGGGCTACGAGGAACGCGCGCGCGTCCACGCGATTGCCAAAGGAAACGGTCACAGCGGTAAAAAGATAGACCTCGAATGAACAGGACTCTGGAACAAAGTGGCGCGGCGAAGGAGCGGCAGAGAGAGAGCGTGCGCGTGCGCCTGCTCTTCTTCGGCGCAGCGCGCGACGTTGCCAAAGCAAACGAGATTGAGCTTGAACTAAAATCTCCGGCCACCGCCCATTCTGCGCTCGAAGAGATTTTGACGCGCTATCCGGAGTTGCGCCGCTTCGGGCGCTCGCTCCTGTTCGCCGTCAACCAGGAATATGCGCAAGAGCAGGATATGCCAATCCGAGAGGGCGACGAGCTGGCAGTCTTTCCTCCCGTCAGTGGTGGCGGCGAAGGCGAAACGACGGAGAGCCGAGATTTCTTTGAGCTGACGACCGCGCCGATAGATGTCGGCGAAGTGGCGCGCCGCGTCGTGCTGCCGGAGTGCGGCGCGACCGTCACGCTGGACGGCTACGTGCGCGAGTACACGCGCGGGCGCGCTCGGACTCTCTATCTCGTTTACGAAGCTTATCAGCCGATGGCCCTCGCGGAGATGCGTCGACTGGGCCGCCAGGCCAGAGAACGTTTCGAGATCGCGCACATCGGCATCGTTCATCGCACGGGCCGCATGGAGATAAGCGAAACGAGCGTCTGCATCAGTGTCAGCGCGCCCCATCGCCGCGCAGCCTTTGAAGCCTGCGAGTGGGCCATCAAAGAGCTGAAACGCACCGTGCCGATCTGGAAAAAAGAGTTCTACGAAGACGGCGAAGTATGGGTCGAAGGCGAGGGCGCGCCCGAAGAGTTTATAAAGCGCTGATGTAACCGGACTCTATACTCGTCTATCAGGAAACGCAATTTATTTCCCGCCTGAAGAAAAAGCCCCGCTGCCATCACGGCCAGCGGGGCTTTTTGTAAATCAAGTGAAGCGGGTGTTGCTTAGCCCGCGACTGCCTCCTCAGATTCTTCGGCTGCTTCGACGAGCGAGGCGCTGGTGACGCGGTCGCCGCCGTCGGTCTTGATCAGGCGAACGCCTGAGGCGGAGCGTCCTGTCTTGCGAATGCTGTCGGCTTCGATGCGGATCAGCTTGCCCTGCTGCGTAATAATCATGATCTCGGAGTCATCATCAACGGGGAAAACGGCGACCACTTTGCCGGTCTTCTCTGTCGTCTTCATGTTGATGACGCCTTTGCCGCCGCGCGATTGAAAGCGGTAGTCAGTGATCTTGGTCTGCTTGCCGAAGCCCTGCTCGGAGACAGAGAGCATACGCTCGTTATCATCTGCCGAGACGGCGCACAGGCTGACGACGTAATCGTCTTTACGCAGGTCTATGCCGCGCACTCCACGCGTCGCGCGTCCCATCGGGCGCACATCCTTTTCGTCGAAGCGAATCGCCAGACCATTGTGCGTCGCGATAAAGATGCGCTTTGTGCCGTCGGTTAAGACGACATCGAGCAGCTCGTCGCCGTCGTCTATGTTGATGGCGTTGATGCCGTTCGAGCGTATGTTCTGAAAATCGGCGAGCGACGTTTTCTTAATCACGCCCATGCGCGTGACCATCACGACATATCGACCTTCCGCGAACTCGCGCACGGGCACGACACCCGCGAGCTTACGCGTGGATGGAATACTAATCAGGTTAACGACAGCCTTGCCGCGCGCGGATGCCCCTGCGTCAGGCACTTCATGCACCTTGAGCTTGAAGACCTGCCCGTCGTCCGTAAAGATCATGATGTAGGCGTGCGTCGAAGCGATAAAGAGATGCTCTACGAAATCGCCGTTCTTGCCCGTCGAAGCTCCGAAGCGACCCTTGCCGCCGCGACCCTGCCGTTGATAGACGGTGACGGGCGTACGCTTGATGTAACCGCTGTTGGTGACTGTGATCGCCACGTCTTCGTCGGCGATCAGGTCTTCTATGGAAAGCTCTACGCCCTCTTCGATGATCTCCGTGCGTCGCTTGTCGCCGAAATCCTTCTTGACCTCTTCCAGTTCTTTGACAATGACGCGACGCAGCGCATTCTCGTTGGCGAGAATCTCTTCCAGCTCGGCGATCAGGCGAATGATGCCTTCGTACTCGTCCGTGATCTTCTGTCGCTCAAGCGCGGAGAGGCGACGCAGTTGCAGATCAAGGATAGCCTGCGCCTGTAGCTCAGAGAAATCGAGGCGCTTGAGAGCCTTCTGCAATTTCGCCAGATAGCCGGAGAGCGTCAGATCCGACGGCGTTCCCTTCCAGGACTTTACTTCCGCCATCGTCTTTGTCTCGCCCGTCAGCCACTGTCTTGCTTCGTCAACGGAACGCGCGTTGCGAATCGTCGTCACGATGTAGTCGAGCGCGTCAATCGCTTTGCTCAAGCCTTCAAGGATATGAGCGCGCGCTTTCGCTTTACGAAGCTCGTACTCGCTCCTGCGCCTGACGACCTCGCGCCGGAAGTCCACAAAGGCTTCGAGCATCTGCTTGAGATTGAGGACGCGCGGCTGGCCGTTGACGATGGCCAGATTGATGACGCCGAAAGAGGACTGCATCGGCGTCAGCTTGTAAAGCTTGTTGAGGACGACCTGCGGCACGGCGTCGCGCTTTAATTCGACGACGATACGCATGCCGTCGCGGTCAGATTCGTCACGCAGGTCGCTGACACCTTCGAGCTTCTTCTCGTTGACAAGCTCTGCGATGCGCTCGATCAGACGAGCCTTGTTGACCTGGAAGGGAATCTCCGTAATAACGATGGCGTCGCGCTCCTGTGCGCCGCGACCTATGCGGTCGATGCCTGCGCGCGCGCGCATCTGAATCACGCCGCGCCCGGTCATGTAAGAGCGCTTCAGCTCTTCGCCGCCGTAGATAAAACCGCCTGTCGGAAAGTCCGGGCCGGTGACGATCTTCGTCAGCTCTTTGATGTCCGTGTTCGGTTTGCGCAGGAGCAGAATGGTCGCATCAATGACTTCCGTCAGATTGTGCGGTGGAATCTTGGTCGCCATCCCGACGGCGATACCGTCAGAGCCGTTGACGAGCAGATTCGGAATGCGCGTCGGCAGAACGGAAGGCTCGCTCAAAGACTCGTCATAGTTGGGATTGAAATCGACCGTCTCTTTCTCGATGTCTGCGAGAATCTCCGTGGTCAGGCGGGCCATGCGGACTTCCGTATAACGCATGGCGGCCGCCGCGTCGCCGTCCACGGAGCCGAAGTTGCCCTGACCGTCGACAAGCGGGTAACGCATGGAGAAATCCTGCGCCAGTCGAACGATTGTGTCGTAGACGGCTGTATCGCCGTGCGGGTGATACTTACCGATCACGTCGCCGACGACGCGCGCGCTCTTCTTGTATGCTTTGTTGTATTGATTGCCCAGCTCGTTCATGGCCCAAAGCACCCTGCGGTGTACGGGCTTGAGACCGTCGCGCACGTCGGGAAGGGCGCGACCGATGATGACACTCATCGCGTAGTCCAGATACGAACGGCGCATCTCGTCTTCAATATTTATGTAATTACGTTCCGTAATGGTTTCCATCGAATAAACCTTTCAAGTACAATTCGCCCGCACAAGTTTTTTGTGAAGCTGAGCCTCGGGCGGCTATTTCAGCACACGTTAAAGCGCCTCCGGCACACGCACAAACGTGCTTCCTTGAGCGCTCACCGTGAGCGCGAAATGTAGCGTAAATTTTGAGGCTCAAAAAGTACTCTTCAGATGCCTGCGGGTACGCCTCTTTGAAGTACGATATATTGTAGCCGTAAAAGGGCTTTTTGGCAAACCCGTGAGCGGCTCAAAGTCCCTTGAAATTGAGGGGTTTAGCGCTTTTTTGCGGCTCGTGGCAAAGACCTGTTTGCCGCCCCGCGCTTGGCGCTAAACCGGGCACGAAAAGTGCCGGAAGAGCGATCATGAAATTCGAGGGAAAATCGCGGCGCATCAGAGATCGCCTGAAGCTCTCTTTGCCCGTACGCGTGCGTTGTCGAGAGAGCGACGACGTGCAGTGGGAGGAAGTGACACGCCTGCTGGACGTGACGCCGTTTGGCGCGCGCTTCTCCGTCGGCCACGTGGTCGAGCGCGGACGACTGCTTTATCTGATCCTGCCTATGCCGCGACAATTACGCTGTTACGATCACGTGGAGGATCAGTATCGCGTCTGGTCGCTGGCGCGTCACATCGTCGCGCTTCCGTCTCAGGCCAATGAAGACCTGCCGCGCTTTGAAGTCGGCGTCGCCTTCATAGGCAAGCGTCTGCCGCCGAGCGCCGAACAGAACCCGACCAGGCTTTATGATGTCGCCGCGCAATCCGAGACGGGACTCTGGAACTTGCGCGAAATTCTTGACCGCGCCACCGCAGAGAAAGAGTATGCGCTGATCGAGCGTCCGGAGACGCGTCATAACATTCCCGTCGAAGTCACTGTCGAAGCGTTCGACGCGGCCGGCAAAGTACAGGCCAGCGAGACGACCGTGACGGAAAACATCAGCCAGCATGGCGCGGCTATTTTTACTACGCTAGAGGCCGAGCGCGGGAGCTTCGTGCGTTTGACCAGCGCGCAGTATCAAATCTCTGTGCTGGCGACGGTGCGCGGGCGAAGCAAGGGCGCGGATGGGATAGCGCGGCTGCACCTGCAATTCATGGATCGCGCGTGGCCGCTCGAAGGAATCGAATAGACGTATGACGAGCCGTGTGAGACATCGCATTACTATTCCGAGCCGCGTGCTGCTCATCGAGATCGAACGGCGCTGCTCCGATTCACTCTGCAATGCGAAGGCGCGGATCGGATTGACCAA
Organism: Pyrinomonadaceae bacterium; assembly: GCA_035537255.1. Lineage (GTDB taxonomy): Bacteria > Acidobacteriota > Blastocatellia > Pyrinomonadales > Pyrinomonadaceae > DASQYE01. The sequence goes on along the minus strand of DATLMN010000324.1, from coordinate 17,093 downwards.
AGAAGAGGCGCGCCTCTACTGTGGCTTTGAGTGCGAGCAGTGCAAGCGTTGGAACGCGGACGCCCTGACAGAGCGCGACGTGCCTGACTGGTGGGAAGAATTGACGATCACGGACATGACGGCAGTCCGCCAACAGAATCTTGAGACGAACACAGAGCCGGGCGAAGTGGTCGCGCGCCTGAGCGATAATTACAGACGAATGAAAAGCAAGGATGAAGGATGAAGGCATAAGGATGAAAGGAAGCAATGTTAGCTGAACGATTCAATTAACATAGCCACACTTTCATCCTTCATCCTTGAAGCCTTCATCCTTGCTCTTAACGGAGCTTGTTTTGGGTGAAAGCAGTACAGGTGTGGTGCGCCGCCAGCAAAAGAGCAGGGCGCAGCCGGAGGCACGAAAGTTCCCGGAATGGGTGCTTAGTCTCCTGCGGCCTGCGGCGCATTCCGTCTCGCGTCTCTTCTGGCGCATAGACTATGAAGGCGTAGAGCATATTCCGCACACCAGCGGCGTCATCATCGCCGCCAACCATCAAAGCTACATAGACCCTTTCTGGGTCGGCGTGCCCGTCAAGCGGCCCGTTCGTTTCCTCGCTTGGAGCAAGAGTTTCGATTGGCCCATCATCGGAAAATTGCTGTGGTGCTTGGGAGCATGGCCTCTGGAGATAGAGCGCAGCGACCCGACGGCCATTCGTCGCTCTTTGCAATGGCTGAAAGGTGGCGGCGCGGTCGTGATCTTCCCGGAAGGCGGGCGTTGCGCGCCGGACGGGGCGATGTTGCGATTTAAAAACGGCGCGGTCAGGATGGCGCTCGAAGCCGGTGTGCCAGTCCTTCCCGTGACGATTCGCGGCGGCCATCGCGTCTGGCCCAAAGGCTATCGCTTCCCGCATAGGGCCAAAGTCGAAGTCATCTACCACCCGCTGCACTACATCACTCAACGCGAGGGCGAAGACACGCGCGCCTGCGCCCGCCGCGAAACAGACCACCTGGCCCAAATCATCAAATCGAAACTACAGTGATAGGTAATAAGTGACGAGTGGCGAATAAAAGTCTCGTCGAGATAAGAGGTTTCAAATTATAAGCTCCGTAGGAGCGACATGTTAATTGACCTGAGCACATGTCGCTCCTACGGAGCTTGATACTTGATTGCTGTGATTGGCTATAAACATTTAGCTCCTATGGAGCTAAAAATATTTACGCTTCCTTCAAAACGGCTTTTAACTTGTCACTCGTCACTCGCCGCTCGTCACTGCATTTGAAGCACGCGCATCATCTGTTCGTGGACGAGACCGTTGCTCGCCACAATAGGCGGAGTGTAAACGTCGAACGGCGTGCCGTCGTAGTGCGAGACGCGCCCGCCGGCCTCTTCGACCAGCAGCACACCGGCGGCGACATCCCAGGGACGCAAGCCCTCTTCCCAGAATCCGTCGAATCTTCCGCACGCGACGTAGGCCAGGTCGAGCGCCGCAGAGCCGTCGCGGCGCACTGCCTGCGCGTTCATAATAAAGTTCGAGAAGTGGCGCGCGAAATTCCCACGATCACGCACGTCGTAAGGAAAGCCCGTGCAGAGCATCGCGCGGTTGAGGTCGTCAATCTCTGAGGCTCGTATGCGACGACCGTTAAGCGTCGCGCCATCGCCGCGCTCCGCCGCGAACGTCTCGTCGCGCGTCGGATCGTAGATAACTCCGATCTCTATGACACCGTTGTGCTCGAGCGCGATGGAGACGCAAAAGCAAGGATAGCCGTGCGCGAAGTTGGTCGTGCCGTCGAGCGGATCGACGATCCACAAGTACTCGCTCTTTGGCGCGCCCTCTAAATCGGAAGCGCCGGATTCTTCGGCGAGCACTGCGTGGCGCGGGTGATAAGACTTGATGCGCTCGATGATCAAACGCTCTGCGGCGAGGTCTGCTTCCGTGACGAGGTCTATCGTGCCCTTGTTGGTGATCTGAATAGCACGACCCAGGCGCTCTTGCAGAATACGTCCAGCCTCCTGCGCTGTTTGAATGGCAAAGTTAAGCAATTCGATCTCCGGGAAAGTAAGCGAAGCAGTCGAGCAGGTCGAGCGGATTCTCTTTAACCGTTTACCATCGATTATTCCAGTTCTTTTTTGGGGGACAGCATCGGAATCTTAACGCCTTTATCCCGCGCCGTCTCTTCAGCTTCCTCGTAACCGGCATCGACGTGACGCGCGACGCCGAGGCCAGGGTCGTTTGTCAGGACGCGGTTGAGCCTTCGCGCTGCTTCATCCGTGCCGTCGGCGACGGAGACCTGACCAGCGTGTAGGCTGTAACCTATGCCGACGCCGCCGCCGTGATGAAAAGAGACCCAGCTTGCTCCGCTCGCGGTGTTCAAGAGCGCGTTGAGGATGGGCCAATCGGCGACAGCGTCTGAGCCGTCTTTCATCGCTTCCGTTTCGCGGAAAGGCGAAGCGACTGAGCCTGTGTCCAGATGATCGCGACCGATGGCGATGGGCGCGCTCAAATCCCCGCGCTTGACCATGTCGTTGATTCTCTCGCCCATCTCTGCGCGCTCGCCGTAGCCCAGCCAGCAGATACGCGCAGGGAGTCCCTGAAACTGCACGCGCTCGCGCGCCAGGCGAAGCCAGCGATTCAAAGTCGTGTCTTCCGGAAAGAGTTCGAGCGCGAGATCGTCCGTCTTGCGTATATCGCTCGCATCACCTGAAAGCGCGACCCAGCGAAAAGGGCCTTTGCCTTCGCAGAAGAGCGGTCGAATATATTCGGGCACGAATCCCGGAATCTCGAAAGCGTCGGCGCATCCGGCGTCCAATGCCTGCTTGCGTATGTTGTTGCCGTAGTCGAAGGCGATTGCGCCCGCGCGCTTTAATGCGAGCATCGCTTCGACATGACGGGCCATAGATGTCATCGCTCTCTCTGTGTAAGCGTGCGCGTCCGTGCTGCGCAATGCTTCGGCTTCGTCCAGAGTGAGGCCCGCCGGAACGTAGCCGTTCAAAGGATCATGCGCGCTCGTCTGATCTGTGACGGCGTCGACGTGAACACGGCGCCTGACAAGCTCTGGCAAAACTTCCGCGCAGTTGCCTACGAGGCCGACGGAGACAGCGCGCTCCTGTTCGAGCGCATCCTCGCAAATCCGCAACGCCTCGTCTAAAGAGAGCGCGATGCGGTCGCAATAACCACCACGCACGCGGCGCTCTATACGCGCGGGGTCAACGTCGATGCCAAGAAAGACCGCTCCGTTCATGGTCGCGGCGAGCGGTTGCGCGCCGCCCATTCCACCCATCCCACCAGAGACCAGAAATTTTCCCGCGAGGCTTCCACCAAAATGGCGGTCGGCCATCGCCGCAAAAGTCTCGAACGTTCCCTGAACGATGCCCTGCGTGCCGATGTAAATCCAACTGCCCGCCGTCATCTGGCCGTACATCATCAAGCCCTTGCGCTCAAGCTCGTGGAAGTTCTCCCAGTTGGCCCACGCGCCGACCAGATTAGAGTTGGCGATCAACACGCGCGGCGCATATTCATGAGTGCGAAAGACTGCGACGGGCTTCCCCGATTGAACCAGCAGTGTCTCGTCCGATTCGAGCTGTTTAAGCTCGCGCACGATGGCATCGAACGCGGCCCAGTTGCGCGCGGCCTTACCAGCGCCGCCGTAGACCACCAGCTCTTCCGGGCGCTCTGCCACGTCCGGGTCCAGGTTATTCATCAGGCAGCGCAGCGCCGCTTCCTGATGCCATCCCTTGCAATTCAACTGCGCGCCGCGCGGGGCCTTTATAGTCCTCTGTGAATTCATAAGCGTGCAAGCGCCTCTGAAAATTTCTGTTTGAAGTCTCAAATAGAAATTTTCAAACTGCTGATCCGAACAATCCTCTTACTTGCTTTCATCAGAGCCGCCCCAGAGACGGCTGAGCCAACCACCGCCCTCGCGCTTGGTGAGTTGCTCTAACTCGCCGGCGTCGAGCCAGACGCCCATGCAGCTACTGCAACGGTCGATCTTGACATCCTCGATTTTGGTCTCGATCAAGATGCCGTTACATCTGGGACATTGCATCAGAGAGGCTTCCGCTTCTTTCGTCTGCTCTTCGGCCTTCATCTTGGCGCGCAGCTTTTCGATGGCCTCTTGCTCCTTGCGTCGGAAATAATCTTCCTCAAGCGCTTTTTTACGATCATCCAAGGGGTTAGACATACTTATCCTTTCTCTCCTGTCATACTCTTCCGTCGCCTTGCGGCCCGCTCACATAAAGAGAAAACTTTAAGTGATTCAAGCCACACGCGCGGGGTGATCTTTTTGAACGCTAATGTAATAACAGAAAAGAGGGCCGTGAGTGAAGCGCGCACCCGCCTGCGCTCTGTTCTTGCAATGCTTAAAAATCGAAAACGCCTTGCCGGATCAGCGAAGCGATCTTTTGTATATCTTCCGAGAGAGCGCGGTCGCGCTCCACGCGCGGTACATCACGGCGCAACGCTTCAAAGGCGCGCAAGACGCCGCGACCGGGCCGCAGCGGCGCGCGGTATTCCAAACCTTCTGCGGCGGCCAGCATCTCTATGGCGAGGGTGTGCTCCGCATTCTCCACTACGGTACGCAGCTTCGCGGCAGCCGTCATGCCCATCGAAACATGATCCTCTTTGCCGCCGGAGGTCGGCAGATTGTCCACGCTCGCCGGATGCGCGAGCACCTTCGCTTCCGCAAGCAGCGCGACGGCCGTCACCTGCGCGATCATAAAGCCTGAAGACGTGCCCGCGTGCGAAGTCAGAAAAGGCGGCAGCCCTTCATTAAGATCAGGATTGACCAGACGTTCAATCCGCCGCTCGCTGATGCTCATGAGATCGGTCAGGGCAATCGCGGCATAGTCGAGGGCGAGCCCCAGCGGCGCGCCGTGAAAATTGCCGCCGGATAAAATCTCTTCACCTTCGGCGAAGACCAGTGGGTTGTCCGTCGCGCTTCCCGTCTCCGTCTCGACCACCTCGCGCGCGTGTGAGAGCGCGCCGCGCACAGCGCCGTGAACCTGCGGCATACAGCGCAGGCTGTAAGCGTCCTGCACGCGCGGATCATTATCCACGTGCGATTCTCTGATCTCGCTCTCCATCAGAAGCTCGCGCAGGTGCGCTGCCGCATCGCGTTGGCCCACATGTGGACGAGCCAAGTGGATGCGCTCATCAAAGGCCGTGGGCGTACCGCGCAGCGCCTCAAGCGTCATCGCGCCCGCAACGTCGGCAACGCACACAAGACGTAGAGCGCGATGCAGGGCCAGACCACCGACCGCCGCCATCGCCTGCGTGCCGTTGAGGAGCGCGAGCCCCTCTTTGGCTTCCAATTGCAGGGGCTCTATCCCTGCGCGGCGCAGCGCTTCACTGCTCGCCATTCTTTCTCCGCCGAAGAACGCCTCGCCCTCGCCGATACAACTGAGCGCGAGATGAGCAAGCGGGGCCAGATCGCCGCTCGCTCCGACAGAGCCCTTTTCGGGAACGACCGCATAGATGCCGCGCTCAAGCATCGCGAGCAGCGTGTCGATCACAAGGGGACGCGCGCCGCTATGGCCTTTCGCCAGGACGTTGGCGCGCAGGAGCATCATCGCGCGCGTCTCCATCTCAGAGAGCGGTTGGCCCACCCCGCACGCATGACTGCGCACTAGATTCAATTGCAGCTCTGCGAGTTCAGAGGACGCTATACGAACATCAGCGAGCTTGCCAAAGCCCGTATTGACGCCGTAAACGACGCGCCCATCATCCAGAATTTTTTCAACCACGCGCCGCGCACCCTCTACGCGCGCACGTGCCGTCGGCGCGAGCGTCACCTGCAAATCCCCACGCGCCACCCCACCCACTTCCTCAAGCGTCAGCCTCTGTCCATCAAGCTCAAGCATAAAAACAGTTTTCAGTTTTCAGTTTTTAGTTTTCAGTTTCGAGTAAAAGCCTCGCAGCTCTTTCTGAAAACTGAAAACTGAAAACTGCTTACTACCTGATAATCGTCTCTTCCTTAATCGTCTCTTTGTTTGGTACTTCGGAGATGTCCAGTTTGCGAAACTCGCCTGTGGCGGTGCGTGTGCGCTGGCGTGCGCGTTTGGCGCGACGGCTGGAGGCGCTTTGAGTGCTTGCTGTGGCCGAGCGCGTCCAATCCGTCACGCGGCGAAAAGAGCGCAGCGAGAATTGATGACGCGGCAGCACCTCGCCCGTCGCCTCGCGCAGCCGGACAGTGGCGACGGCGAAGATGATGACTGCGACGTTGAAGACGACGCCTGAGATAAAGACCATCTCGCCCGGCACCAGTCCGACCCGCGCTCGCTCAAGAAAGACCTCGAAGCTGTAAGCGGGAAGCGGGTGAAGGTAAACCTTCAAATTCCAGCTCAGGGCAAGGAGCGCGAATATCCACAGGTAGTTACGACGAAGGCGGCGTCCGATGGCCTCCCATTCGCTGATCGTAAAATGCGGCGTCAAAAGGTCTGCCGCCAGATGATCGGCCCACTCCTGATTGACCACGCCCTCGTGCGCAAGCATCTGCGCAAAATAGCCAGTCTCCATCACTCTCACGCGGCTAGACCAGATTTCGTAGTAACGATAACGACGCGCCTCCATCACTAGGAAGATGGCTACGAGGATGGAGTTGATGGGAATAACGAAGTGCGGATTGCTGGGCGAGCTAAAGACGAAAGAGAGAGTTGCGCCGGCCGTCAAAACGGCCCAGTTGGTCGTCGTGTCCAGACGATTGCGCCAGGTGTTAGAGCGTTGAACCTCTCCGCGATAGAAATGAACCATCGCGGTATTGAATTCTGCCGGAGAGAGTTTTCGGGTCGGAATAAACTGGCGCGGCGGCGTGCCCTGTGCTGCTGCTCTCTCAACGGGCGCTTTGTCCGGCGTCACTGAAGAATGCAACTGGCCCGAACTGCGTTCACCGCCGGTGAGCGAACCGCTTCCTCTTGTGCGCGCCTCGCTGCTCATCTCGTCAGGCTTCTGCTGCTGCTCCTCTCTTTGCCGCCTCTTGGCCGGTCATTTGACCAGACCATTAGACCGGCACGAAATTGATAATAACATGCGTTCGCCTCAAAGGGAGCATTGCTTGACCGCTTTGCGAGCCCGCCCCTATATTTAAACTTTGCCTGACCGGGGTACGAGTTGCAGCTTGAGCATGATGGCGGAAGGCGAAGTGGGCCCAGAGCTTGACGCGCACTGGATGCGGCAGGCATTGGCTGAAGCCGAGGCGGCGCGCTCTCGCGGAGAAGTGCCTGTCGGCGCGTGCATCGTGACGACCGACGGTGTACTTCTGGCGGCGGCGGGCAACAGAACGCGCACAGATTGCGATCCGACGGCGCATGCCGAAGTGATCGCGCTGCGCGAAGCGGCAAAGGTATTTGGCAATTACAGGCTGACGGAAGCTCTCGTTTACTCGACCATTGAGCCCTGCGCGATGTGCGCCGGCGCGCTCATTCAGGCCAGAGTCAAACGTCTCATCTACGGCGCGCGGGACGAGCGGGCAGGCGCGGTCGAATCCAACTTCCGCATCTGTTCATCAAGCTCTTTGAATCACAAAATTGAAGTTACATCCGGCGTGCTCGAAACAGAGTGCCGCGCGCTGATACAAGAGTTCTTTCGCGCACGCCGGAAAACAGATGCTAGATATTAGATGTCAGATATTAGTGACTGACATCCAGCATCTATCATCTAACATCTGCTTTTAGGAGAGGTCGCATAGTGGCTTAGTGCACCGGTCTCGAAAACCGGAGTGGGGGAAACTCCACCGTGGGTTCAAATCCCACCCTCTCCGCCATATTTCTTTCAAGATCAACCACTTGAAGAGGATCGAAGAGCTGGTGATTGCTCTACTCTTCACGCGCCGCGAGCCACTTGGCGCGAAGTTGGCGCGCTTCCCAGAATCGCGAGCTTTCCCTGTTCTAGACTATTCACTGCGTCCCTGAGTCTCTTTGGAACACTGTGCGCATAACCTCGCGTAACCTTGCTATTGCGCATCTCACCCGGCGTAGTCGAATGGCCTAGCAAATCAGCAATGTCATATTCGTGAACATTCGCCGCTCGCAGTCGTGTGGCAAAGGTGTGACGTAGATCGTGGAAGTGGAAGTTATCGATTCTAGCAGCTTTGACTGCTTGTTCAAAACAGACCATCAACTGACGGCGCTTTCTCCCAGTACGCTTCGGGTCAAAGATACGCTCATCCTCGGGCGCATCCTGCCGCAAACGCTTCAGGATTTCGAGTGCCTGCGCAGTTAAGGGAACCAGTCTTGGCTTGTCGTTTTTGGTTCGCATGATAAAGAGGCATCCGTCAATCTCATCTACATCCGCCCAACGTGCATTGAGTAATTCGCCTAGCCGCATCCCTACCTCCAAGTCTAACTCCGCGAGCGCAACTACATGCTCGCCGTACACGGCCAGAGCCTTCATCAACCGCTCCTCTTCATCGTCCGAATACTGATTCAAGTAACGCTCTCTGGGCTCTGGCTCTCTCAGGCGTTTGACTCTCGACATCGGATTGCTGTCAATGAGGCCGTTATCAAAGGCCATCGAGAGGATACGTGAGAGTACCTGAAGATAACGGTTGACCGTACTCGGAGAGAACGGACGCTCGAACTTACTGTTTGACTTGCGCAACTCGCTCTTGAATTTCTCGATGATCATCGGCGTGATGTCTCCTATGATCCGATGCCCAAAGAATTCCCTGAGCTTAACCGCTCTCTGCTCATCATCTTTGTAGCTACGTTTGTTCTCGCGTGACCACGGCAAGAATACGTTATCCACAAAGTCCGAGAAGCGCATCACGGACGCCGCCTTGTTATATTTCCTGTCAAAGATCGCCTGCCGGATTTGTGTCTCGACCTGCTCGGCCTGTTTCCTTGTCCGCGCCTCCGGTATCGCCTCTTTGATGTACTGACCGCGAAGCGAGAACTCGACAACCCATGTGCCGCGCTCCCAGTTTGGATCACTGGGTTTGATTCGTTTACTGTTGAAGCGTTTATAGGCTGCCATTTTCATACTCCTGTGATGGCAGCCGTCCAAAGCGTGACGGAGCCTAACACATGGATTAAAGCATGAAGACTTAACTCGCTTGAGTATCTACAACCTTCATTTCCGGTTGCCTCTTCTTCTTCTGACGCGCAGCCTCTTCTCTAGCCCACTGGTCCACTTCCTCGCGGTGATAGCGGCGCATCTCACCCATCGATGCACAGGGAAGCGGATGCTCATTCTCAGGGCGGGCGGTCCACTTTCTGATCGAATGTACGGTGATTTCCCCGTTGGGTGTTCGCAACTGCCAATACTCGGCCAGTTGCTTTTCGGTCATCCAGATCGGCGGCGGCGAAATCTGTTTCAATTGCTCAGACACAACCTTGGGCAGCTTCGCCTCTAGTTGATTACTGATGTGTTGCTCAATTAGAGATTCGATGGTAATTAGTTCGCCCATCCCCTTTACTCCTAAATATGGCCTAGGGACACATCCATCTCCCCGAGTGCTTTGTATTTTCAGCACCCCTCGGCGCTGCTGGCATCTTCGGGCAGAAGGGCAAAGGGCGAAATAACAATTTGAGGCTGTGTATAAAATGATGTAAAGTTTGGATATGCTTAACCTGAGTAAAAGTAAGTCACACATTAACTTACCGGCAAGTTTGATGATCTTCGGGAAATGGGTCGAACGGCGTCGAGATGTGGCTGGGCTAACGCAAGCCCAAGCCGCAAAGGCGGCCAAGATCACGCGCGTACGTTGGTCGCAAATCGCCAATGGGAAAGGGGGGCGCCCGCGGGCCATTACCGCAGTACGTATAGCGAGGGCTGTCAACGGAGATCGTTCCCACGCTCTTAGCCTACTAAGGTATCCGGTGAATAATAAGACGCGGCGGCGCTTCGCAGGGGGTACGTCCAAGACGAAGACTGCGAAAACTGTCAGGGCTTTTCTCGACATAGTGCAGAATCCAATAAGCGCGACTGCCGACGCCTTCCGCCTTATGGACGTGTACCTCAGCTACTTGGACATTAGGCCGGGCGCGGACTACTCGCACGTAGATAACCCTGTGACGTATGAGACGGCGCTACACTCGGCGATGGCTTTAGACCCGTCGTCCAAGTATTACTTGGTGAGAGCAATTCTCCAGCACCTTTGGGAGAGCGACACGTTACTGGTACTGCCCTATCTCCCAGAGAACAAAGATTTCAACAGAGATCAGCAGAAGATATTGGAGCGCGCCGCGAAGTCTCTTAAAGAACTGCAAATAGAGAGACGACTCCTGCAGCAGAGCATCGCTAACAGAAAATCATAGGGTAGAGCTATCTACGCCTCCAGAGCGGGCCTCCATCTCTTCCCTGATCCTCAGTGTCAACCACTCGCGCTTCTGTTTCAGATCATCTTCGGTGGCTTCGCCCTGTGGCATCCCGCCACGATCTTTCCACTGTTTGTGTATCTGCCACGGCTTGAACCCGAGCAGACCTGCCAGCCGATTCGCCAGCCTGCTGGTCTCATGGCGCAGAGCCTTCTTACGGCTGTATTTCGTCATCCCAGTCTGAACTTGGGCTGCGGTGCTGGAAGACAGGACGGCTGAAGATGGTGGCTGATTCCCATTCCCGGGAGCAGTAAGACTTGTCGAAGTGAATGAGACTGAATCTGCGCCGCCGCTCTCAGGTTTGTTGATGACAAACACCCCTGCTTGTGCCGCGCCGCGCTTGAGAATCGCCGCCACCTGAGCCGCCGGGATCGGTAACCCCATCTCGCTCCTGACCCGATCTGCGACGCGCAGGTCGTCCTCGGCGAACCTTCCGCCGTCACAAATCATCTCGTGGAGTCTTGAATCTGATGAGATGGGAGTGAACGCGGAAGACACTGCGGTTGATCCTCCACTGTCATTACTGCCATCATCTCCTCCCTGTGCTTGGCAGGAATGTGACCTCGATTCGCCTGCCAAGAGTTGGTGATCACGCTCCTCCTCTATGGCAAGGGCGTGCTTAACGAGCGTCTCGATTGCTGGGATATAGAACTGTACGCTCTGCTCCTCTAGCCCGTCTATAACTCTGACGAAACGCCCCACAGCCTGCCGAAAGAACAACTCTGTGCTGATGTTGGTCGCGAAGACTCCGACCCGAAGACGCGGGATATCTACGCCCTCACTAATCATTCTCACGCAAATGATCCACTTAGCACGTCCGGCAGCAAATCGTTTGATCTGCTCGGACGCGGTCGGATCATCCGAGATAGCAACTACAGGCTCCGTGCCCGATATGTCTCTCAATACTGACGCTATGCGCCTGGCATGCTCCTGATCTATAGCGAAGACCAGCCCTGCCGCATCAATGTGGCCGGCGGCGCGCATCGCGGAGAGCGCTTGGTCAGCTTCACTAAGGACACCGCGCAACCACCCACCTTCTGGCTGAAGAGTTGCACGCCAGCGTTCTGCTTCTTTCTCTCTGGATAGTGGCTCAAGTAGAGACCAATCCTCCAACAGGCCCGTATGGCTTAACCACTTCACCTCCCCTTCGAAAGAAGGGAAGACGGCGGGGCGGCACACTCCGTCGGCTAAAGCCTCGCCGTAGCTGTAGTCGAAGTCCGCTTTACTGCGACCATCTTTATAAGGGACAAACGGGATAGAATGGTTATCACTGCGGAAAGGAGTGCCGGAAAGCGCCAATCTGTAGTCCGCGGCTTCAAACGCTTCGTGCATTGAAGCCCCCCAGCGAAGCTCATCCCCAGCGTGATGTATCTCATCAAGGATGACTAGCGTTGGCTTCTTAGTTTGCAGGCGATACAGAGGGGCCGCGAAGGAAACTTGGCTATAGGTGACTGTAATTCCGTGAAAGTCATCAGCTTCTGCCCCATCAGCATTCGACCAGTGCGGGTCGAGGTGAATGCCAACAGTATCCGCAGCATCTGCCCACTGAAAGCGCAGGTGATTAGTCGGCGTGACAATAACCAGACGTTCGACGAAGCCTTCGCCTAACATCGTATGAGCGATGGACAGTGCCAGCAGCGTCTTACCAGAGCCGGGAGTGGCGACTACGAGGCTGTCGCGTTGGGCCAGTCTATTGAATTGTTTATGTATGATGCGCTCTAAAGCACGGCGCTGCCAGTGCCGTAGATGAACGTGAGAAGGCCACGGAATCAAGTTGGACATAACCCTATTTCCCTTTCTGAAGTTACATGATGGACAGAGAGCTTGACCGTTGAGCACATCGGTCTGCCCTCCTTTGCTGAACGGCTGTTGATGATCTGCATGCCAGCCAGGTCGTAAGGGTACGCTGCATTCAGCGCATTGGCCCTGTTCTTTCAGAAACAATGTCATGCGTTGCAATGTGGAAAAACGTCGAGTCATACTATTAGATTATGGAGTATGCACATCTGCATATTACCTAACACATATGCAGAAGTCAATAGACACTTTTAAAAATAATCTTTGTTAAGGAGGGCCTAGAGAATTACAATCTGTCGCAGGATGGCAACGGTTAAATTTATCGTTAAAGAAGTGGCGGAAAAGAAAGGGATATCGAATCCTTTCGTTTTGGCGAATGAGACTGGGCTTAACTATGCGATCTGCTATCGGCTTTGGAAAAGCAATCAGCAGCGGATCGATTTGAAAACTCTGGCTAGGTTATGCGAAGTGCTAGGGGTAAAGCCTGGACAATTACTAGATTACCAATCCGACACTTAAAAATCCTATTGAAGTCCTCACTTCCAGCTATTTTCAAATGCTGTCAAGCAAGTATTTGAGGCGCAATATTCAAGAGAATATCATTCAGATCCCAATTCAAATTACTTTCTATTTGAATTGCTTCTATCCCTAGTTCCTTTCCTGGCCTGCCCCGATATCTTATTCGGTAACTCAATATCATCGTCTACTAGTGCCTCCATTGGTATTCCAGCTACTCGGGCGTAAGCTAGTAGCATTAGAAGTGATGGCTCCCTTGTGCCATTCTCAAACCTTGAAATATGTGCTGGTTGAGGTGGTGATGGAATATTATCAAAACGTTCGGCCATCTCCTCTTGAGTCAAATTAAGACATCGCCGAATCTTAAAAAGCTTTTCAGCTAGATGTTTCGGCTGTGGACGACGCGCTGACCCCATCAGAATAATCCTCCTGATGGAACCAATCCTTGCCCATTGCTTATTCCTAAATTGCAAAGTATATTGCTTGCTGTACTTCCAATTGGAAGTATAAGATGTGTCTTACATTGAACTGCCCTGAACTTCTCCTCTGGAAGCCAGGCAATTCTCATTACTTATGCACAAGCGGAATTACTAAAAGCATAAATAGCGCCGATCAATTTTCAAAGATGCAACTCACTAAGCAGAACTAACCGGAAAGTAAAGATACACCAAATTGAGAGTTCGCGCTCTCAGAAAGGCTGCCTTTATGAAGAAGTTTGCAGTTGTAATTATCTCAATTTCATTGGCTATTATAGCCTTTATGATGTCCTATCGCTTGTGGGTTGATCATAAGCGGGCCAAAGAAGCTGAAGCTGCTCTGGCTAATATGGAGGCCAACAAACCCCCAAGATTTATTGCTGAAGTTCCCGCTAATGTGACTTCTCCATTAACCGATTCAATTGTGGTATCAATTGATAATCAAGGTCAGGTTAAAATCAACGGAGAAGATGCCGGTAAAATCGATGAGATAGATTATCTACGCTCTAGGCTAACACATTTTTTGAGCACACGAGATAATAAGACCGTTATACTGGAAGTACCTCGCGCCATGAAATACGGTGAAGTAGCGAAGCTTATCGATGAGATCAAAAAAGTTAGCGGAGCGCCAGTTGGCCTCCAAGTTAATGAATCATAACTGACGGCGGTAATGTTAGAATATACTTCACCCAATTCAAATTAGAGTTCACCTTCATCGCCGATGTGAATCTTACCTAGGCAGGCCCAATCAGAGGTCATATGCGAGCCTCCAACCCCGCCCGACCTCTTTTGACATTGGCCTGCTTAGCCATTGAGATGCAAGAGCTTACGGCTATCCTGGTAATGCATCTTTTCGGAATCTTTCTATTGACTGTAATTCAACATTAGTCCATCATTCAGGGCGTTCTGAGCCTCGAAATTAGCTCTGAGGAGAAGCCCTCTCATGACGCCTGATCAAAAGCTGCCGGATTTGATGCAAAGCGGACACTCCCTCCTAAGCGCTTTGACCCTCGCTCGGCCACTCCCTTCGTTAACAAGTCGGTCTCAGAGGAGACTAGGCGCGCCTACCGTAGGGCGGTAGCAGACTTCTTTCAGTTTGTTGGAGGTAAGCACCCAACTGAAATTGTGCCAAATGATGTGCTAAATTGGAGAGATCATCTACGGCACAGCAGGAAACGGGCTGCTACAGTTTCTTTCAAACTCTCAGTGGTTCGCTCCTTCTTTGAGTACCTCAAAGCTGGAGGAGTTATTCTGCTTAACCCGGCCTCAACGAAACTGGTCACGCCACCTGAATTGCCGACAGAGCCTGCGGGGCGTGCGCTCAGTTCAAAGGAGGTTCGGCATCTGCTTTCGGGGCCGGATAGAGAGAAGCCGGAAGGAGCAAGAGATTATGCCTTGATGCTAGTGATGTTGAGGCTCTCTTTGAGGGTGGCCGAGGTTTGCTCGCTCAGGGCTTCATCTTTGAAGTGGAGTCACGGTCGATGGACTCTGAGGTGCAAGGTTAAGGGAGGAAGGGAAGAGGTCTGGCCACTGCCAAAGGACGTGAAGCAGGCCATTGAGGACTATTTGAAACTGGACGCAAAGCGCAGGGCTACTCTACATAGTGATATAGACGCATATTTGTTTCAGCCTCATTCTAATTACCGCACGCTGGAATTCGATAAAGCGCTATCAACGCGCATGGTACAGAACATAGTGGCTAAGTGGGACGATTCACAGGAGTGGGAGATGTCTCGCCTCATGACCTAAGAAGAACAGCTATCACTCGAGCGCTGGAGATAGGGCAGACATATCGTCAGGTACAGATGATGAGTAAGCATAAGGACCCAAAGACCGTCATGCGGTACGACCATGGGAGGGAGAATCTGGATCAGAATGCGGTGAATTTTCTCGGGTATGATGAATGAAATTGGAAGCAATTATTAAACCTTACATGAGAACTTATTGCGGATAGAAAATTTTTGTAACGCAAACCTTTGCATAAGTGTGTGTGCCCTAAGCTGATTATTGCATCACCTCTATAGATGGGCAGATGAAGTACGAAGGGCAGTACGGGCAGCGCTTATCCTTGGGATGGGCACCGAATTCACCTTGAATGATTCCAGAGATTGCCTTCTCATAGTTTTGCAGGCTTGCTTTGCAAGAGTTGTATGACACGCTAATGTCCAGAGTCTCGCCGGTGGACATGTATATCGCCTGGATGCGACGTCTAGCTTCGGGATAGGCGCTAGCTGCAGCTACATCGTAAAGGGCATAATAATCATCAGTCGGTGGCTTTGAGGGAGCTGCTCCGAGGTGTAGATGCTGGACAAACAGCGTAAGACCGGAGCCGTCATCTGCGAATTCGATATAGTCAGGCCGTACCACGACCGTTCCGTTCTTCAAAGGAACCTTCCATTCCGGACGCAGGATGCGTGTTTCGGTAGCTGAGTGGTACTCAAGCGTCTGGCGAATTACTGCCTCAGCTTCTTTGCGGTAGTCTGTTTCGTAGGCGTGGCCTGTCGGCCCATGCGCTTTCCACACTTCCTCAAACTTTGCCGCGATAGGGCCCCAATCAATATCCCGCCCGGCCGGGAATTGCCTACCCATTGACTGCCAAACCTGATGTATACAAAGATATGTTTGCGCGAAGGCCGAATCGGCGCGCCTGTCGCTGATGCCAAGTACGAACCTGTAATAGTATTCAAGCGGACATTCATTGTAAGCAGCAAGCGCTCGTTCGCTGAACTCCTGCAAGATGTTTAAGGCCACGATAACGGCAAGAGGCTTCCTAGCTTTGGCCGGACGGGACGGAGGATTCACAATAGCGCGCGGTAGTTGTCCCTGCACAAGCTTTAAAAGCCTTGAAGGCTCTACTTCTTTACGGTCGTACTGGCGCGCTCGAGAGATGCACAGGTGGTCTTGCGCTCGCGAAAGCCCGACAAAAAACAGGCACTCCTCCTCCTCTTCGTGCCAGTTGATCATCTCTTCCGTTAACATCCCATCGGGTGGCTGACACTTTTCCTGGAAGTTACGCTGTGGGAACTGCCCGTCACTCAAGGTAGGTAAGTGAACAGCTTTAAATTCCAGCCCCTTTGCCGCGTGAATCGTCATCATTCGGACTGCGTTAATATCCTCTGCCCAGTTAGGGAGCTGTCGTAGCTGTTTCTCCTCGTTGTTGAGCTTTAAGCGCCGCATATGGTTGAGGAAACGAATCTTCTTATCTCCCTTTTCGTCTGCGAAGCTATCTCTCAATTGATAAGCCAAAAGAAGGAACTGATAGATTGCCAACTTTTTCTGTTGCGCCTGTACTGACTGATCAGATACAAGTGGGCGTAAGTAACTGCTTCTGACGAACAGGTATTGCGATAGCACGGTCCAAGGGCTCGTTATAAATTCTAACCCTTTGAAATGCTGCGCAAGTAGTTCCAGCTTATCTCGCCCCTCTTCAGATATGGCTCCTACTTCAGTGAAGTTGGCGAGAGCTTTCGGGAAATACTGCTTGTGTTCGTATGCGTGGGCGGTAAGGGCCTGTACATCTTTGAAGGAAAACCCATACTCCTCAAACCGCGCGACGCGGTAAAGTGCGCGCCCATCAGATTCACTCGCTAACGAAATCAGCGACAATAAGTCACGGATCTCTGGCCGCTCAAAGAAGTTGCCCAGATAGAGGACCGGGATTCCGGCCTGCTCCAGTATTTTGCTGAAATGACATAAGGATTCATGCCGCCGGCATAGCACCTCTTGGTCTCGGTAATCTACCCCTAGCTTATGTAGCCTTTCGACCTCTTCGGCCATTTCCTTAGCTTCGGCATCCTCATCAAACGATGACTTAAAGCGTAGTTCACCATGACTGTCTTTACGATGAATCTTCCATTTTTCAGCCTTCCTGTCCTTCATAGCCCGCATGTTGGTCGCGCAGCCAGTAAAGATTTCAACCACAGGCTGTAGAGAACGGTAATTGATTTCGAGCGGGATGACCTCAGTGTCAGGAAAGTCCTCGGTAGCAAGGAGGCGCATGTTAATAGGGGCCGCTCCTC
>DATLMN010000323.1:0-22189 GCA_035537255.1 Pyrinomonadaceae bacterium | reverse complement strand
AGCTTTTCCTTGACCACGATGCGGTACGAAGGTCTCTTCTTCGCGCCCATGCGCATTAATCTAATCGCTAACATAATCCTCCAAAAACAGATGTCAGATGCTGGATACTAGATGTCAGTCTTTCGTTTTTCACCAGCATCTAACATCTGGCATCCAGCATCTGCTGTTTATCTTTTTTTCCAGCGTTTCTTTTTTCCGGTCTTCTTGCGCGAAGGCCCTGCGGGCAGTGCGGGCATGCCGCCTTCATCGCCGCCGTTGCCGCCCATCATGCCGGAGATGTCGGGCATCCCCGCCATTCCAGCCATGCGACGCATCATCTTGCCTTTGAGTCCGCCGCCACCACCCGCGCCGCCGAAGAGGCCCGAGCCGGAGAGTTGCCGCATCATCTGCCGCATCTCCGTGTATTGCTTAATAAGCGCATTGACATCCGCCACGCTCGCGCCCGAACCGCGCGCGATACGACGGCGACGATTCGCATTCAGTATCTTATGATCGTTGCGCTCCTCCACGGTCATCGAATCGATGATCGCTTCGGTGCGCTTCAGTTCGCGCTCCATCTGCTTCGATTGCTCTTCGCTTAGCTCCGGCATGCCTATGCCGCCGAGCAGTTGGTCGGGAAGCAGCTTCATGATCTTAGAGAAAGACCCTAAGCGTTTGACCTGACGAAGCTGCCCGCGAAAGTCGTCGAGCGTGAACTGGTTCTTCTGAAGTTTTTTGAGCTGCTCTTCGGCTTCCGATTGATCGACCTTGGATTGCACCTCTTCGATAAGAGAGAGCACGTCGCCCATACCCAGGATGCGCTGCGCGATGCGATCCGGATAAAAGGGTTCTAGCGCGTCATACTTTTCGCCGACGCCGACGAATTTGACCGGCTGCCCTATGACCTGTTTGATAGAGAGCGCAGCGCCGCCGCGTGCATCGCCGTCCATCTTCGTCAAGATGACGCCGGTGATTCCCACGCGGCGGTGAAACTCTTCAGCCGAGCGCACGGCATCCTGTCCAGTCATTGCGTCGGCAACAAAAAGCGTCTCGACGGGCCGCGTCTCACTCTTGATTGTGACCAACTCCTGCATCAACTCGTCATCGATATGCAAGCGACCCGCAGTGTCGATCATCAACGTGTCGTAGCCGGTCTGCTGCGCGTGCTTGTAGGCTTCGCGCACAAGGGTCAGCGGATCGTTGGTCTCCGGCATCTCGAAGATGGCCTGACCCGTGGCGCGTGCGATGACCTTAAGCTGTTCGCGCGCCGCCGGGCGATAAACGTCCACAGAGACAAGGAGCGGCTTGCGCTCCTGATTCTTCGAGAGCCAGCGCGCGATCTTGCCCGTGGAGGTCGTTTTGCCGGAGCCCTGTAGGCCGACGATCATCACTACGTTCGGGCTCGCTTTGGTAAAGACCAGTCGCGAAGATTGTCCACCCAGAAGCTCTACCAGCTCATCAAAAACGATCTTAACGACCTGCTCCGAAGGCTTTAGTTCCTGCCAGACCTGCTGGCCTTCAGCCTTCTCTTTGACCGCCGCGATAAAATCTTTGGCGACCTTGTAATTAACGTCTGCTTCCAGCAGGGCCAGCCGAATCTCGCGCAGCGCGACATCGATATGCGCGGAGGTCAAGACACCTTCGCCGCGCAGGTTTTTGAGCGTACGCTTCAGCTTGTCGGATAAAGACTCGAACATATAGGCACACTTCCGCGCTCTGGACGGAAACGAAGATGATAACGGGGGCGGAAATGTGTGTCAAGGAACAAGGGATAAAGGCCTGGCGATGAAGGATGAAAATGTGGCTATTTAATTGGAGGATTCAGCTAACATCTGAATTCTTCGGCTAATATCATCAGGCTTTCATCCCTCCGGCTTCCGCCCTCATCCTTAATCCTTGCTTTTATGTGGACGACTGCCCGCGCGTGTGTTAAATTCTGCGGCGAAATCTTTGCGACCGGAACACAGCGGCGTGGGAGAATCTGCCGTGTTCTGGAAACCCTCCACTCTGAAGCGCACTGCAACGCGAACTGAAACGATCCTCCGATTCGGAGTTTATATACACCCATGACGGGCAGGCGTACGCATACAGGTCAGGAAAATACCGGTCAAACGGCTGCAAAAGCGGGCGTGTTTGATCTGGCGGACGCGCGTCGCCGCTCTCGTCAGGTAGCCACGCGCGAATCGCTCATCAGCGATTTGGAAGAAGTCCGGCTCCTGCTGGATAAGGGTCTCTCGTCCGAAGTTCAGGCGCTGATTACACCGCTGATCGTGGCTGCTCGTCAGGATGCTTCGCTGCTGGCGCAGGCGCGCTGCGCGCTCTCCATCGCACTTGAGATGCAGGGGCGCTTTCGTGAATCGCTCGAAGCCGTACTGATGTACGAGACGCCCGAGTCGCGCACGAAACTGGACGCCGAGACGACGACTAAGCTGAGAGTCCAGATAGGGCTCGCCTACAACTACACAGGCGATCATCCGAAGGCCATCGCCTTGCTGAATGCGGCGCTGCGCGAGACTTCGGAGAGCGGCTCGGACACGCAGATGGGTGCGATGTATCTGGCGCTGGCGCGCATTTATCGCAGCATCAGCGAGCATCCGATTGCGCGCGATTACGCACAGCGCGCGCTTGAGCATTATCGCAACGCCGGCGACTGGCGCGGGCTGGCCGAATCCTATTTCGGCATCGCGCTGGCAGATACCTTGGAAGGCAACTACGAGTCATCGCTGGACAATTACGAGCAGGCGCTCAAGCTGGTCGGCGACAATACTGCTCCGTACCTGCTGGGGAAGATTTACGCCAACATGGCCGGAGCCTGCTGGTTTCTCAAGCGCCCGCAGGAGGGCATACGCAATCTAGAGAAGTCCATCAGCTATTACGAGCGCACGGAGCACAAGGCCAACGCGACGGACGGCTATAACAATCTGGGCATCAACTTTATTCTCGTCGGCGATTGGGCGCGTGCGCAGGCGGCGCTTGAGCGTGCCTATGCGCTCGCCGCCGAAGTCCACTCCAACAGCCCTAAGCTCTCTATGCCTTTGGACTCGTTGGGTGAGCTGCACATGCTGCGCGGTGATCTGGATACGGCTCAGGACTACTTAGAGCGCGCCGTCGCGGTCGCCACAGAGCACGATCACAAGTGGTACGCAGGGCAGGCGATGCGCACACTGGGACGCTGCCTGCTGGCGAAATCGGATGCGCGGCGCGCACGAACGCTGGGCCAAGAGGCGCTCGGCTTTGCTGAAACAGTAGCTGATCGACAGGCCGTTTGCGAATCGCGACTGCTGATGGCCGAAGCCGCTCTGATGTGTGGTGATCTGGATGAGTGTGCGGCTGAACTAGAGCAGGTCGCAGAGCAGACGACCGATTCCGTCACAGACCTTGGGTTTGCGGGCGAGGCGCAACGCCTTCACGGACTGCTGGCGATGGCGCACAATGATACTACTCTGGCCGCGCAACACTTCAGCCGCAGCGTGACGATCTTCGACATCTTGGGCGACCGCTACAGGGGCGCGCGTGCGCACCACGAACTGGGGCGCGCCTACGCCAGCGGCCAGCCCGAACGCGCCGCCGAACATCTCGCGCGCGCCGCTCATACTTTTCGCGAGCTTGGCGCACGCCTTGACCTGTCGCACGCGGAAGAAGCGCTCTCGGCTCTAGACCGCAACGCACCGCAGCTACGCGACGAGCGCTCTGCGCTGACGCAGCTTCTCACGCTTCGATTGGTTGAGGCCGTCGCTTCGCGCGAGTTGTTGTTGCGTGAGCTGGCCGCTGTGATTCATCAGGAGACGGATGCCAGAAGCGTGCTGGTCACAGAGCCCGGCGAAACTGATCAGATGCGCGTCGTCGTCGCGCACGGCTGCACCGCAGATGAGGCTGCGCGCTTTGCAGAGGAGCTGAACGAGGCCGCAGATCAAAACATCCGTGAGCAGTTGTCCGCCAAACACGATGCGACGATCATTCCTTTGCGAGCGACGAATGCGCCCACTGCGATGCTCTTTATAGCGCCGCGCTCGGCGGCAGTTCTGCCGGGCGGAATCGCCATCGAACCGCTGCTGCGTGTCGTAGAGCTTGGCATGGACGTGTGCGCGCTTCGCGCGGGCGCGCAACAGGGACGCAGCACGCAGGAGGACGGAGCGCTGGCGGGCGCGAGCCTGATGCCGGGCTTTATTCATTCCAGTCCGGCGATGACGCGTCTGGTTGAAGAGGTTCACAAGATTCGCTCTTCGGACGTAACGGTGCTGGTGACTGGCGAGTCCGGCACGGGTAAAGAGTTGGTCGCCCGCGCCATTCATGCTCTCTCAAGCCGTCGTGCGAAGGTCTTCGTTCCATTCAACTGCACGGCCGTTCCCAAAGAGCTATCGGAAGGCTACCTCTTCGGTTATCGTCGCGGAGCATACACGGGCGCTGTCTCGGATTCGCCCGGCGTGATTCGCACAGCCGAAGGCGGCACGCTCTTTCTGGACGAGATAGGTGATCTGCCGCTTGATGTCCAGCCGAAGCTCCTACGATTTTTGCAGGAGGGCGAGATACAACCGCTTGGCGAGCAGCGTCCCATCAAGGTCGATGTGCGTATCATCGCCGCGACCAACACCGATCTGGAAGAGATGGTCGCGAGCGGTCGTTTTCGCGAAGACCTGTACTATCGCCTGAACGTCATACGCCTGAGGGTTCCGCCGCTGCGCGAGCGCAGGTCTGAGATACCGACCATCGTCAACTACTATATCAATCATTACTCTGCGAAGTTCGGTCGGCGAGACATAGAGATTACGCCGCAGGCCGTAGACCTTTTGATGGTTTGCGACTGGCCTGGCAACGTACGGCAACTGACCAACGAGATTCAGCGCATCGTCGCCCGCGCAGAAGACGGCACGTTGATCACGCCGGATCATCTTTCGCCTGAGCTGAGGCGAACCTCTTCGCCCATCAACGCGCCCGCTCTGGTGACGCCGATCAGTGCTGCTGCGACGACGCCTCCCGAAGGAACGACTCTCTCGGATGCGCTCGCAGACCTTGAGCGGCGCATGATCGCAGAGGCGCTACGCAAACACGGCGGCAATATCTCTCGCGCCGCACGCGAGCTGGGTCTGACGCGTCGCGGCCTTTACCTCAAGCTCGAACGCCACGATCTCTCCGCCAGCGCCTAAAGTTTTTCGATAGTCGCACACCACGAATCCCTCCTTAAGACTTGGCAAGCGAGTCCTCTTTTTGGTATTACGTGTAGGTATGGTGGACAAAATCTTCACGGGCATCTCCGTCATCATCTTCCTTGCGGCGCTGGGACTGCTGGTCTTCGGCATCCTTGTCATGACAGGCCGTGTTCAATAAGAGACCGCAGGCGTTGCGCGCTGGGCTCGGATTTCTACTCTGCGCCAGGTCTTTCCTGTAGGTTCTGTTAAAGGAAGCCGTGCATGACAAACTCGCTCTATTACGGCGACAACCTTCCGGTCTTACGCAAAGATATTCCAGACGAATCGGTTGACCTTTGCTACATTGATCCTCCCTTTAACTCGAAGCGCAGTTACCAACAAATCTACAACAACACGGGCAGCGAAACCTGCGCGCGCTCATGGGCTTTTACGGACAACTGGGTTTGGGACACGCAGGCCGCTGAGGGCTTTGAGCAGATCGTCTCTAACCCTGAGGGACGATTTGCGTCACAAACCGTCGAGCTGATAAAGGGGCTTCGCAATGTGCTCAAAGAGGGAAGCCTGCTAGCCTATCTCGTCAGCCTGACCTTGAGGGTGGTGGAGATTCATCGTGTGCTGAAGCCGGACGGAAGCTTTTATCTACACTGCGACCCGAGGGCGAGCCATTATTTGAAGTTGCTGCTGGACGCCGTCTTCACTTCACAGGGCGGTGAGTTTCAGAACGAGATCATCTGGTGTTACACGATTGGCGGCAAGAGCAAAAAGCGTTTCGCAGAAAAGCATGACGTGATCCTGTTCTACACAAAAAGCAGTAATAACACACACACCTTCAACGCACAGGCTGCCTCCATCGCGCGCAAATCAAATTCGCACATGAAAGTACGCGTTGACGCGGAGGGTCGAAAATTTCAGTCAAAGACCGACAGGAAAACCGGCAAAGTTTATCTCTACCCTGTCGATGCGGGGAAGATAGCCGAAGATTACTGGACTGATATTGAGACCTTGAACCGTGAAGACAAAGAGCGTCAGGGCTATCCGACACAAAAGCCTGAATCACTGCTTGAGCGCATCATCGGCACGAGCAGTAACGTGGGCGACGTTGTGCTTGATGCTTATTGCGGGTGCGGGACAACCATCGTCGCCGCCGAGCGCCTACAAAGAGCCTGGATCGGAATTGACATCACCTATCAATCCATCTCGCTGACCTTAAGCAGGCTCGAAACTCTTTTCGGTAAAGCAGCGACGGCTCGCGTCATGCCGAGCGGCGTCCCGCGCGACATGAACTCTGCCCGTGCATTGGCCCACAAAACGGATGATCGCGTGCCGAACGAGTTTGAGAAGTGGGCCGTACTGACCTACACGAACAACCTTGCGATCATCAACGACAGGAAGACAGCCAATAAGGGGATAGACGGAATCATCTATTTCCCTGCGGGCGGCAGTGAGAACGCCAAAATAATTTTTCAGGTAAAACGTGACGGCGTTGACCCGAGCGACCTCGCCACGCTACGCATTGACATGCAGCGCGAACAAGCAATGATGGCGATACTCATCACCCTCGAAAAACCCACACGCCGGATAACGGAAGAGGCCGAAGCGGCGGGAGCGTACCTGCACGAACCCTTGGGCAGAAGCTACGACAAAATCCAGCTCGTGACTATTCAGGAAATCCTGGAGCAAAACAAACGCCTGGACATTCCGACGAGCCCCGCACTCCGAAGCGTCGCGGCTGTCAAAGTACAATAAAAGCCTCTGGCTGATGACTGATAACTGACTGCTGACAACTACTGTTAAAGAGCGTCATGGCGATTACCCTCAAACAACGCGCTTACGCAGGGATGTGGTTCATGGCCGCAGCACTTATTCCTCTGCTCTTCATAATCTGGAACTTCCTCTTTCTCGCATCCGAGTCTCACACTTTAGAGTTGGTCATCTGGTTTATGATCGCTCCCCTGCTCATCAGTGGGCTGCTCGGCTCTCTCGTCGGCGCGGGCATCCTCAATCCGTACAAAGTCACAAGCGGCTGGCACGCAGCCCTGCGCGGCTTCATCATCTCAGTTCTGGCTTTCCTGTTATCCTCAATCCTCATCAGCGCCTGGGATTCATATAACAACGAGTACACCTCGTTCATCGGAACGCTCTTCATGATGTTGGTAGTCGGCTCAATGGTCATCGGCTGGCTCGCCACGATCATCGGAACCTTCGCGGGCTGGCTCCTTTATCAACGCAGAACATCCAGACCGCATAAAACAGACCTGCCTTGAATGAAAGGCATCATCTAACAACTCATTCAAGCGCGCCGCCTCCGCTCACACGTATTTAGCACGATAAAGGGAAAGCTCGGCGGCAACCTGAGAAGCAAAAGCTATCAGGCCCAAAAGAATGAATTGCTGTGTAAGATACTGTGTCACAATATCTGCTGGGCTTTGATGAAAAAGTCCCTTTTGATGAAAAAGTAGGTGGGTTGATGAAAAAGCTCAGGGCGCAAAAGCAAAGCCGACTTTTGAAACAGGAGAGGCTTTTGCTTCGAAAGTCCAAAAGAAGGTCGTTGGATTGTAGAAAATCCTCAAATAAGCCAATAAATCAGCATTCTCGCCAATAAAATGTCGTTGACGTTGCCGATGCATAGTTCTATCTTCTCTAGTGAGTCTTTTGTCTTAAAATTTCTAGGTTGAGGCAATCAAACGCCGACCTCAACCTGAAAAGTTCCTCACCCCAATGTCCCATACTTGTTCGCTGTGATTTTGTTTCAACAGTCCATTTTGTTTCGATAAGTAGAGAGCTTGTTTCAAAAGCAGGTAGGCAAGTAAAAGCGGCGATAACCTCATGAGGCTATCGCCGCTCTTTTCTAGCACACTACATGCTGAACGTCTTCACTCCGTTCGGCGCTAGACGGACACATACAGCATCCGTCCAAGTGCGCGGATTCTACGACGCTCCAAAGCTTACGTCGATGCGTAGCTCGAAGCTTACCTGTCTTTAATGATGCTACGTTTGCGTTTGATTTCAGGGTGTCTTTTACCGCTCAAGCTTTGGTGTCGTGTATTGAGCATTGCGCCCAACGTTTGATGTGAGAGTCCAAGACGGCGAGCCGCCCGTGAGACGCTGCCCCTTTCCTCTTCTAGTGCCTGCTCTATAAAGCGAGCCTCATATTGTAAGATGGTTTCTGGCAGAGTGAAGTACTCGTCAAGCTCAGACCCGTACAATCTTCGGATAACAATTCGAGCGCAGGCGCGCAAGCGGTCTATAGCATCAGCATCTTGTGTCGCTGCTAATAGACGATCTGCGCGCCGATATAAATTGAAAAGTTTTCTTTCCGCTAGATGCTTCCCATGTTCCTCAATCATTACAATGGCAGCTAACCCTGCGCTAAATAGCGCCCCCGATTCCTCGCCTACTCTGATTGCATGACGGAAGGTTCTTAGAGACTCTTCCGTATTTCCTAAGCGAGCTTGAACCGTTGCTTTAATGATTAGAGCATCAGTCAATAAAGCTTGCTCTCCGGCTCGCTCTAGTGCATCTACAACCTCAATAATTACCCTTCTGGCTTCTAAGTATCTCTCTTCTGCTAACAGGACTCGCGCTCTGGTCTCTTTAACTTGAGCGATGTTTCCAGAGTCTTTAAGACGAGAGAAAATACGCTGTGCTTTATCAAGGTGTTCGTGAGCTTCTTGATACCTTTCCAGCCGATACAAAAGCATGGCAAGGTTATTTAGGTTACTGCCGCAATATCTCTCATGCCTTGCTAGTTCATAGTGATAGATGGCAGCCGTACATTCGATGATCGCTTGATCTTCATACTCAATTCTTCCCTGCGCCATTCGGCGTAGCACTATCGCCATCTGACCATGCCATCTACCCTGTAGAGCGTGAGACGCGCTCTCGAAAAAAGACCGCTCTCTGTTAAGAATGTCTCGCGCCTCTTCATAACGTCCGCTTGAGACTTCAACAATGGTGCGTCCTATTATGATCTTGCCAGTCTGTTCGGTGGTCGCTCCCGTTAGAGCTTCAGTTAAAGTTATTCGTGCCTCGTCAAGTGCGCCGCTTCTCCAATAACAGATGCCAAGCTCATAGCGTGCCTCTGAGACTTTTTCCTGATACTGATAAGCTTGAAAGATTTCCAGGGCTTCCGTCAGCAAGTCCTTAGTTCTTTCCTGCACGTCTTTCCCCTGTGCGCTTCCTAAGCAGCCAGAGAGCGCGCCGCATTGGAGCAGGACTTCTGCGGCAACCTCGCGGGGAAGATGATCTACGTCAGGCCGCACTCCTACGCCTCGCCACAGGTCGCCTAACACCCCTCTAGCCTCTTCATAGCGTCCCGCATAAATCAACTCAGACGAATTGGTGCAGGTTTTGAGAATGTCGGAAGATTCAAGCTCTGATAAACTCATGTGAGGTATGCCTTTCACGGACTTGCTCAAATTTTTTCAAAGGACAAATCAATGCGGAAACTTATCCAAGCATCACTGCTTACTCTGGCGCTTACTGCTCGGATCTACGCGGGAGACATGCAGCAACCAAAGGCCGCAGGAGAAATGCAGCAACCGCTTGCCGCACAGGGATACATGCCAAACGGGATAACAGAAACAGCCCTCAGCATCTTGGGAGCGATGCTGTCACTGATCTAGTGCTGTCTCTAGCTTGACTTTTCATGCTGCCCGGTGCGGCGGCATGGGTTACGTGTGCCCGCGCATCATAGCAAGAATAATTGCAAGCGGGGAGAGGGTATTTTCAGAGATGCAAAATGTTTTGCATAGTGAATTAAAAGGGAGGGACTTATCCGGCCTCTAATTTATAGGCAAGACAGCTTCCAGAGACCTATTTTATAGGCAAAGGGTATTTTGTAGGCAAAGCCAGTTGATGAAATAGTCGTGTAACTTTTGCACTTATTCATCAAAGCCAAAGCCCTGTATACTTCATTACTACTGTATACTTCATTACCACTCTGGTTAATCTTCAGTTTTTCCCTTATTTCCCTTTATAAAGCGTAATAAAGCGCGAAGCTACCTGTTGGGCGTTGAAAGTGGATACTTGGTATTCAATTCGGGCGCTTTTTGGGTGTGTTTGTGTGGGGGGCGGGGGTGGGCGGTAAATGCAGAAATAATAAGGGTTAGATGGGATAACGGATTTTTTGCGGGTGTGGCATGAGGGTTGTAATAGAGGAGGTCGGATCGTTGACAGGAAACGCTGGTTCAGGGAGAAGCGGCCTTGATCTTTGAGCCAGTGCGGCGTGCCTCACATGCCGATGCGACCCCTGTTGACGATCTGCTCTTTTAAAATAACCAAAAGTTGAAAATGTGCCGGTTCCCCCTCGCGCCTTACACGGAGCGGCTTCCACGGAGAGGCATAGCAGAGAAAGGATTCACTCATCATGTTACGCCGAATCACAGCTTACCTAATCCTGATCAGTTTGGTGCTCGTCTCCGAGCCCCCCTGACCACCTTCGCCTCAGCCAAGAAAACAGCAACGTCAGGCACAATCTCACAAAAAATTGGCCCCCGAACTGGAATCAGGCGCAGCGACCGGTAACGTGCGCGTCATCATCCAGACCAAGGGTCGTGCTTCCGCCGATCTGGACGCAGCGATCTCGAAAGCCGGCGGCTCGAAGCGCAACGCTTACGAGGCGCTCGACGCGATGGTCGCAGACGTTCCGGCCAACTCGCTCGCAAGCCTCGCCGCCCGCGAAGACATCGCTTACATCTCTCCTGATCGCGCAGTCAAATCGCAGGGCAGCAGCTTCGACAACGAGACGACCGGCGCGGCGCAGGTGCAGGCGGGCGCTCCCTCACTGACGGGCAAAGGCATCTCAATCGCCGTCATAGACAGCGGCATCAGCTCGAACCACCCAGACTTTAACAAGAACGGCAAGTCGCGCATCCGGACCTCGTTTGATTTCACCGGCAGCGCACGCAAGGGCAACGCCTTCGGTCACGGCACGGGCGTGGCGGCTGGCAGCGGCGCGGCCTCTACGGGTTACGCGGCCAACTACGCTGGCATCGCTCCGGAAGCGAGCCTCGTTGACCTGCGCGTCCTAGACGAGACGGGCTCGGCACGCATAAGCACGGTGCTGGCGGCGATCAACTGGGCGATCACCAACAGCGCGCGCTACAACGTTCGCATCATCAACATGAGCCTGGGCGCGCCGGTTCGCAAATCTTACAAAGTTGATCCGCTGTGCCAGGCCGTCGAGCGCGCCATCCGTGCAGGTCTGGTCGTCGTCGCCAGCGCCGGAAACTACGGCCACACGAGCCGCGTCGTCGGCTACGACAATAATGGCAAGCCGCTGTACGAACTTCGCCTATGGCACGATCAGCAGCCCCGCCAACAGCCCGTTTGCGCTCACAGTCGGCGCTGTCGACAATCGCTCGACAGTCAAGTGCTCTGACGATTTCGTCGCGCAGTATTCATCCAAAGGCCCGTCGGCTTTCGATCATCTCTCGAAGCCGGATGTCGTCGCTCCCGGCGCGCGCATGATCGCAGCGATGTCGACGGAATCGAACCCGACCTTCAACTCGCAGCTTCCGCAGAACGTGCAGCAGCCCCTGACCGCGATGGGCATGTTGAATGCTTACTTCAAATACTCCGGCACTTCCTTTGCTGCTCCGGGCGTCTCGGGAACAGTGGCCCTGATGCTTCAGGCTAACAAGTCCCTGACACCGAACCTCGTTAAAGCCGCCCTGATGAGCACGGCAGAGAGCTTGCCCGGCGTCAAGTTCGGCAACAAAGCGCAGAGCGTCGTCACGCAGGAAGCAGGCCAGGTCAACACGGCCGCCGCCGTTGCCATGTCGCGCGCCATCGTGCCGAATGCCAACAAGCTCGCCGCTGGCGACCGCGTGTTCTCTTCCAACATGACGATGAGCCAGTTGGGCCAGACAGTGATCGGCGGCGAGAAGGTCGAATCCAATGTTCACGTGATCTACTCCGAAGGCGTGATCTTCGGCGACCATCCAGTCCTCGTCAACGGCATCCTCTTGAGCGAAGGCATCCTGCTCAGCGAGAGCTGGATACTGAGCGAAGGCATTCTGGTCGGCGACGGCATCCTGCTCTCCGACTAATCGTTTAAAAATCCTCACCATTATAAAGAGGCGGGTTGAAGGTGATGAGCTTCAACCCGCCTCTTTATTGATAGCCGTTCTCAATCGAGTGCGACGACGATTAGACGCTGCTCGTCGGAGCAGAATCGGCCCGCGCTTCCCTTGTTTCCCTTTCGACGACGAGGCAGAGACCCATGATGAAATAGAAGATCATCGCCACCTCCGAATCGCCGAAGTTGTAATGCACCAATCCACTCGCGAAGAACCCTGCCAGCCCGCCCAGAGCACCGAGTGTTAGCCCGCGCTCTGTCCATCCTTCCACTCGCCCGCTGCGTAATACTCGCCAGAGCATACGCGCGTAGAGAAAGAGCAGGACGAGCCAGAGGATAAGCACTGGCACGCCGCGCTCCACCGCCAGTTGCAGAGGCGTCGAGTGCATGTGGCCCATCGGAATACGCCCGTTCTGAAACAGGCCCCACTCGCGCCAGTGGCTTTTGATCGAGTCCATGCCGACGCCGACCAGCAGATGTCGCGGTTTGCTGACGAGCAGTTGCAGGCCCTCGCGCTGGACTGTCTTACGCCAGTTGATCGAATCGTCCTTCGGATCAAAGAACGTCACGTTGCGCTTCTGCTGTAAGACAAAGAGCCCTGCAAAGATCAACGGCAGCGCACAGGCCGCGAGCAGCAGCGCCGTGCGGCGGCTCGCACCGACCAGCACGATCAACGCCGCCGAGATCAAAAATGCCAGCCATGATGCGCGCGTGACGGTCAAAAGCAACGCCCCTGCGAGCCCGGCGAGCGCCGCGATCAGCAGCCAGGCGCTACGCGTCTTCCACTTTCCCAAAGCGATCAGCAGGCCCAGCGCGAGCGACGCGATCAACTGAAGCGCCTCCGCGTAGGTCGTGTAATGGCCGTAAAAACCGGCCGCGCGCCAGTCGCGCCCGCGCGACCAATTGCTTATACCTAGTTTGGCAAGCGTCGTCTCGCCTTCGAGCAGACGCCCGCGCTCGACGTTGAAGGTAGGCATCCACTCGTAACGATAAATCTTGATCCGAGCGGGCGTCGCTGCTGCCGCCCCAGATGAAGCGGCAGAACCTCCTCCTGCGAGCGCCGCGCGCAACTCTTCCGCATCGTGAAGCGCGCGCCCGTCGACTTCCAGCAGCGTATCGCCGTCTCTGACACCGGCGGCGTAAAGCGGGCTCTGCGTGCTCAAACCCTCCACCTTAACGCCACGACCGACAGCGCGCTCACCCATCACGTAAATGACATTGATCATGCACGACGCGATCAGCGTAAAGACGAGCCAGCGCAGCACGCGTTTTTGTGTGACGTTTTCCGCGACGAGGTAAACGATGGTAAAGAGGCTCGCGCCGCGCAGCTTGCCGATGGAAATCAACGGATCATAAGAGGCGAGGGAGGAAACAAACGTAAGAATAAAAAATCCCAGCAGTGCGTAATCCAGCGGCGTCCTGTAAAGCCGCTTTCGCGGGCGGACACACAGTCTCGCAATCCAGAACAGCATGCCGCAAGCCCATGCGATCTGCGTCCCCGCAATCGAATGCGGCGCACACACAGCCAACACGAACAGCCAGAAGATAATGATCCGATCAAGCCACGAGCTAAGGGATGAGGGATGAGGGATGAGGGATGAAACAGAAGGAGTTGAAGGCGGCGAATTAAAAAGATCAGGCGCTTGTTCTCTGCTTATCACATCGGCACGTTGACGCTCGCTCGTGTCAGTTCTTTCTTCATCCCTCATCCCTCCGCCCTCATCCCTTCTTAGTACGCGTCGTCGCCGCGCAGCATGACGGGCAGCGTGCGCAGGATGATTTTGAGGTCTAGGAGGAGCGACCAGTTCTCTATATAGAAAAGGTCCAAGCGAACCATTTCATCAAACGGCAAACGGTTACGGCCGGAGACCTGCCACAGACCAGTCAGGCCGGGCTTCATGTCCAGCCGCTTGCGATGCCACAGGTCATAGGCTTCGACCTCGTAAGGAATCGGCGGCCTTGGGCCAACGACGCTCATATCTCCGCGCAGCACATTAAAGAGCTGCGGCAGTTCGTCCAGACTCAGCCGACGCAGCACACTTCCGACGCGCGTCACACGCGAATCCGTCGCGAGCTTATAGACGGGCTGCGCCTGATCGCCCAGATTAGCTTCGGGGCTTCCGGCGATAAAACGTTTCTGATATTCGCGGTGCGGCGCGTCGTCGCTGCCCACACTCATCGAGCGGAATTTATAGAAGAGGAAGAGGCGGCCGTCCATCCCGACTCGCTCCTGCTTGTAGAAGACGGGGCCTTTTGAGTCGAGCTTGATCAGGAGCGCGATCACTAGCCAGAGCGGCGAGAGGACTGCGAGCGCTAAAGAGGCAATCAAGAGATCGGAGAGGCGCTTTGTGATGCGCGCGGCTGAAGAGAGCGGCTCGCGAAACAGCGTGATCATAGGCAGCGCGCCGATCTGGTCTATCTCCGTCTTGCGCGGCAGGCAATTGAAAAGACTCGGCGCAATCCTGAACTCGACGCCGCGCCTGCGCCCACTGCGCATCATCACCTCAAAGAGCGCGTCGCCCGGAACATTAGGGTCTGTGATGATAACTTCATTCGCGCCCGATTCGCGTATCGCTTCCGGCAAGCCCTTAAGATCGCTGATGACCTTAACGCCCTCGAACATTTCCGGCACTGATCTGTCGATCACTCCGTTTTCAACTACACCGATAACGCGATAGCCAAGCGCCGGGCGCTCCCTCATCTCATTAATAAAGAGCGCCGCCTCCGGCCCACGGCCCACGACGAGCGTCGGGATCAGATTAATATCACGTCGACGCGCAATGGTTTGTCCGCCGCGCAAGATGAGTCGCAAGAGTCCAAGGGAGCCGAGCGCGAGCATGAAATCGAGGATGAAAACGCCGCGCGCATAAGAGAAGGCGCGATACTCGTAAACGCCGCGATACAGGAAGGCCGCCGCCACGATCAGCAGAGAGCCGATGGCCGTCGCTTTAAAAACCCGCACTCCGTCTTCGACCAAAGAGAACTCGCCGCGCACGCGGTATAGATCGTAGTACTTAAGCGCGAGCAGGCGTATCGGCAACACAAGCAGCAGAATCGCCCCGTACGGAGCAAACTCCTCGCTCCACGCGGGCCATGCTGCTGCTGCTTTGCCCGCATCTTGCAGAATGGGCCCACCTTCGCGCAGTTTGAAGGCCGCAAAGAAAGCGAGGAGCGTGAGACATGCGTCCGCCAGGACAAGCGTCGCTTTCACCACGGGCACGACCCAACGCGGCGCGCGCGCAGGGACACGCACGGCGCTCGCTTCGCTCAATCTCTCTTTGACTCGCTCTGCTCTCATCAAAGCTACTATATACGTTTCCAATTGAATGTCAGGAACGTCGCGACTCAACACAGAGACACAGAGGGCACGGAGGAAGCACTGAGGCTTGAGCGATGTTCAATTCTCTGTGCTTCCTCTGTGATCTCTGTGCCTCTGTGGTGAATTCCTCTCGTCATACACTCAATTGAAACTTGTTCTTTTCTTACTACACACCATTCACTCCAATATCAGCTTAACGACCTCTGCACGGACGCCCGTCGCGCGGCGCGGCGCAGTGCTTCCCTTCTTCTCCAAGGGCAGAGCTTCGAGGTCTTCGCGCGTACTGATGCGGCGCAGCCTTCCTTCGCTCACCAGCTCTTCGTCGATGGCCGCCCAGCGTCCGGCGTAAATGGTCGCGGCGGGTACGCCCAGCGCCGCCGCCTCGCGATTCATCGTGCCGCCCGCGCTCACCACCAGATCGGCATAAGCGATCAGGTTAGCACCGTCCAAAGCCACGCGCGGCAGAATCATATTTGCCCCTCGCTCGCTGAAACCTTTGCGCTGTGCGTCTGTCCGCGCGAGCAGTATGACTTTGACATCGCTTTGCGACGTTAAGCGTTCCAACAATTGATCGAACAACTCATTCTCGAATCGATGATAAAGCGCATCGCGCGCAGGCGGTCGTACGACGACCAGCACATCACTTTCATTAATGCCAAGCTCACTCAAGGTCTCTGCAAAGCGCGGGTCGGGCACAAAATCCGCGAGGTAAACATCCTCCTTCGTTCCCGCATAGCGTCTCACTTTAGAGCTTCGAGCACCATAGCGCCTGAGCGCTTCCGTGGGAAAGGCGCGCGGCACGATGACGCGCGAGGCCAGACGAAAGGCCAGATGGTTCGCCGGCTGATGCTCGTAATCCATCAGCGTCACGCTCTTTAACCCAAGAGCGCGCGCAGCGGCGACCTGCGCGTAAGAATTATGACTGAGCGCCAGCTCAAACGCGCGCCCGCGCGCCCAACGCGCGAGAGAGGCCGCACGCCCGATCAGATTTCCGGCCTTGCCGCCAAGCCCAGCGCCGCCGTGACCGCCGATCACAAAAGGTTCAAGCCCGGCCATGCGCGCCATCTCAACCGTCTGCGCAAAATCACGCGCCGTCAACGTGACCGTGTGCCCGCGCGCCGCAAACTCCGGCAGCAGGGCGCGAAAGAAAGGCACGTGCGGCGAGTTCGCCAGATCAATCCAGATGCGCATGAGAGCAGGGATGAAGGCGGAACGAAGGGATGAGGGCAGAGGGATGAGGGATGAAAGAGTGCTGCTTCAAGTTGAATGCTTTCTTATTCATCCCTCTGCCCTCATCCCTCCGCCCTGCTTTTCATCCCTTCCATCAGTCTCGCCAGTGCGTAGAGCATCCACGCCTGTGACCAGCGCATGTAGGGCGTGCGCACGGTGTAGAAACGACGGCGCTGGTAATAAAAGTAGCCGCGCTCGGCGTCCTGTAGATTGTGTATGGCCCAGAGCGCAACCCTATGGGCAAGATCAAGCGCGCTCGTGTCCATCCACTGTAACTCGACGAGTGCGACAATGCTTGCGCCCGCCGAATGCGCGTCCGCCGGATAAAGCCGGTCATGGTAGTACTTCGGCCACCCGTCCGCAAGAAAGAACCTTTCGCGCCAGAACTCGAACCCGCGCCGCAAGGCCGCCTCTAAGTCCCTGCGGCACTCCGCGTCAATCGTGCTCGAACGTATGCGCGAGAGGCTCATAAGCACAAAGGCCGTATGAAAGTTATCGGCCCATGATTGATAGCCGTCCGCGCCGTAAGCCCAAGAGCCGTCCTCGCGCTGGTGTCCTATCACATAACGCGCGCCGCGCATGGCCCAATCAATAAAATCCTGTTCTCCCGTCTCGTGACCAACGCAAGAGAGCGTCTCCGCCGCCAGCAGGCTCGCATTAAAGACGCGCGTATGGTCTAGCGGCGAATAGCTCCAGCAAACTTCCTCGGCGGTCTCTTCGCTTCGGTTGAGGTCACGCAGGATAAAATCGCAACTGCTGCGCGCTAGCTGCAAATAGGACTGATCGTTAAAGGTGCGCGCCGCTTCAAGGAGTGCGCGTGCGGCGAAACTGGTCGGCACAACGGTCGGCGTGCCGCGCGGCGCAAAGAAGGCGCGTCCCTGCCAATCGAAATTGTATCCCCAAGCCGCGCCGCTCCATCCTTCAAGGCGTGCAGCCGCCAGATCATCAACGAGAGTGCGCGCTTCTTTTTCAGCCTCAACGGTAGGTCTTCGGCGAAAATCCGCGAGTGAGGCCAGAGCAAAGAGCGCCAACCCCTTCGCGTTTCGTTCCACGGGCACACGCGCGAGGCGACGCAGATTGACGGGCGAGCGTTTGAAGAGCTGTGTCCAAAGGAGCCGCGCCGCGCGCGAGTGCCTGAGCGCCGGAAGCGTCTGCAATAGATGACTGTTCAATCCATCGAACGGATCATAACCGGCATAATCGCGCTCGCGACACCAGCGTTGCAGTCGCTCAAAGGCGCGCGCCACTTCGCCCGTCGCAGCGCGGGCGGCAGGCTTTTCAGAGAGATCATACGCTCTTTTCAACTCGATTAACTTCAGGGCAGCCCGCTCTTCTGTTTGCGCTCCTATTGACTACTGCTGCTGCCGACAGATGTCTCTATGCGGCGCGGCGTCGCGATAAAGCTTTCGTACCACAGCTCGAACATCAACAGAGTCCAGAGCAGCTTACGGTGATTGGCGTGCCCGCGCTCGTGCTCGTTCTGTAAGCGCTCTACGTAGTCCGCATCGAACAGTCCGCTCTTGCGAAGGCGCTCTGGTGAAAGCAGGTCGCGCGCCAGGGGGCGCAGGCGTCCTTTGAGCCATTCGGCGACGGGGACGCCGAACCCCTTCTTGCTGCGACGCGTCACGAACGGCGGCAGAAGCGGCTCGAACGCGCGCTTTAAGATGTATTTCGATTTACGCCCGCGCAGTTTGTAATCGGCTGGCAGAGATGCTGCGAACTCCGCGACGCGCGGGTCAAGGAAGGGCGCGCGAACTTCCAGAGAGACGGCCATGCTCGCGCGATCAACCTTCGTCAGAATGTCTTCGGCCAGATAGAGCCGCGTGTCCAGACTC
Source organism: Pyrinomonadaceae bacterium (assembly GCA_035537255.1). Taxonomy (GTDB): domain Bacteria; phylum Acidobacteriota; class Blastocatellia; order Pyrinomonadales; family Pyrinomonadaceae; genus DASQYE01. Next base: position 3,598 of record DATLMN010000323.1, on the reverse strand, counting down.
TGCATGCACTCAACAGTGTTGTCGGCATCGCATTCTTCTTCGAGCAGTCGGCGTGCGTCGCGATAGATGTCGTCCGTGCTGCTTGCGCGTCGCGCCTGCGCCGTCAACAAACTTTTCTGCTCGTCGGGAGTAAAAGAGCCGAACCAGATATGATGGCGCGCGACTCTGTCATATTCTGCACCGGCGATAAAGCGCCGCGCCTTGAAATCGAAGGAGAGATTCTTCGTCTTCACAGGCAGGTGGCGAACCAGGGGCTCTACCAGAGAACGCCGTGCAAAGCGCGGAAGGCGGTCGTAGATTTGGGCCATCCGATGTCCCCAGTACATTGGATAACCAGCGAAGAGTTCGTCCCCTCCGTCGCCGCCGAGCGCCACGGTCACATGGCGGCGCGTAAAACGTGAAAGCAGGTAGGTCGGCAGTAAGGAGGGATCGCTCAAGGGCTCGTCCATCCAGGAGCCTATCTCGCCGACAAGGTTGGCGGCCAGATCGACGCTCAAACGCTCTTCGTGATGATCTGTGCCAAGATACGACGAGACCGCGCGCGCGTATCTGGATTCATCGAACGACGATTCGGCGAAAGAGATTGAGAAGGTCTTGACCGTCTCGGCGGAAGAGCGCACGGCGAGCGCCGCGACCGTCGAAGAATCGACTCCGCCAGAGAGCAGCACGCCGAGCGGCACGTCCGAGACAAGCCGCATGCGCACAGCGTCCGCCATCAACTCGCGCAGTTGGTGCGCGGCCTCGTCTTCCGTCGGCACGGGCTCGCGCGTCTTGTAGCTCAAGCGCCAGTACTGACGAACATCTACGCTTCCGTCCTCGACCGTGAGATAGTGACCGGCCGTCAATTTCTGTATGCCCTCGTAGATGGAGAGCGGCGCGGGCACGTAATCGAAAGAGAGATACTGTCGAAGCGCATCAAGATTCAGGCTGGGGCGCACGCGCGGGTGCGCGAGCAGGACTTTGGGCTCGGAAGCGAAAAGAAAAGTGTTGTCGAAGACGCCCCAGTAGAGAGGCTTTTCTCCGAAGCGATCACGCGCGACGAACAGGCGACGGCGACGCGCGTCCCACAAAGCGAAGGCGAACATGCCGTTCAAGCGCTCGACCATCCCTGTGCCGTACTCTTCGTAGAGATGCGGCAGCACTTCAGTGTCGGAGGCCGAGCGAAACTGGTGGCCGCCGTCTTCCAATTGAGCGCGCAGCTCGCGATAGTTATAAATCTCGCCGTTGAGAATCACGGAGACAGAGCCGTCCTCGCTCAAGGCTGGCTGCTCGCCCGTCTGCAAGTCAATGATCGCGAGCCGCCGCATTCCCAGAGCCACACCCGTCTGGACCATCAACCCCTCGGAGTCCGGCCCGCGATGAGTCATCCGCTCGCACATCGCATGCAGCAGCTCTCGCGCGCCATCCGTTGGCGGCGTCCGCGCATCCAAATTGGCCCAACCCGTAATTCCACACATAAGCTAAGGGATGAGGGATGAGGGATGAGGGATGAAGGAATGATGATTCACATTGAATGCTTTCTTATTCATCCTTCATCCTTCCGCCTTCATCCTTGCTTTTTAATTCCAATCGTTTCGCGCACGGCGTAGATGCGCTTGGCCTGCGATTCGTGATAGGTGCGCACGAGCATCTCTGCGAGCAGGCCCATCAGTAAAAATTGAACGCCGACGGCGAACATCACAATCGCGAGGATGGGCAACGGCGTCTGGACGAAATCGGCTTTATGAATAAGTTTTAGAAAGAGCGCGTATAGCCCTGCCAAAACGGAGATCGTGAAACAGAGCATGCCGACCGTGCCGAAGACGTAGATCGGCTTGGTCTGGTAGGACGCCATAAACTTGATCGTCATCAGGTCGAAGACGACCTTGAGCGTGCGCGACAATCCGTACTTTGATTTGCCCATCGTGCGCGGATGATGCTCGACCGGAATCTCCGTGACACGTGCCCCGGCCCATGAGGCGTAGATCGGAATAAAGCGATGCATCTCTCCATAGAGCCGCACGTCTTCTAGTGACTCACGGCGATAGGCTTTAAGCGAGCAGCCGTAATCATGCAGAGGCACTCCGCCTATCCATGAGATCAAACGGTTGGCGAGCATAGACGGCAGTTTTCGTGTGATGAGCTTGTCCTGACGATTTTTGCGCCAGCCAGAGACCACGTCGTAGCCTTCGTCCAGCTTATTCAACAATCGGATAATGTCCGCCGGATCATTTTGCAGATCGGCATCCATGGGAATCAGCACGAGCCCCTTCGCGGCGTCAATGCCAGCGGCCATCGCCGCCGTCTGGCCGTAGTTGCGCCGCAGTGCGACGACGCGCACGCGCGCGTCTCTCTGGGCCAACTCGCGCAGGACTTCCAGGCTGCCATCCGTCGAGCCGTCGTCCACGTAAATAATCTCCGCCGTGCGACCGAGCTTACCCAGTGCTTCGTCCATCTTCGCGTGCAGCGGTCTCAGGTTAGGCTCTTCGTTATAGACGGGCAGGAAGACGGAAATCTCCGGTGCTGCGCCTTCGCCATCGGCGGCAACACTCTTAGCGGCTGCAACGCTGCGCTCTCGAATTCGTGTCTCTTCTTGTTCGTCAATAGTCTTCATCATTCAAACTCTTCGCGCGACGCAGATGGCGGACACGCCGAACGGAAAATTGAGGCGGCGAAGCAGCGCGCTCTCCGCGCCGAACACGCGACCGAGCAAGCCGTTTAAGGCCGAGACGTTGATGTTGTTTTCCGAAGCGGGACGGATTCCCGTCGCGCGCATCAAGAGGCGTCCCAAAAGGATTGGCCCAAAGAAACTGATATTGGCATAGGTCGCCCGCTCGACCTCGAAACCTGCCTCGCGCACAACCTGTCTGAGGCCCTCGAGCGTGTAACGCCTACGGTGATGGCTTATGTCGTCCTGCACGCCCCACAGAAACATAAAGGCCGGAACAAAGAGCAGCGCGCGCCCATCGGGACGAAGCACTCTGCGCATCTCGCAGAGGCCCGCCGTATCATCATCCAAGTGCTCTACGACATCAAGCGCCGTCACCAGATCAAATGATTCGTCCTCGTAAGGCAGCTTTTCCGCCGCGCCCTGCCGGACATTATTGAGACCGCGCGCGCGACAAAAGGTAAGCGCATCCACAGAGACATCTACGCCTTCGGCCTCACCAAATTGGGCCAGCATCTCAAGATTCGCGCCCGTCCCACAGCCCACATCCAGTATGCGCGGGCGCTCCTTTCCTAAATCAAGACAAATCTTTTCGACGAAGCTTGAGATGATGCGACGACGCCCCGCGAACCACCAGTGCGTCCCCTCGACCTCGTACATGATCGCATAGGTATGCTGCTGCATCTCCTGCGGCAGCGCTTCACCGACACTTTTGACTGTCGTCGACATTTACTTTAACGGTTCGATGAATCAATCCGGGATACGCCCGAACCCGCGCCAGCTATTACGATTGTGCCAGCCGATTGTGATCTCGCTCGCTCCAATTTCTCGCCACCACTCTTCAAACTCTTCGCGCGGAATGTAAAAGGCCGTGGGCGCGACCAGATGATCGAAGACGATGGTGTGCTGCTCGCGCCAGCCGAACTCCGAGATCGCAAACAAGTAGTCATT
>DATLMN010000322.1:0-11337 GCA_035537255.1 Pyrinomonadaceae bacterium | reverse complement strand
GCCTTCGTCGAAATCCTCGCCGCCGAACAGACGCCGGAGAATCGTCAATGGTTTCAGGGCACTGCCGACGCCGTTCGTCAGGTCATGCCGCACATCAGCGACTGGGGCATAGATACTCTGCTGATCCTCTCCGGCGATCATCTCTACCGGATGGACTATCGCAAGTTTCTGGCGCGCCACGTGGAGACAAACGCGGACGTGACGATCTCCGTCATCCCGATCAAGCCGCACACGGCCGACGAGTTCGGCCTGTTGAAGACGGACGCCACAGGGCGCGTCATAGAGTTCAGCGAAAAACCTAAGGGCGCTGCGCTTGAAGCGATGAGGGTCAACACGGCTGAGCTGGGACTGAGCGCAGAAGAAGCGGAAGCGCGACCCTTTCTCGCTTCGATGGGAATCTACGTCTTCAAGTACGATGTGCTCGAACGTGTCCTGGCGCAGGACACTTCGTGGGTGGACTTCGGGCGCGAGGTTATTCCGGCGATGATTCCACAGGGCAACGTGCAGGGATTTCTCTTTGACGGTTACTGGGAAGACATCGGAACGATCAACGCTTTTTATGAAGCCAATATGGATATGACCGCGCCGATTCCGAAGTTCAATTTCTTCGATGCCAGCGCTCCGATCTTTACGCGCGCAAGATACTTGCCGCCCTCTAAGGTTCACGACTCGGAGATCAGCGATTCGTTCGTCAGCGAAGGCAGCATTATCAACGGCGCGAAAATCTTCAAATCCGTGATCGGCCTGCGCAGCCGCATAGACCCGGACACAGTCATCGAAGCGACGGTCATGATGGGCGCAGATTACTACCAGACCATAGACGAGATGAGGAAGGACATAGCCTCCGGCAAGCCGCGTCTGGGTGTGGGTCGCGGCTCTGTGATCCGCCGCGCCATCATAGACAAGAACGCGCGTATAGGAGAGGGCGTACGCCTGGTCAACGAGAGCGGCGTCGAAAAAGCGGACGCTCCCGACGGCAGCTACTTCATACGCGAGCGTATTATCATCGTGCCCAAGAACGCGACGATCAAAGACGGCACGGTAGTCTGAAATAGAGACGGATAAAAGAGCGCCGGATAAAATAAGAATCGCCTGCGTCCTTTGAAAAGGGAACGCAGGCGATTCTTATTTGAAACTAGCGGTTTTGAAACTAGTGATGTTGCTTTTACTGTGACGCAACGAATGGGCCTTTGCGTAAGACGGGTTTTTGCTGCGCGTCGTCGTCGTCCTGCGCGGTCACAGCGCCCGGCGCGCCTGTGGAGATGTAGCTGTCGCGCGCGCGGACGATCAGGCCGGGTTGATTGACACGGACTCTGATCTGCCGACGCTGCCCGCTCTGCGCCGCCGTCTTCGGGTAGTAACCGAGGCTGTACTGTCGGCGCAACTCCTCTGCGATCAGCCTGAACGCCTGCGACATGTTGTACATATTGTCTGCGCGATAACCACGTGCGCCGGTCTTCTCTGCCAGATCGCGCAGGTAAGCATCTGCGCGCTCGTAGTCGCTGCGGCTCGTGCCAACGCCGCCACCACCACCCCCACCGCCGCCAATGCTTACACCGCCGCCGCCAAGGATTCCGATCAGAATATCCATCGCGGTATTGCCCGTGCGCCTACCGCCGCCGCCGCCGGGCCATGAGCCGCCGCCACCGCCTCCCTGCATATCCCCATAAGTATCGTACTGCACGGGATAGATGAGCGCGTCCAGCTCTTCGGCGTCGCGCACTGTGCTCTGATAGCTGGCGTGCTTCGAGGTCGTATCGACTCCGTCGGTGAAAAGGACTATCGCCTTGCGTCCCTGTATGCGATTGAAGCGCCTGTTGATGACCATATCGAGCGCGTCGTAGAGCTTTGTGCCGTCGCCCGGCCGCGTGCGACGAATCGCTTCGCGCAGGACGTAGCGATCATTGGTCGGCTCGGCCAGCACTTTGATGTCGTCGTTAAAGGAGACGACCATGACGCGATCATCCGGGCGCAGTTGATCGACGAAGGCCAGCGCCGCGTCCTGTATCTCTTCGATCTTGAAACGCGTTGAGCCGCTCGTGTCAATCACGAGCGCGACCGTAAAAGGCTTTTCGACGGAGGCGAAGTAAGCGACCTGCTGCTCGACGCCGTCCTCGAAGATGCGAAAGTCTCTCTGTTGCAGGTTGGGGACGTATTTGCCCGCGCGATCCATGACGCTGACCGGCACGGAAACGAGCGACGTGCTGACGCGCACCACATCGCCTTCGCCGACCTCTTCCACCTCGTCGCCTCCATCAGGCACGGTGGTTTGCGTCGTGCTCGAAGGCTTATTGCTCGTCGATGCGCCGCCCAGCACAGGCGGGCGCGATGGCGGCGTGGCGGTCGTCTGCGTCGTAGTAGGCGCGGTGGTCGGTGCGCTCGTGGTCTGGCCGACACGGCGTGCGCGCGTTTGCGCCTTAAAGGATTGTGCGTAGATGACGAAAAGGGAGAGGAGCAGGCAGAAGGCCGCGATCTTTCTCATGTTTTGTTAGCTCCTAAGCTGGACAGCGCCGTCTGGCTTGACGGCGTATGTAACCCTTTGATGCACACGACGGGAAATAGATGCTTATCTTTTGCGAGGTCGGCCACAGCCGCTTTTAAGGGGAGATTCAGCTCTGGATAAACCCCAGCATAATCCCGTACACGGCGCGCTGGCAAGGCTTTCCGGTGATCTTAAGGCGCGCTGCTTGTGATCGAATTAAAGATCAAGGGGAATGTGCCCCAGGTCTGGCCTCTATGCTGCGGGCGAAAGCCGAAAAGGATGACGCGGCCACGCCCCATCGGGACTTCTGCGAGCGCAATGCGGCCCGCGATGCGCGCTTCGCCGAGCAGCCAGCCGGAGCGCAGCACATTCTGCTGCGCATAACGCGCGACGACACGCACTCTTTCCCCATCCGTGACCTCAAACGCAGAGCTGTTGATAAAGTAAGCGTCCATTTTAGTGGGCAGCCCACGCGCCACGGCGTGCGTCGTGTCCACGTCGATGGAAAGAACAGAGCCGGGACAATAGAAGTCCGAAGAGCGCACGCCTTCCAAGACATTGCGCAGCGGAAAAGGGTTTGCTGTGCCCGCGTTGCCCTTCGAGGTTGCGAGAGTGAAATTCTTGATCGGAAGCTCCGTAGAGGCGTCGAAACAGATGAGCGTGCCGCCCTCTTCGACAAAGCGACGCAGGTGGTTGACGCCCGTCAAGGTGATCCCGCCTGTAAACTCCTTCGGATAGCTGCCCGGCGCATGGCCTTCGATGATCTCTTTGGCGCGCTGCGAAGGCAGGATGATGACATCGTATTCGGCGCGCAGATTTCCTTCGCGGATGTTTGCATCATGAAGCGTTCGGTAACTTACGCCGAAAGTATCGAAGACCCAGCGCGTCCAGCCCTCGTCCATCGAAGCCGTCCAGCTCTGATAAAGCCCGACGCGGACTGAGTTGTTAATGGCTCTGGGCATGACCGGAATCAAGGCTCGCTCGACGGGCAGACCAAGATCGCGATGCACCTGCGCCTGACTAACGATGCGCGTCATGCGTCTCTCACCGGCGGGCTCTTTAATAGTACTGATGGCCTCTGTCCGGACGCCCATCTGCATCGGCAGCGTCCAGCCAGCGACATCGTATGGCCGCTCGGCCTCGCCGCTTGGTGAGCGCCTGTCCGGATAAACCTGCGGCTCGAACAGAGCCCGCACGTTCGAGCCGTAAGGCTGCGCCAGAAAGACTATGTAGCTGCCCGCCGGAATCTCCTGTGCCCGTGATTGGGGACTGGACGTAACCAATGCTATGACGGTGCGCTGACCATCTTTAACTGCGCTGCCTGAGAGAGCCGGAGGCTGTGTGCCTTGTGCGTTTATGATCTCCATGTGCAGCTCTCGATCAAGCCTTTGGACTTCGACTCCCTGTGCGACGAGCGCGCCGATCAGCTTGGCGACCGATTCGTCGCGGCTCTGCCCCGCCGGAATCAGATAGGCGAGCGGCTCGGTTGCGGGGCGGTTAATATTGGCGCGCCCCAGCTCGTAAAAGTTGCGCAGGTAACGCGCGCGATATTTCGCCGCCATCGAAAGCACAGAGCGCGAGGCCAGCATCTCCATCGCCATAATGTCGCGCGGTCTCCACAGCCCGCCGGGCCAGGGGTCTGGAAAGTTCGTCGCGGGCGCAAGCGCCGACGGCATGCCGCGCGTCGTCGCTCTCTGAAGCTGCTCGCGCGTGATATTGACGGGCGTCATCAATTGCGCGCTCGCCGCTTCGGAGAGAATGCCTACGGCGTTGTGATAGTAGGGGGCTGTGCGAAAACCTCCGTGCCACCAGGTATCATAGAGCGCGTTGGTGATGACCCCCTGAAACCCTGCGGCCTGTAAGTCTGCCGCGACCTTATGACCGATGAGGCCGACTTCTCTAAGGAGCAGCGGCGCGATCAATGGATTCGGCGGATCATAAAACGGCGGGATAAAAAAGCGCGAGCCCGCTTGTCCCTGTTGATGTATGTCGTAGACAATCTGCGGAAACCACTCTTTCCAGAACAGAGAAGTGATGGCCTGCGTCTCTTTTAAGTTCATCATAAACCAGTCGCGGTTGTCGTCGTGACCGGCATAGTGATGATAAAGTTCCGGCGGGTCTTTGCCCTCGAAAGCGCCGCCGAGCGTCTTGCGATACCAATTGCCGACGATGTCCACGCCGTCCGGATTGGCCGAAGGGATGAGCATCAAAATAGTATTGTTTAGAATCTCCAGCGTGTCCGCGTCACGGGCTGTGGTCAGCTCAAAGGCGAGCTGCATGGACATCTGCGAGGCGACGATCTCGTTTGAATGAATTGAGCAGGAGATGGCGACGACCGTTTTGCCCTGCTCTACGAGTCGGTCGCGTTCCGCTTCGCTGCCGACGGTGCGCGGGTCTGCGAGCCTGCGCTGGACGGCTTTGTACTTTTCCAGATCGCGTATATTCTCAGGCGCGCTGATAAATGCGACGATGAGGGGACGCCCGAGCGTGGTCTCGCCGATGGTCTGCACACGCACGCGGTCGCTCGCCGCGTCCAGGCGCGCGAAATAATTTGTGATCTGTCGCCAGTCGGCAAACGTGCGATCATCGCCCGGCGTAAATCCAAGCATTGAGCGCGGGCTCGGAACTGTAACATCCGCAGCGGCGCTGCTCGTGCGCGCAACCACACGGCTCTCCGGCGCAGGTGAAGTGTGCGGGCTTTGAGCCGCACAGACCACTCCTAAAGCGATCACTATGATGAAGGCGAAGACAAACCGATGACGAGGCATCCTGAACACCCTTACGAAATGGTTGAAGATGGGAACGTGACCACAGAGTCGCGCGGAGTTGAGTCTAACATACGACGTGGCCCATCACTCAGCGGTCGCCTTCTCTACTGGTGGTCTCTGTTTGTCGCGGCGATATTGCTGCTCATTCTTGGCCCACCTGTGATTACGGTCGCGTGGGCCGCGCGGCATCGTGAGTGGGTTTATCCCTGGGGTGATTTCGGCGCGCGCGCATGGCTGCGCCTGAGCGGGATGCGTGTTCGCGTGAGTGGGCGCGAGCATCTGGACGAGCGCCAGACCTATGTCTTTATCTCGAACCACAGATCGTATCTGGACACGGCGACGCTCTTCGCCTATCTGGGGCGACGAATCGGCATTCTGGCTAAAAAAGAGTTGTTGAAAGTTCCCATCCTCGGCTACGGCATGGGCTACGTCAACATCATGGCGATTGATCGCTCGAATCGCGAGCGCGCGATAGAGACCGTGCAGGCGGCGACCTCGCGCATACGCTCCGGCGTCTCGTTCGGTGTCTTTGCAGAGGGCACGCGCGCGCGTCCGGGCAAGCTGCTGCCGTTTAAAAAGGGAGCTTTCTACATGGCGCTTGAAGCGGGCGTGCCCATCGTGCCCGTCGCGATCAAGAACACGGACAAGCTGATGGGCAAGGGGACTGGCGAAGCAAAGTCCGGTCTGATCGAGATGGTGCTACTGCCTCCGGTTGAAACAAGAGGGCTTTCGACAGAGGCTGACGTGGAGCAACTTATCGAGCGCGTCCATTCACAGATCGCAAGAGAATTGGAAAGCAAGGAAGCCTGAAAGCAGAAAAGGAGATGATCGAGCGCTTAGCGGCAGACGCGAACTCGACATAAAAAAAGCGAGCTTGAAATAAATCACCCGCCCGCTACCGCAGGCGGTACTGACATTGAGTTCAACGAAAAAGAGCTGCGAACAATCCATCTTGTTCGCAGCTCTTTTTCGTTTATCTTGCTTCGCTCAAACGATCAGGGTTTCGTCGGGGGCGGCGTCGTCGGAGACGGTGACGGTTTTGTTTCCGGCTTGGACTGCGGTTGATCGTCGACGCCTGGGCCCATGTCGTCTATCTCCGTAATCCTCACGTCTGCGCGGCCACGTTTAAAGTCAGAGTACGTCACCTTCATGCGAAAGTGTATGACCTCTCCGTCGTCGAAGACCAGCTCCTCGTTCGCGTAAGTGTAGGTCGGAAACCAGAAGCGACCGTCGATCTGTTCGCGGTAGGTCTCGAACGTGGGAAAGCGCTGCTTGTTACCTTCGGGTACGCCCTTGCCGCGCACCTTGACGATCTGTAGATCGTGATCGTCCACCCAGATACGTCCCTGAAAAAATCGCTCGCTGGACTTCTTCGGATTGGGCATGACCTTTGGCCCAACGTCGAAGACGTAAAGGTCAAGCTCGTCTATGCGTTCCTTGCCGACGTATGTGAAGTTATACTGATTTATCTTGGAGGCTTCGAGCGCGAAGGGCTGTATGCCGCCAAGGTCTTCTAAATCTTCCGTTGTCAGAGAGAGCCCGGCCAGCGTCGGCATAGGAAAAAACGTGATCTTCTCGTAGCGGTTGCCCTTGTCGTCGAAAGTAAAGTAGGAGATGCGATGGTACTCGCCGCTGACCTGGCCGCCCATGCCGACGGTTTGAATAATGGCATCGCGCTTAAAGACATACTGATTGAGGGCTTCGCGAAACTGCGTCTCCTTGGCGGTGAAGGAACGGACGATGCGATCCACGTCGGCGGGCGCGAGCGTGGCCGCCGTCGGCGCAGCAGCAGTGCGCGCCTGCTGCGCCTGTGCAGTGGCCTTCGGCGCAAGGATGAAAAGAGAGAGCAAAGCCAGCGCAAAAGTGTAAGAGAGTAGTCGCTTCATCTAAATTTGGCTTTCAGTAGTGGAATCCCTTTAACCGATCAAGCTGAATAATTGCACCAGCTTACGTAAAGAGTAAAGGACAATTCATTCAGATGCCAGAGGCGCGGCGCGTGTTGCCACCCGCCCCTTCGGCGCGTGAGATAAAATAGGTTTTATAAGGCAGGGCGTGCGGCATCCGGGAATATGCTATAATGCGGCTCAGCTTTTCGTTTTACCCCGACGGTTCGTTAAATTTCCGCACCCTGTATTTCAGATGAAACAGCTTCCGATTAACCAAGCGGCTTTTTCCGATGCCCTGATGCGGGCACAGAAGGCGACCGAGCGCGGCGACCTTCTGGGCGCGCAAAAGCTGCTGGTCGGGCTGATCAGAGAGGGCACAGACCCGCCGACGAGCGAGCGCGGCGTACAGGCGCGTACCGCCCTGGCAGAAGTTTATGAGGGCCTGGGACAGTACGAGGGTGCGGACGAAGCCCTGTCTCCTTACGACGTGCGCGCGCTCGACGACTTTTCGCCGCATCTGCGCGGCCTGCTGCTGCTGGCCTTCGGCTCGCGCGCTTACTGGCAACAGGATTTTCCACGCTCCGTGACGCTGCTTAACAGAGCACTTGAGCTGTTAGAGCCGATGGGCGATGCCGTCAGCCTGCACCGCGTCTATCACTGCCTGGGGCGCACCTATTGGTCGCTGGACGAACAGCCGCTGGCGCGCGAGCACTACGAGATCGCCATCGAATGGGGAAGGCGCTCGCATCGCGACCGCACGCTGGCGATCACGTACATGAATCTGGGGCTGGTCGCGCGTCACGAAGGCGATCTGGACGAGGCGGGGATGTGCTATCGCCTCGCGCTGCGCCTCTTGCGCAACACGACGGACGAAACCAATCGCGCGCTCCTGCAAAATAATCTGGCCGTGATGCTCTTGCTGCAAGGCAATTTTTACGAAGCGGCCAATGCCTCGCGGCGCGCGCTGGAACATCTGGCCGGATCACAGAGCGACAGGCTGCTCGCCGCGTCCTTCAATAATCTAGCCATCACGCTGATCCACACGGGCGAATGGGCGATGGCAGAGAGCCACGCACAGCAGGCCTTAGAGATTGCGCGTACTTCCGGCGACCGTATCAGAGAAGGCAGCGGGATGGAGACGATGGGCATGCTGCGTGCGCATCAGGGGCGCATTCAGGAGGCCAATGTGTTGCTGCGCAACTCGCTGACGATTGCCAGAGAGACGGGCAGCAAAAAGGACGAGACGCAGTCGTTGCGCTCGCTTGCAAGATTGTGGCTGATGTCGCGCAACACTCATCTGGGGCTGACCTATGCGCGCGAGGCCAGAGATTTGGCGCGCGAGATCAACGATGAAAGGCTGGCGAGCGAAGCGACGCTGCTGCTGGTCGAGGGCTATCGACGGAGCGATAAATGGATGGCCGCCGAAGACTGGGCCAGAGTCGCACAAAGCGAGTTGGAACACCTGCCCTATCCTTACCTGGACGCCATTCTTCAGCGCAACCTCGCGTGCTTTACCTCGCGGCGGCGCGATCCGTCTAAGGGCGAGCGCCTCTTTCAACAGACAGAGGAAGCCTTCCGTTCGATGAACGCCACCTATCAGGTGGCCGTAACCATCTTTGAGCATGGCGAGAGTCTGGTCAGGCGCGGCGAATATCCTGCGGCGCACGAGCGTTTTCGCGAAGCCGTCAAACAGTTCCGCGAGCTGGGCGCGAAGCTGGACGCCGAGCGCGCCGAGTCGGAAGCGCAACGCGCCTCCGAACAGATGGCCGCATGGCATATTCCGCCAGCGCCCTCCATCAACCTGATCCCGCCCGACGTTGCTCCACTGATTACACAAATCCTGAGCGCCTCCTCGGGGCGCGAGCGACTCTTGCGCGAGCTGATGTTCGCCGCCAAGAGCGCGCTCGCCGCCGATAGCGCGGCCATCTTCGCCGCAGACGACGACGGTCAGCTTTACGCGCAGGCGACGATTGATCTAAACGAGCCCGGGCGCGAGCGCGCAGCCCGTGCCGTCGCGCAGCATCTGGCGGCGAAGGGCGGGGAGGCTGGCGCGACCCCTGCGGAAGGCGGCGCGCTGCTTGCTTCACCTGTGCCGCGCGGCGCGCTGGACGAACACTGTCGCACGCTTGCGCCGCGACGCAACGGCGGCGCATTCGTCCTCTACCTTCATGCTCCGTCGCCGCTCTCTGATCGACGACGTGAAATACTGGATGCGCTCGTGGGCTGCGTGCGACTTGCGCTGCGTATGATAGACCTGCGCACGGACATGAAACGCGCCAAGCCCTTCAATGCGATGGCGCTGCCTTCGGCTTCCGGGCTCTTTCCCAATATCATCGCCACCAGCTTTGCGATGCGCGACGTGCTTTCACGCCTTGAGCGCCTCAAAGACTCGGATGCGACCGTGCTGGTTTTGGGCGAATCCGGGACGGGCAAAGAGGTCATCGCGCGCGCACTGCATGAAGAGAGTCACCGGCGCGATAAAGTTTTTCTTCCCTTCAACTGTACTGCCGCGCCGCGCGAGCTGGTCGAGAGCCAGCTCTTCGGCCACAGGCGCGGCACATTCACCGGCGCTGTCAACGATCAACGCGGCATCATTCGCGCGGCCGAAGGCGGCACGCTCTTCTTAGATGAGATCGGCGACCTCTCGCTCGAAGTCCAGCCCAAGCTGCTGCGCTTTCTACAGGGCGGAGAGATCATGCCTTTGGGCGAAGCGCCGCAGAAAGTGAACGTTCGCGTAATCGCGGCCACGAACCGCGACCTTGAGCAGGACACGCACGACGGACGCTTTCGCGAAGACCTCTTTTATCGTCTCAACACGTTCGTCATCAAAGTGCCACCTCTACGCGAACGGCCGGAAGATATTCCGCTGCTCGCCTCTTACTATTTCGAGGAGATGTGTCGCCGCAATAACCGGCAACTGGCGGGCATCACGCCCGAGGCGATGAGTTTTCTGGTCGGCTACCACTGGCCCGGCAACGTGCGCCAGCTACGCAGCGAGATCGAGCGCATCGTCGTCTTCGCCGAAGACGGTCAATCGGTCGGAGCCGAATCGCTCTCCTCTGACATCCTGCGCACGGCCACGGCCACCTCTTCGCCCGTGCGCTTTCATCTCGATTTTTCCGAGCCGATTGATTTCAAAAAACTGATGCTGGACATCGAGCGACAATTGCTGACAGAGGCCCTGGCGCGCCAGGGCGGTAATATGACGCGCGCCGCAGGGCTGCTGGGTTTGAGCCGCCAGACGCTCAACTACAAATTGCGCCGCTTCGACATCGCGCATACCACCACGGACGATCTGGACATAGGGGAACACTGAGCCTCCCCCTCGCCAGAACGCAAAATTTTTTGCACCCACGGCAAATTCTTCTACGCCCCCTAAAAATCGAATAAAACAGGCACGTAAAGCCCGCCGCAGACCTTAAGAGTAGTCCGCGCGCCGCAAAATTTTTTTCACCCCGCGCGCTTTCCCAAATTCGCTACAATCGGCTCAACGGGCCTGTTTTACTGGGCTGTGGAGTGTATTTCGAGGCCGTGGCGTGTCTGGCACAACTGTTGTAATAAGGTATAGCCGGGGCAGGAAGACAAGATCGGGTGGCTGGCAGGCCATTTGATTTGATCTAGTCAAATTTAAATCCGGTCTTAAATGAGGGGAATATGAGGAGACTTAAAAAAGTTGCGGCCATTGTGTCGCTGGTGATGGTCATAAGTACGGGCGCGAATGTGGCGCTGGCTGGAACTCAGGAGACACCCGGACATTCTTTAAGGATCGCGACAGAAGGGACGACGGACAATGCCAACGTGAGGATGACCGGAGTGATGGAGACGCCCGGTTTTGACGAAATAATCCTTTTTGCGATGATGCTCATGATGTGATGAGAAACATTATTCATACAATCACGAATCCGAGAGCCGACGAATCAAGACAGGGCTCTTTGTATCGGCGGCTGGCGGCATCCCGCTTACCCGTGAACCTCTACAGCGCCCAGGCGCAAATGCAACGCACAGCGGCCGCGTTGCTACACGGGTTAAGACCGGGATCAGGCTCGTGGGAGGAGCTTGATGGCCGCCAGCTTGCCGACGATGTGCGCGGCGACCGCACGGCGCTCTTTCTGGCCGGAGCGACGGGTGGCGTCGCGCACACATCGTCTCGTTCCAGGGGCCTGCTGGCCGCAGCCGGAACGGGCACGATCTTTCTCACACA